>NZ_JBEPQI010000015.1:0-209110 GCF_040547725.1 Bradyrhizobium sp. LA2.1
CGTTCAAGCTGAGTACTGCGCTTATGGCTGTCCATAAGGACTGTTACGCACCAATTGGACTAATCCAACAAGGCGGCCCTCGCCGGAGGGAGACGCTGCAAGCGTCGTGCAGAGAGGGACGGTTGTATTGGTGTGCAAGAGCTACGGTTCCACGATCTGCGTCATGAAGCAGTGAGCCGCTTTTTTGAAAAGGGACTAAATACAGCCGAGGTCGCATCAATCAGCGGACACAAGGATTTGCGGATGCTGTTTCGTTATACGCATCTCAAGGCAGAGGATATTGTCGCCAAGCTACGTAGGAACAACAAGGAGATGGCGGCATGAAACAACGGGCGCTCGCAATACCGGAATACGTAGCAAACCTAACCCACATGCAACTAACGTTGATCGGGCTGCAGCCGATAATGCAGGACGACATGATTATCTGCCCGCTAATGTACGAGGATGGCAGCGGGCTATCTCTCGTTACTATGTGCATAGCCAAGCGCGGCTGGTTTAGAAAAACACCCATGCTCATAGTATCAATTGTCGAATTGGCTGAAAATACGAGAGTTGTGCAGGTTTATCTCCAACAGACCATGGCCGTTCCAGTTGACGACAATGACGTTCCGTTCCTGCTGCGCTACGGCAGCATGATCAAAGCGATGTTGGTGACACATGCCAAAGTCAGCAATATGGGGAAGCTGGTTAATCTGCGGAGACGGGAGGCTAAATAGCAACCAAGCGTCCTTATGGCCGGTCCCTCCCTATTAGATAAGAGCCACCGGCTCACTCAATCCAAGCTCGTTAGATCGACAGCTCTCTCTAAATATAACTTCTAGAGATACCTGTCGGACTTTTCCCACCACAACCCGAAGGCTCGTCGATGTCCAATCGGCGGGCCTTTTCGTTTTTAGAGAACAACAAACGCAAATGAACAGTCGATTTATCGACCGAATGATCCGGCACTGGACGAATACTCTCCGGTTGCCTTGCACCAGCGCCCTTATTGAAGGCTGGTTACAACTTGAAGAAGCTCTTGAAGCCGCTGCAAAGCAACGACGCTGGCAAGTCTTGCCCTCGCCAACCGGCGCAGGAAAGACCGAGGCTCTCATTGTCCTATTAGCCACGCCAACCATCACTGAGCATCCCGGCGCGCTCGTCGTCACTAAATTCAAGTGCGAGGCCGACAAAATCGCACACGCTATAAACACCAGCGCCGGTGCAACCATCGCCATAGCCGCGCATACAGATGCCAAGGTCAAGTCGAGTGACATGGCTGCAAGTCCAGTTGTGGTAATCACGCACAAAGCCTACGCAAATGCACTAAGGGAGGCGGAGGATGCTGAGATACCGATCAGACTTGACTTGTACCATCAGTACCATCAGTCGCTACGCAAATGGCTCATTGTTGATGAGGCGTTCAACTGGGTCGATGCCTACGAAGCAGAAAGGGATGATCTTGCGGCAATGTGCGGGCCTCTCTCAGGACAATTGCCAGCAGATGCCATCGACGCACTGAAACCGCTTCTCGCACTTGTGCGGTCAATCGACAATGAACAAACTACCAATCGTTCAGACAGGCTGCTGTCGGTCGAGCAGATTGCGATGCTCCAAGACACAGACCTTGAAATTCTTGATCGCGCGATACGGAGGCTTCCTACGGATGCCACGGAGGTATGGCGTAACGTTGAGCTAGTACGCCGCTCTAAGGATTCACAAAGGACCACGTTCAAGAAGCAATACCTGGAACTCGTTGAGCAACTACGGACGATCCAACGAATAGGATGGGGATGGTTAAGTAAGAGGGGAGGCCGGACACGCTTACATAGCTCAAGATCGTTACTCGACACCAAGCGAATGTGCGGAGTTATTCTGGACGCAACTGCTGGGGTTGATACGGGCTATGACTTGCTTGGCTCTGATGTTCTTATTCTGCCACGTCCCAGCGGCATCCGCTCATATACTAATGTGAAAATCCATGTATCGCGAGGGCATCGTGTTGGGAAAGAGTATCTAGCGAAACATGCTCCTACTGACTGGCCCGCAGTTGCCACGCATCTCGCACAGCGCATAAAGCCAAATAGTAAAGTGCTGGCGATTACGCACAAAGATGCGCGAAATTACATACGAAAATGCGGCCTAAAGTGTGGAGCATTTGAAGTAGCGCACTGGGGCGATCTCGACGGTAAAAACGATTGGAAAGACTTCGATACAGTTGTTGTGTACGGACTCCCCTATTTGGATGACATAGCACCCACCAACGCCTTCTTCGCAGGTGTCGGCCAGCAGTCTGCCGACTGGTTCGAGGGACAGCGACGGTACGGGCACCAAACGGACATGAAGGCCGCAATTAAGATCGGCTTCATTGCAAGGAGTGTCGTACAGGCAATCGGCAGAGGCCACTGTCGGAAGATCACTGACGATCAAGGCAACTGCGGGCCTACGGACGTTTTCATCCTGTTGCCTTCTGGCGACGTTGCAGACGCATTGACTGCATCCATCCAACAGGAAATGCCTGGCTCACAGCTCAAGGAATGGCACGCTGCTCCGAAGATCGGCAAGCAGTTAGGTCCTACCGAGCGAAAACTTGTTAGCTTGATGCGTAAGTGCGGATCCGGCACCTACACTAAAACTCAGATCATTGTACAGCTTTCCATCGCAGGGCGCACATTTGAGCGGATGTCCGCCAACCTTCGGATAGCGCACTCTGTTCTGACGCGCGATCTTGCCGCCATCGGCGTTGAATACGACTGCAAGACCGGCCCTGGAAAGGAGGCGTGCTTCATCAAGTACTGAATAGCCTGCATATGATGATACAGAACGCTGGCACATTCATGGTGCTAAGCAGAAGTGAGGCCGTTCTCTGCGGCCTTTCTCGTTTCTACACGGGAACACCATGCCGAGAAGGACACCTGTCCGAGCGGTATGTAAGCAACCGGCAATGCGTCGCCTGCAATGCCGCCAAGGCGCGCCACCGAGAGCAGCTGAGAGGCATTCGAGACCCGTCCTTCAGGATGTACCGCAACACGCTAAGGCGCACCGGCATGGCTCTCAGGGGCCGCGCCAGTCCCGCTGACGCGGTTGGCTGCGAACATACCGAACTACGGGACCATATCGCTGCACGCTTTCGCACGGGCATGTGCTGGGAGCGATACCGGCAATGGGAGGTCGATCATGTCAAACCGCTATCGTCTGCGCGAACGCTGTGCGAACTGATCGCGCTATGCCACTTCAGCAATCTTCAGCCGCTGTGGCGTAGCGAGAACTTACGGAAGGGCGGGGCCTAGTGCCCCGTCCAAACCCGCAAACAGGCGCGGGTATCTGTCTTTGTCCGAGTGGCAGGGAGGGGCCGTTACTCAAATTGGCGCGGGTAGACTCAGCGTTCTAAAAGCCGGGCATGACGTGCGGATTTGACTCGCGACTCAGTTTTTAGCACGGTAGGTTGTAGGCCATTTTGGCAGCAACCTTGAGAGGGCATCCTGCCGTGAGCAGAGCTAAGTGGGATTTTGCCGACCGAATCGGGAGCCGCGCTAGGGCTGCTCAATCGTGACAGACGCCGAGCTAATCACTGCGCTCGATAAGATCAAAGCGACAATGATCTCCGTCGCGACTACGGAACGGAAAATTCAGACAGTAGAGTCGCAGTTCATTGCCTTACATGACGAAGCTGACGCTGCACTGCAAGCGCGCGGAATTGAAAACGGATTGCCATACCGCTCGCTTTGGGATTGGTACGGACGGTGGAGTCAGGGCGACCTGCCGACGTACCAGTCAAGGCGGGCCTTTCTAAATGATAGTTTCGACACCTTGCTAAAGCGCGTTCGCGGAAAGCCAGGCCGGGAGTACGAACCGACTGGATGGGCACGAGTGGATCGCACCGTAGCCGAAATGAAGAACCAGCTGGCCGCAGCAAAGGCCGAAGAACAGTTTCAAAACGTGGGATTGCTAGGCCGTGAACTCTTAATTTCGACGGCACAGCAAGTGTTCGACGCGTCTAAGCACCCGACACTTGATGGTGTCGCCGCCAGCAAAACCGATGCGAAACGGATGCTTGAAGCGTATATCGCAGTCGAATTAGGTGGTGGGGCCAATGAATTTGTCCGAAAGCACGCGAAGGCTTCCCTTGATCTCGCTATTCAACTTCAGCACCGACGCACGGCAACGTTCCGGGACGCCGCCCTTTGTGTCGAAGCAACAACGTCGGTTGTCAGCCTGATCGCAATCATCGCCGGTCTTCGCGACCCGATATAGGCAAGAAGCATGAGAATTTCCCAACACTACGGACTGGGCCGAACTCAAGCGACGATGGATTTTGTTGATGTAGACATCGTAAATGACACGCCTGTATTTCTTAGTCCCAAAGCCTTGACTATGTTGCCGTCCGAGTTCGGCGACGAGTGCGTCCACCTCGTTCAAAATTTTTTCCAGACAGTCCTTGACCATATCAGAGGGGACCGCAATCGAGAGGCGGAAGCGTTGCTCCGTGCGCTTCGTGAGCCAAACGAAACTCGGCTCGGTCTTTCAAGCGGGAAAGCAAAAGGTCATGCGCTCGGCAGCGGTTCTGCGCATAACGTCTGGGAATCGCTGAGTCAAAGCGAAGCGGCCAAGAGCGGATTGCTAGAGGACCTAGAAGATACTGTTTTGATGATTGAGGGCATTTCCGTCGACATCGTCTCCGACATAGCGACGAATATAATTCGCGCACCGCTAATTCGATACACCCAACACATGTGCCGGCAATACGAGATTCCGATGTCGCCCGGCGTCGACTCAGGACCGCTTTGGAATCCCATTGAGAGGCGTTGGTATTCTGACTTCGTAGAGCTTCCGATAGCCGGAAGTGGCCGCTTGCTATTTGTGCCGAAGGTCCTTGTACGAACTCATCTGCAATACGATGCAGGCGAATACTTTCGCCACTTCTTGCTGACGCGGATGCAGCAAGCCGAACTCGCAGCAAATAGCGAACTAGTTGAAATCATCAAGTCTGGGAAGGGTAAGCGCGCACGTACCAGAAGGCGCGTCACGAAGAAGGCGCTCAAAGCAAAATATGGCAGCAATAAGAAGACAATCGTTACAGAGACTCGGAAGCATCCCGCCGCTCTTGCGACCTACAAAGCCCTTAAGAGGGATGAAAAGCATCTGCCGCTTACTCTAGACGACATGTCCAAGCTCGAAGGTGCGGCCGAAACTGATTGGCACCTTTTGCTACGCGACGTGCGGAGCGTTCCGACAGGAGCGGCCGACGCGGGGCGGTACGAGAAAGCGGTTGAGGGCGTCATAAGCGCCCTGTTCTATCCGAACTTAACCAATCCGAATGTACAGCATGAAATTCACGATGGCAGGAAACGAATCGACATCACTTACACAAACATGGGGATTAATGGGTTCTTCGCTTGGTTGTCGAAGCACTATTCTGCTGCCCACGTATTTGTGGAGTGTAAGAATTATGGGAAAGAAGTCGGCAATCCCGAGCTTGACCAATTGTCGAGTCGATTCTCGCCGAGTCGGGGACAGATTGGGCTTCTTGTGTGTCGCAGCTTTCAGAACAAGGCGCTGTTCTTGAAACGATGCATTGACACTGCGAAGGACTCGCGCGGCTTCGTCATTCCGCTAGACGATGAAGATGTCGCTACCTTGACCGCATCCCGGCAAGACGATCCTCTCTTCGCAAATTGGAAATTGTTGAAAGACAAGTTTGACGCATTGATAAATTGAATGCGACTCAGCCGCTAGCGTTCAGAGAGGGCAAAATGAGGGAAGAACTTCTACGATGGTCAAAAGAATACCCAGGAGCCTACCTCGCTGCGGAAGTATTTGCTGCATCGCCAAAGGCTCACCTAGTTACTCACGTTCTTCCCGCATCATTATGCGACGCCGTTCCCGAAGCTAAGAAGGGGTTCAAAGTTGAAGGAAGCGCGGGACAGAGCAAATGGACGCACACCCCATGGGTTGCAATACTTGATCTAGCCATCACGGAGACGGTTCAAGAAGGATTCTACGTTGTTTATCTTCTATCGCCCGATGGCACCCGGATTCATTTGACGTTAAATCAAGGTTGTACACTGCTGAAAAATGAACTCGGACTGCCAAGCGCACGTCTAGAGCTTATGCGCCGGGCGGGACTTATGCGTAGCCGAGCGACATCGACTTCTGGCAGGTTTCAACCATACGCGATTGATATGAAGTCCACGCTCTGGCGAGCGCAGCTCTACTCCGCTGGTAATATTTTGGGTGTTGAATATGATACCAGCAACCTTCCTGCCGAAACGCAACTTGTCTCTGATCTTCGAGAGGCGCTAACAATGTATCGGGCCGTTCGCAACGCGGGCGGTTGGATGGCTGACGATGACATCATTCGGGAAGCCGAAGAAGAGGGCATCTCATTGCCCGAAGCAAAGCGATATCGTCTTCACCGATCAATAGAGCGACGCAGTGGCAACTCAGAGAAAGTCAAGAAGGCACAGGGCACAACGTGCAAGGGTTGCGACAAAAAGATGTCGGACGTATACGGTCCGATTGCGGACCGCTTCATACACGCCCACCATTTAAGACCACTCGCCGATCTCGAGCTGGATGAGAAGGTTGAACTAAATCCGCACACCGACTTCGCGGTTCTCTGTCCAAACTGCCACGCCATAATTCACAGATTCGAAGATGTGAGTGATGTTGCACGGCTGAGAGCGTTGCTAGCTAAGTGAACTTCCGGATTCCGAGAGGTCAGGTGAGCGTTATGGTGCGGAGTATGCACCAGGTTCACATGCCAGATTTGGCGAAATTTTTCACGCGGGTATCTAACGGATTGGGAGAAGCGGAAGCCCCCCTGCCCCCTACCCGAACGCTGCATTTGGCACACATCGGTCACGCGTCATCGCCCGCAGGGAGCCAATACCACCTTGACCTTTGCGAGTTGATAGCCCTATTTATTGCTCTGTGAGCGGCTAATCGGTTGAGCTATTTGAGCCTGCAAACATCAAGCGATCAGTTCGGCAAACCCCACAGAACAGGCCAGACAGCCCTCCGAAGGCAAAGGTCACACGTTCGAATCGTGTCGGGTGCGCCAGTCTCCTTACTCTTTACCGAGACTGTGTGCCGGACCGAGACTGTGCGCCGGCTTTTGACGCTGTGACGGCACCATCCATCAAATGTTGCGGCTCGCAATCTGGCCTTCGCAACGTCGCGCGCGCGTCCGGCTAAGCACGTCGAATGGAAAAGCGGTCACAAATCTCTGACCAGCTGCGCAATTGATTGCACCCTTAAATTGTACTATTGTTCATGGGTTGCGGAAAATGAGCCTGATCGCAGCATGTTTCTGGTCGCGATCATCGGGGCAGGTCCGATTGTAGGCGTGATGTCGCAGACGGATATCCGGTTATTGTCGGACTGAAGCACCCCGGGAGCGCTCGTCCCGCAAGCAATGAGCCAACACGGAACCTGCTTGACGACGTCAATCCAGTGGCGGCGCCAGGAACAGGGCTTCGCAATCAACCGAGTCGGGAGGGGTGCTTCAGATGAAAACCATCGCCCAGTTCGTCGAGGATCGCATTACGACGCTTTCCGACCTGAAAGACGCACTCCAGACCGCGATGCAATTGGAGTTCTCCACCATCCCGCCTTATCTTTGCGCGCAATGGTCGATCAACAGCGACCCGGGCGGCGTCGGCGGTATGATTGAGGACATTGTGGTGCAAGAGATGTATCACTTTGCCTTGGCAGGCAACATGCTGACCGCGATCGGCGGCGTGCCATCCATTGCCAATGCGACCTTCATTCCGAGCTACCCGACCAATGTCCTGCCCGGAGGAATTCTGCAAAAGCTGCCCGTTGATCTGAAGCCGCTTACGCCAGATCAAGTTCAGGTCTTCATGCAGATCGAGTATCCGGAATTTCCACCGGTCGCGCTCACCGCAAGAACGGGACCCGCGACGATCGGTGATTTCTACGATGCGATCGCCGAGGGCTTCACCACAGTCAATCCCGCGATCAATGCCAGCGCTTTCGCGGTCAATTCGGGGGAAGCAACGCCGATCAAGAGCATCGACAATGCGCAGGCGGCGATCCTGCTGATCAAGGGCGAAGGTGAAGGTACGGAAGGCTCTCCTAACCAACCCCCAACCGGCAATGCAACATTCGCCCACTATTATGTCTTCAAGGAAATCTACACCGAGAAAACGCTGGTGCAGGATGCGGCTGGCCATTGGAGCTTTACGGGAGCACCAATCCCGTTTCCGACCTGGTTCGATTTTCAGCAATCGACCGTCACACCGAGTCCGTCGCTTGCGTTCAATCAGGCCCTGTCGCAGCTCTTGATCGGCCTTCAAACGTGCTGGACAAGCGGTACAAGACCCAGCATCGGCGCCATGTTCACACTTCAGTCGCTTGGCACGGACCTCATCCAGCAGGGCATTCGTCCTGAGTTCCTATGGGCGCCTCCGTCGGCATGAACTCCGGATCTGCCGCCTGCCTCTCTCACGTCAGCATCGAGATGATCGACTGGATCTGATCGGAGGCGGACGTCACCAGGGCGTCATACGACGTATGACCGTGCGCGGCAGCTTTCAAAATGCATTCGGCGACAGCGGCTTTCAGACCGAACACCGACTGATGGGCCGGCACGCTCGCCATCACGGTCTCGAGGGCCTGGCGCATGGTCTGAACGAGCTCGGAGCTGTATTGCATTGGCTGTCCTCCGCGCCCCCATGTAGGAACGCGGGCCTAGGCTCGCCACTCACAAGCCTGAGATTGCTCTTTGATGAACCCTGGACAAATCGCCTCAATTCAAGCGCCAGATGGCCGCATTGAGCAGGCCGGCAAAGGCGACCCAGGCTGCGTAAGGCACGAACAACGCAGCAGCCAGCCTGTCCCGTGATGTCTCGAGACTGATGTAGGTCACGATCGCGACGAACAGACAGATGAGGATGACGAGCGCGGCGCCGATCTGGTGCATCGTGAACATCACCGGAGACCAAACGAAATTGAGCGCCAGTTGCGCGGCCCAGACCTGCATCGCTCGACCCGACGGCTCACGGCGAAAAGTCCGCCAGCCCGCAACCGCGATCATGATGTAAAGGATAGTCCACGCCACCGGGAACGCCCAGTTCGGCGGCACGAAACCCGGCTTGGCAAGGGCCGCATACCACTCTCCCGGAAGATTGGTCGCGCCGATCAGCCAGCCGATGCCGACCACACCGACGACGAAGACCAACAACTGAAGCATCCATCACCTCGCGCTTCTCTTCGGGCAATTGTATCATCGTTCCATGAGCGAATCCGGCACGGTGACTGGCGAGGCCTCGCCCGTCCGCAAGATCATCCATATCGACATGGATGCCTTCTATGCGTCCGTGGAGCAACGCGACAATCCGGAGCTGCGCGGCAAGCCGGTCGCCGTCGGCGGCTCCGCGGAACGCGGCGTCGTCGCGGCCGCCAGCTACGAGGCCCGCAAGTTCGGCGTTCGCTCTGCGATGCCGTCGGTGACCGCGAAGCGGCAATGTCCCGACCTGATCTTCGTCAGGCCGCGCTTCGAGGTCTACAAGGCGATCTCCAGGCAGATCCGCGACATCTTTGCCGAGCACACGCC
Source organism: Bradyrhizobium sp. LA2.1 (assembly GCF_040547725.1). NCBI lineage: Bacteria > Pseudomonadati > Pseudomonadota > Alphaproteobacteria > Hyphomicrobiales > Nitrobacteraceae > Bradyrhizobium > Bradyrhizobium sp. LA2.1. The sequence continues at coordinate 9,560 of NZ_JBEPQI010000015.1, forward strand.
AATCATCGAGCCATTGTCGCTCGACGAGGCCTATCTCGACGTGACCGAGAATTTGCAAGGCATCCCGCTGGCGCGGGACGTCGCCTTGCTGATCCGTGAGAAGATCAAGGCCGAGACCGGCCTCAACGCTTCGGCGGGCATCTCCTACAACAAGTTTCTTGCAAAGCTCGCCTCCGATCATCGCAAGCCCAACGGTCAGTTCGTGATCTCGCCGGAGATGGGACCCGCCTTCGTCGAGACGCTGCCCGTCGGCAAGTTCCACGGGATCGGCCCGGCGACCAGCGCGAAGATGAATGCGCTCGGCCTGTTCACCGGCCTCGACATCCGCAACCAGACGCTGGAGTTCATGAATGCGAATTTCGGCAAGTCGGGCGCCTATTACTACTGGATCTCACGCGGCGTCGACGAGCGGCCGGTCCGGGCCAACCGGATTCGCAAGTCGATCGGCGCGGAGACGACGTTCTCGACCGACCTCGACGAATACGGCGCGCTGGCCGCCGAGCTCAAGCCGCTTGTCGACAAGGTCTGGCGCCATTGCGAGACGACCGGCAACCGCGGCCGCACCGTCACCCTGAAGATCAAGTTCGCCGACTTCGAGATCATCACACGCAGCAGGTCCGTCGCCGCGCCGGTTGCAGGCCGGGACGACCTGGAGCGGCTGGCCTGCGGCCTGCTCGAAGCCGAGATGCCGCTGCCTAAGCGCGTCAGGCTCGTGGGGGTATCGCTGTCTGCCCTCCAGGACGGCGACGATGCGGAGCCGCAGCTGACTTTCGGCATTTGAACCAGCCTGGAAAGCCCCGCCGCGAACGCGAGACCTCTGTCCCGCGGCGCGGCTCCAGACCAGTCATGGAAGGTGGCGGGATTTTCAGACCCGCCACCGATGAAGGCCGATCCGCTCGGGCCAATCAATGCCTCACATGCTCGAACACGACGATCACTCCCGTCGGCTCCGGCTCGTGGGCCATCAGGCGCGTGAGGTCGGCATCGCTCCAGTCGGCGAGGCTGACGACTTCGCCGGTCTGGCGCTCGGCGCCGACCGACGGGGTCGGCTCGAGCACCTTCAGGCCCGTTTCGTCAACGAAGAAGGTGTGTTCGCCGAACATGCTGTTGAGCTGCGGCATGGCGGGATGTTCGTCGGGCAGCACCTGGGCGCCGAGTTGGTTGACGGTCTGCTTCACCTGTTCGGATGTGAGCTTCATGAGCTGCTCCGTTTCTGCGTGCCGGGTTTCAGTGAGTTGAGCCAAGACGGGCGTTCCCTGCGCCTGTGTCGCCTGGCTCAAATTCCCGAACGGGTGTTGCGCACGAATGTTCCGGAAAAATGCATTTCGTGATCGCGAGTTTCATCGGCCGCGCTCACGGCACGGGATAGCCACACGATGCACACGATCCGCCTGTCGATGCCGCTATTCGGCGGCTTCGACGATCCGGATATCGCGGTCGGCACCGTCGCCGAGCAGGTCGTGAGCGGCCTTGTAGGCGGGACTTTCATACGCCGCCTTGGCGCGCTCGACGCTGTCGAACTCGATGAGAACGACGCGTTCCATCAGGCCGTGCTCGTAGGCCGCAACCGGCATCCCGCGCGCGAGCACGCGTCCACCGGCGGCCTCGATAGCCGGACGCGACAGCTTGGCGTAGGCCGCCATGGCGTCGGGGCTCTTGATCGCGCGGTAGGTCGCAACCCAATAGGCTTTTGCCATTTTGTTTCTCCTTGTTCTCGTGACCTAGTGCTCGCCTCGGTTCTCGCCAACCGAGAGCGCGCAGATGCGTGACAGATATGTGTATGGCAGACCGGTCTCCTCGGCCCACGCGTTGAACTGTGCCTGCACTTTTGCGAGATCGCCCTTTGATTTGACCTCTTCGGCGATGTCGAGGCCGGCATCGCGCAGGCAGGCGACGACATCCCTGGAGGTGACAAAACCATCCCAGCCGACGAAGCGCAGCAGCATCTGCCCGGTGTTGCCGCCGAGCCGGCTGCCGCGTTTGGTGAGGAGATCGAGCAGGCCGACCTCGTTGGATGGCGGCCACTTCGCCAGAAACTTGCCGAAGCTGCCGTGCTCTTTCGCGATCTCCTGGACGAAGCTGGCGTTGTCGCGCACCGACATGATCTTGGCGCCGTTGCGCACGATGCGCGCGTCGCGCAAGAGGCCCTCCCAATAATCCTCGGGCTGGAAGGTGAGCTTGGCCGGCTGGAAATGCAGGAACGCCGCTTCAAATCCGTCCCATTTCGAATCGATCACGCTCCAGGCAAAGCCCGCGCAAAACACCCGCCTGGTCATCTCGGCGAGGATGCGATCGTCGCCGAGCTTGGCCAGCCCCTTCAGGTCGGGCTTTTCGGGCATCAGCTTGTCCAGCGCCTTGGGGCCGCCCTTGCGTTTCTCGGCGCGGGCACGAATGGTCTTGAAGGAGGTCATGCGGATACGGGCGTTTGAGGATGCGCCACGACATCAGAATTCGATGACATGGTCCAGCCCTGCGGTGCCCGGCCACCTGCGCACGCCAATGCGCCGCAGCATGCGGCCGGCCATTGGCCTGACGAAGAGAGCAGCCATTCTGGTCTGCTTCTTGCTTTATAAATAACGTTTTGGAATTCCCAGACCTTTTCAAACCCGCCCATGGATTTTCAATGCGCTGCCTGGTCGTGGCCGATTTGCACTACTCGCTGCCGCAGCTCGACTGGCTGGCCAGCGCGGCGCCGCAGTTCGACCTCCTGATCTTCGCAGGCGATGCCCTCGACATCGGCTCAATGGTGGATTTTCGCGCGCAGATCGTGGTGATGAAGAAGTACCTCGCGTTGCTCGCGGCGCAGACCCGCGTGATCCTCTGCTCCGGCAATCACGACCTCGACGAGCGCAATGCGGAGGGCGAAAAGATCTCGCGCTGGATCTCGGAGGTGCGGGAGCTCGGGATCATTTGCGACGGCGACAGCCTCACCATCGGCGACACGCTGTTCACGGTGTGCCCGTGGTGGGATGGCCCGCTGGTCAAGCAGCGCATCGTCGAGCAGCTGCACAACGCCGCCGCCAATCGCCCGCAGCGGTGGATCTGGGCGCATCATGCGCCGCCGGCGAATTCACCGACCAGCTGGGGCGGCAAGCGCTTCTTCGGCGATGTCGATCTGGTGCAGTGGATCATGCAGTATCAGCCGTCGATGGTGATCTCGGGCCATGTGCACCAGTCACCCTTCATCGCCGACGGTTCGTGGTTCGACCGGCTCGGGCTGACCTGGGTGTTCAACGCCGGCCTGCAACCGGGACGGCCGCCGACGCATATCGTGCTGGATCTCGATGCGAACAAGGCGTTCTGGCTGGCAGCGGGCGAAGCGCAATGGATCGACCTCAGCGCGCCGCTGAAGCGGCCCGCAAACACCGTCGAGGAGCCGCCGGACTGGCTCACATCCTTGGATCGGATTGCCGATCCGAGCCTGGCGAGACCTCGAGCGGCGGCAGGTTGATCATGCTCTGGAGCACCTCGCCGACCATGGCGAGATGCGTGCCGTGGCCGGCATATTGCCGCTTGAGATCGGCGAGATAGGTGTTGGCGACGTTGAGCCGCTGCGCCAGCGTGCGCGCGAGCAGCAGCGCGACCTCGGGCCGCTGGATGAGGAATGACGCCGCGTCCTCGAACTCATAGATGACGGAATCCGAGCTGGCCCGCACCGTCGCGGTGTGCGGCAGCCCGAGCAGCACGGACATCTCGCCGAACACGGCGCCGGGCTCGGTGATGGTCGCTACCACCGTGTCGCTCTTGAGCACGTCGAGCTTGCCCTCGACGAGCACGTAGAGGTGGCCGCTGCTGGTGCCGCCCTCGGTGACCACCAACGTGCCGGCCTTGACCTGCCGCTCCGTTCCGCCGGTGCAATGATCCAGAACTGCGCGCATCGCCGAAGCTCCCATCGCTGGGGAAATCCAGGCGATACTAGAGCACGATCCGTGCCAGGCGGCAACGCGCGGACGGCTATCGCGACAGGCGCTTTGCGAGGTGAACCGACTGCCAGTCTCCGAGACCGGTATCCCGGAAGCCCGCCTTCTTCGCCAGACCACGCATCTCGGCATTTGTCCGCGCAGTCTCGGCGGCAATCATCTCGTGGCCAAGATCGGTCGCCCGCGTCTCCATCGCCGTCATCATCTGCAAGCCGAGGCCCAGGCGCTGGAACGCATCGGCGACCGAAATGGCAAACTCGCCATGCCGTGCAGTCGCATCATAGGCGTAGTTCGCTTCGCCGATGATGGTGTGCTGCCCTCCCTGCCTGACTTCGGCGAGCAGGGTGAAATGACCGGGACGGCCCGTCCTCGCCAAGCATTCGGCCGCGACCAGGGCGACGTCGGTACGCGCGCCCATGAAGCGCTTGTTACGCGACGTCGTGGACAGGCCGGTGAAATAGACCGACAGGTTCTCGACATCGGATACGCCGGCGGTCCTGATGCATACCATGCCCTTCGCTTCGGCCAGTTCGACCGGCTCGACGACGGCTCCTGGAAACAGCTGTGACATGCGTGATGCTCTCGGCAGGTTGCGTGGCTCGCACACCTAACCGAGGCCGCGCTTCCGCGGCTTGGACACCACTGCCAATCATGCGGCTGAAAACGAACAGCTCGTTGTCCCGTGCCGTGCATCACACACGGGAGAGTGACGGCACCTCGTCGGGCATGATCGCCTGGAGGCCGCCGAAGCGGCGCTCGCGGCCGTGGAAGGACGCCAGAGCCGCGGAGAGATCGCCCGCGTCGAATTCGGGCCACATCCGCTCGGTGAAGTGCAGCTCGGCATAGGCGCCTTCCCAGAGCAGGAAGTCCGACAGCCGCTTCTCGCCGGAGGTGCGGATGATGAGATCGACGTCGCGCAGGCCGGCCTCGCCGGTGACGAGCTGCGAGAAGGCTTCGCGGGTGAGGCTCGTCAGTGCCGCCGCCTTCGCTGCGGCGTTGAGGATGGCGTCGCGCGCGGAATAGTCGACCGCGATGCGCAGGTGAAGCGCGCTGCCGTGCGCCGTGGCGTCCTCCGCGCGCGCGATCGCATTGGCGATGCCGTCGGGCAGACGGTCGCGGCGGCCGATCACGGTGAGGCGCACGCCGTTCCTGGCGAGGCTCTGCACCTCGTTGGCGAGATAGAAGCGCAGCAACGTCATCAGCGCGGCGACTTCGGTTTTCGGCCGTCGCCAATTGTCGGTGGAGAAGGCGTAAAGTGTCAGCGTCCCGATGCCCTGCTTGGGTGCGACCTCGACGATGCGGCGGATCGCCTCCACGCCGGCCTCGTGGCCGCGCAGGCGCGACAAGCCGCGGCGCGTCGCCCACCTGCCGTTGCCGTCCATGATGATGCCGACGTGAAGCTTCTCGTTGCGAGAGGTCATGTCGCTTTGCATTGCAAAGTCTCCGGTCAAAAAAGGGGGATCAGGTCGAGATGATACCGAGACGGCCGAGCGGCGGCGCGTCGCGGCCGGCGGCCTTGGCGGCGTCGCGCACCAGCCGCTCGAGCACGGCGAGATAGTCGAGGAAGCGGCGGCGGCCGGCCTTGGTCAGGCGGCAGGTCGTGTGCGGGCGGTTGCCCTCATAGCCTTTGGTCACCTCGACGAGGCCGGCCTCCTGGAGCACGGCGAGATGCCGGCTGAGATTGCCGTCGGTGAGGCCGCAGAGCTGCTTGAGGTCGGCGAACGCCAGACCCTTCGGATGCGCCATCAGCGAGGTCAGAAGCCCGAGCCTCGCCTTCTCATGGATGACGCGGTCGAGCCCTTCATAGGAGAAGGGTGCGCTGTCAGTCTTCGACATCATGGTCTCCGGACGCGAAATACAGAATGCCCGCCATCACCGACTGCCCGATCACGAAGGGCAGCCCCATGGTCCACGGCGATAGCGTGTGAGTCCGGCTCGCGAGCACCACGACCGCGAAGCCGGAAATGAAATACCAGGCGCCCGCGAGCGCGACGGTGCGCGGCAGCGAGCGGACGGAAGCGAAAATGCCGAGTGACACCAGGATCTGCCACAGGCCGGGCAGCAGCCACAGCGTCTCGCTCGCGAACTTCCACATCACCACCGCGAGCAGCACGCCGGCGACGCCCGCGGGCAGGAACTGCTCGACCGCCTGATGGATCATGGCATCGGCCAGACCGGAATGATGACGGCGCGAGCGCGCGCGCATCTCGATGCCGATCATCAGAACGGAGAGCACCGCGGCCATGAACCAGCCGAAGAAGAAGCCGACCGGCTCGCTTGTGGGATCGCCGAGCAGCCAGAATTGGAGGATTGCGGTAAGAAGCGCGACGGCGCCCGTCGCAGCGATCGTCGCCGGGCCATAACCGCGGAACGCCGTGCCCGCCGCAATCTGGTTGCGGATCGCCACGATGTCGGCCAGTGCCTTGTCGAGATCGCGCATTGGCAACGCCAAAACCCCGCTCCGCCCAATTAACCGGGACCGCCCGTCCCGTCACTTTGTACCGCAAAGTATATCGCACCGCAAAGTAAAGGCAAGCCCGGAAGTCGCAGCCGGATGGTTCGATCCGCATAAACAACTGCCGGTTGCGCCGCACGACCTCGGCCGGATAAGATGGCTTCAAAAGCATTCCGGGGGGAAGGAGTATGTGGCTTAAGTCATTTGTCGTTGCGTCTCTGTTGCAGGTGAGCGTCGCCGGCATCGCGCATGCGAAAGGACCATTCGGCAGCGTCAATGTCGGCAACTGGATCGGCGGCGCCTTCAGCAATGACGAGACGGGCGCCTTCTCGCATTGCGCCGCGACGACGCCATATGCAAACGGCGTCATCCTCGTCGTGAGCCAAAATGCCGCCGGGACATGGTCGCTCGCCTTTGCGAGTCCCAGCTACCGCTTCAACAAGGGCGAGAACGCCGCGATCGACGTGACCTTTGACGGGCAGGAGCAAGCCCGACTGTTCGCCACGGCGTACCAACCCAACATGCTCACGGCCATCATGCCGGTCAATGTTGTGCGTACGTTTCAGAAGGCGAGCCTGATGGTGGCGACAGCCGGCCGCGCCGTTCTGAATTTCGATCTGACCTCGACCGGGCCGGTGATCGCCGCATTGGCCAATTGCGTGACCAAGGTGAAAGCCGACGGGCTCGACAAGGCCGGCGACTTCACCAAGGTCGCCGCCAAGCCGCAGCCTGCGCCGGACAAGCAGGCGCCGCCGGCCGGCAGCAAAGTTGCCAGGGCCAAGACCGGCACCGGCTTCGTGGTCAGTGCGAACGGCCATGTCGTCACCAACAACCATGTGATCGACGGCTGCGTCGGCGACATCAAGGGCAACCTCACCGGTGAGGCCGCGATGGTGCTGCGCGTCGTATCGAGCGACGTCAACAACGATCTCGCTTTGTTGCAGGCGCCGTCGACGACGACATTCAAGGACTTTGCGCGGATCCGCGATCGCTCGATCCGCTCCGGTGATTCCGTCATCGTAATCGGCTTTCCCTTCCATGGCTTGCTCACGTCGGACTTCACCGTGACGACCGGTATCGCGAGCTCGCTCAGCGGCATGCGCAACGACACGCGTTTCCTGCAAATCAGCGCGCCGGTGCAGCCCGGCAATAGCGGCGGCCCGCTGTTCGACACCACCGGTCAGATCGTGGGCGTGGTCACCGCAAAGATCCCCGCACTGCGCATCGTCGCTGCGACCGGCAACATTCCGGAGAACATCAACTTCGCCATCAAGACCGGCATGCTGCGCGACTTCCTCGACAATTCCGTGGTGCCCTACCAGACCGCCGAACCGAAGGGCGAGCTCAAGACCACCGACATCGCCGGCAACGCGCGGCCGTACACGATGCTGATCTCGTGCAATGGCACGGAGCAGGCCGACGCGAAGCGGTAGACTGCGCTTCAGCCTCCGCTGTCATGCCCAGCGAAGGCGGGGCATCCAGTACGCCGCGGCTTCTAGATTCGACACGACCGTCTCGGAGTACTGGATCGCCCGATCAAGTCGGGCGATGACACCGTTGGTGTGGGCACAGCGCACCCGCCGTCTCACCCGTGGCAGCACGCTCCCTTCGCCTGCGGCTCGTACTGGTCGCGCAGGCGGACCCAGTCCATCGGATAGGGCAGGCCGTCCTCGTGACGACCGAGCGGGGTGAGGTCGAGATACTGATAGGCCACGTTCATCATGTCGAGACCGCGCGCGAAGCATGAATAGGTATGGAAGATCTCGCCGGCCTCGTTGCGGTAGAACACGCTGATACCGGGCAGCTCCGGACCGTAGAACGGCGTGGTGCCGAAATTGTATTTCGGCACGCCCTTGTCGATCTGCTCGCGCGTGAACGAGACCTCGTAATCGTAGTTGAAGTCATTGCCCCCTGACGAGACCCAGTCGAAGGTCCAGCCCATCCGCTTCTTGAAGGCCTCGAGCTTGGCGCTAGGTGCCAGCGAGATCGCAACCGTGGAGGTGTCGCGCGCGGCGAGGTGCGGCACCATGCGATCGAGACCGTCGGCCCAGAACGAGCAGCTCTTGCACGCGGCCTCCCAGTCGGGTGTGAACATCACATGCTGCACCACGAGCTGCGGGCGGCCCCCGAAGAGATCGCCGAGCGTCACCTTGCCGTTCGGTCCGTCGAACACATAGTTCTTGTCGACCTTCACCCAGGGCAGCGCGCGGCGCTGCTCGGCGAGGCGCTCGCGGGCCTGGCTGAGCTCCTTCTCATGCGCCAGGTGGGCCTTGCGGGCCGCGATCCATTGCTCGCGCGAGACGATCTGATGTTGCTGCACAGTATCCTCCATGGTGTCAGGCGACGAAGGCGTCGAGCTTGTCGAGGGACGAGCTCCAGCCGCGCTGGTGATTGTCGCGTGCGGTTTCGTCGAAGAACTGGGCGTGATGGAAGATCATCAGCGTGCCGGCGCTATCGGGCTTCAGCGTGATCGTCACCAGCGATTCGCGCTCCGGCGTCGAATGCCAGGCCCAGGTGAACACCAGGCGCTCGTTCGGCACGACCTCGCGATAGATGCCGCCGGCCTCGAAATATTCGCCGTCGTCACCGGTGAAGCTGATGCGGTAGCGGCCACCGGTACGGACATCGAGCTCGGCGTCCAGCGTCGCCGGCTTCATGTTCGGCGGCCCGAACCAATGGACTAGCTGCGCGGCTTGCGTCCAGGCGGCGTAGACTTTCTCCGGCCGTGCGCGGAGCCGGCGCGTGAGCGTGAGGCTTGGACGTTCGTTTGGACGCTCGCTTGGACGTTCGGCTGTGCGGGGATTGGCGTTGACGGCTGCGTTGGCCATGTCTTGTCCTCCACGAAGGCGGCGAGGCGGTCGAACTTCTCGGACCAGAACTGCGCGTAGCGATTGAGCCAGTTCATCGCCTGCTCCATCGGCTGCGCGGTGAGCCGGCAGGACACCGTGCGTCCGGTCTTCTCCCGCACGATCAGGCCCGCATCCGTGAGCACGTCGAGATGCTTCATGATCGCCGGCAGCGAGACCGGAAACGGCGCGGCCAGCTCGCTCACCGACAGGCCGTCCCGCTCGCCGAGCCGCGCGAGAAGGGCACGCCGCGTCGGATCGGACAGCGCCGCAAAGGTCCGGTCGAGCGTCTCGTCTCTATACTTAACCATTTGGTTTAGTATAGACGTGAACGAGACGGCGTCAAGCAGGAACCCGCGCGTCCGGATCTGCACGACTGCGTGATCAGGCAGTGCTCAGTGTGAGGCGCGACTAGTACGGACGAACGTACCGACCGCGTAGTGACGGCTGAAGCGGAGGCCGTACGGCCACCTGGGCAGGATTTTGCGCGCAATAGCCCTTGCGGCCCGACGCGCTCATCTGACACTGCTCGCGGGTCTGATAGGAGCAGTCGCCGGGATAGCCGTATTCCGAGTTCTGAATGCACCACGCGTAATCATAGTCCGCGCGCGCCGGGCTCCCGCCAGCGAGCCACACAAGGACTATGGTGCCCAGCACAAATTGCGCCTTGCCCATGACCGACCTCCCATGTTCGCCGCGCGACATGCGACCTCACAGAGTGAAAGGCTCGCGGAGCCGGTTTATTCCGGAGCGATCGCGCAAAAATACGCGGCCGCGCAATGCGCGCGGCTAGTACGGTGCGACGGGCCGCGCGCGACGGTGCGGCCGAGGTTGCGGCTGCGGCGCCTGGCCATAGGCCACAAGCGGATTGGGCCCGCAGTACAGCAAGCGGCCGGAGACGCTGGCCTGGCATTGCTCATAGGTGCTGTAGGCACATTCGCCGGGATAGTCATACTCGCCGCCCTGGGCGCACCAGGGATAGTCGCGGGCCGCCGCGGGCGTGACGGTGACGAAGCCGGCAAGGACCGTCGCGCCCAGCGTCAGCAGCGCCAATTGCGTCTTGCGCATGATCCAGACTCCTCTCTTCACAGGGCGAGATACGCGCCATGTATCATCATGGTTTCGCCGCGCCGTTTTATTCCAGATCAACGGAACGAAGTACGCAAGAAAAAAGCCCTGCCAAGCGGCAGGGCTCCAATCTCAGGGATCACAAGATCGCTACTCGACCTTCAGGCCGGCGAACTCGACGACCTTCTTCCACTTCTCGGTCTCGGCCTTGATCTCCTCGCCGAACGCCTCCGGCGTCTGCACCCGCGGCTCGCCGCCGAGTTCGACCAGTCGCTTGGTCATGTCGGGCTCCTTCATGAGCGTATTGATCTCATTGTTGAGCTTGGCGATGATCTCTTTGGGCGTGTTCTTCGGCGCGCCCATGCCGAACAGCGCGCTGGCCTCGTAGTCCTTCACGGTCTCGGCGATCGCCTGGACGTCGGGCAGCTGCGGCGAGCGCTCCGTGGTGGTGACGCCGATCGCGCGAAGCGAGCCGGAGCGGATGTGCTGGATGATCGAGGGCATGTTGTCGAAGATCACCTGCACCTGGCCGCCGAGCATGTCGGTGATCGCCGGCGCCGCGCCGCGATAGGGCACGTGCTGCATCTTGCAGCCGGTCATCGCCATGAACATCTCGCCGGACAGATGCACCGAGGTGCCGTTGCCGGACGAAGCCATGTTCACCTTGCCGGGATTGGCCTTCACATATTCGATGAACTCGGCGACGTTCTTGGCCGGAACGTCCTTGTTGACGGTCATCACGTTCGGCACCCGCTGGAACGAGGCGACCGGCGCGATGTCGCGCACGAAGTTGAATTTGAGGTTGGTGTAGAGAGAAGCGTTGATGAAGTTGGCCGGATTGACCAGTTGCAGCGTGTAGCCGTCGGGCTCGGCATTGACGACCGATTCGGTCCCGATATTGTTGCCGGCGCCAGGCTTGTTCTCGATGACGAATTGCTGGCCGAGCCGCTCCGACAGCCGCTGACCGATCAGCCGCGCCAGGATGTCGGTGGCTCCGCCCGGCGGATAGCCGACCACCCATTTCACGGGCCGGGCCGGATAGTCGGCGGCAAGGGCCTTCGACAGCGGGGTGGCTGCAAGCGGACTGGCTGCGAGCAGGCCCAGCGCGGTACGGCGAGTGATCATCTCAAGGGTTCTCCCAACGTGTTGTTCTTGAAAGCCAGATGGCTTCAAAGTCGACGCGGTTGTAACAAAGCTTGCCGCAGGCGGAAAGTGCGCCCGGCGCATCACGACGAAAGGATAAGGCATGCCGGTCAAGGTCGAAGCCCTCGATCATCTCGTCATCAACGTCGCCGACGTCGCAGTGACCGCCGAGTGGTACCGCAAGATTCTCGGCATGGAAGTCAAGGTGTTCGACCCCGGCGGCGGCAAAGCGCCGCGGACTTCGTTGCAATTCGGTAACCAGAAGATCAACGTCCGGCCGCGCGATGCCGACAAGGTGGAGTGGTTCACCGCGGACCATCAGACCGCCGGCAGCGAGGATCTGTGCTTCCTCACCTCTGCCGCGCCCGACGAGGTGGTGGCGCATTTGAAGGCACATGGCGTCGCGATCGAGGAAGGCCCGGTTCCCAAGCAGGGCGCCCGCGGCACGCTGCGCTCGGTCTATTGCCGGGATCCGGATGGCAGTCTGATCGAGATTTCGTCGTACGAGGGCGGTGGTCGATAGGGCAGCGCTGCCCACCCCATCGTCATTGCGAGGAGCCCTTGCGACGAAGCAATCCAGACTGCCCCCCGCGGAGACCGTCTGGATTGCTTCGCTGCGCTCGCAATGACGGCGGGGAGACGCCGCCCCGCCGATTTGCTCCCCGCGCCTTCCGATGGCAGGAAGACGCAATAATCAAAAACCAGCCGCCATCAAGATGCAGGCTGCACGGGGAGGATTCATGCCTATCCAACAGACCGCAGCCGGACTCGTAGGACCGTTCGACGGGCTCGACGTGCCCTGGCTGCTGAAGCTGCGCGCAGAAGTGCGACGCGATCATGCGTTCCTGATCTGGGCGCCGTTCGGCGCGCCGGCGCGGCGCTGGAGCTATGGCAAGTTTCACGAGCGCGTCGGCGCGCTCGCGGCGGGGCTGGTGAAGCGCGGCGTGAAGCCGGGCGAATATGTGCTCATTCATCTGGACAATTGCATCGAGGCGCTGCTGGCCTGGTTTGCCTGCGTCGAACTCGGCGCCATCGCGGTGACCACCAACACCCGCTCGGCGCCGGCGGAGATGGAATATTTCGCGGACCATTGCGGCGCGGTCGCTGCGATCACGCAGCCGGCCTATGCCGAGATCGTCGCGCAAAGCTGCCGCAACATCCGCTGGCTGGCGGTGACCTCGCACGATGCGGGCGCGGCGCCCGCGCGAGCGGTCTCGCGCGGCGACAGTTTCGATTCACTATTCGCCGACAGCGCCGACCGTCCCAGGCGCGCAACCGATCCGTTCGCGCCGTGCAGCGTGCAGTACACGTCAGGCACGACCTCGCGCCCGAAGGCGGTGCTGTGGACCCATGCCAACGCGCTATGGGGCGCCAAGATCAACGCCGCGCATGAGGACCTTCATGCCAACGACGTGCACCAGACCTATCTGCCGCTGTTCCACACCAATGCGCTGGCCTATTCGATGCTGGCAACGCTGTGGGTCGGCGCCACCTGCGTGATCCAGCCGCGGTTCTCCACGAGCCGGTTCTGGGGCGTCGCGCGCGAGCATGGCTCGACCTGGACCTCGACGATCCCGTTCTGCATGAAGGCGCTACTCGAGCAGGAGATCCCGAAGGACCACAAATTCCGCCTGTGGGGCACCGCCATCAACGAACCGCCGGCCTTCGCTGCGTTCGGCGTCAAGATGATCGGCTGGTGGGGCATGACCGAGACCATCACCCACGGCATCGTCGGCGAGGTCGACCAGCCCAACATCCCGATGTCGATCGGGCGCGCCGCGCCCGAATATCAGATCCGCATCACGGACGATGACGGACGGCCGACCGAGGTCGGCGACACCGGCAATCTCGCGATCAAGGGCATCGTCGGGCTGTCGCTGTTCGCCGAATATCTGCACAACGAGAAGGCGACGCGCGATAGCTTCGACGAGCACGGCTTCTTTCTCACCGGCGACCGCGTCGAGCGGTTGGAGAGCGGCTTCATCAGGTTCGGCGACCGCGCCAAGGACATGCTGAAGGTCGGCGGCGAGAACGTCGCGGCCTCCGAGATCGAGCAGGTGATCGCGGTGGTAGCAGGCGTGCGCGAAGCCGCGGTGGTGGCGAAGAAGCACCCGATGCTGGACGAGGTGCCTGTTGTCTTCATCATCCCGCATGGCGGCGTCGCGGGCGCCGCGCCCGATCTGCATGACCGCGTAATGGCCGCCTGCCGCAACGGTCTCGCCGACTTCAAGGTGCCGCGCGAGGTGCAGCTTGTCGACGACATGCCGCGCTCGACGCTGGAGAAGGTGGCGAAGGCGGAGTTAAGGAAGATGGTGGGCTGAGTCTCGGCTATACGGCGCGCTGCCGTAGGGTGGGCAAAGCGGCTTGTCCGCCGTAGCTCGAAGAGCGAAGGCGGAAGCGTGCCCACCATTCATGCCACGGATAAGGATACACGGTGGGCACGGCGCTTTGCGCCTTTGCCCACCCTACGGGAGCCAGCTCAAAACGATCCCAGCGCCACCGGCCGGAACGCCTGCAGCAATTGCTGGTCCAGCTTGCCGCCCATGCCTTCCATCATCGTGAAGGCGCGCGAGTGGGTGAAGGGCATGCGGTAGGCGCGCTTCTCCACCAGTGCCGCGTAGATGTCGACGATCGTCGTGACCCGTACGATGTCGCTGATCTGGTTCGACGACAGGCCGTTCGGATAGCCAGAGCCGTCGAGGAATTCGTGGTGATGCAGCACGACGTCGAGCATCTCCGGCGGGAAGCCGCCTTGCTCCGCGAGCGCGTCATAGCCGCGGCGCGGATGCTGGCGCACCTCGGCCATCTCCTCGTCGGTGAGCTTGCCCGGCTTGTCGAGCAGCACGGAGGGAACGAAGGCCTTGCCGACGTCGTGCAGCAGCGCGGCGCGGGTCAGGCGACGCTGGTCATCCTCGCGCATGCCGAGATGCTGCGCGAAGGCGACGGCGAAGCCGGTGACGAACAGGCAGTGGCGGTAGCTGCCGACATGATGGCAGCCGACGGTGGTGAGCCATTCGCGCAGCGAGGAATGCTTGATCGCCTTCAGGATCTTGCTCTCGGCGGCGATGACGTCGTCGAAGGTCAGGGGCACGCCGAGCGGCAGCTTCTCGAACATCTTCGCCAGCACCGCATGCGCCGCCTCGACGCCACGGTTGAGCGTCTTGCCGCGATCGGTTGCGTCGTAAGTGGCGGTGTCGGGGAACGCGGCGCGGATGCGCTGAAGAATCGCATCGGGCTGCAGCGGCCGCGAGATCGTGTCGGTGGCGCCCAGCGCCCAGGCCTGCATGGTGCCGTGATGCAGGGCATCGGCGAGCACGAACAGCCGCGGCATCGTGCGATAGGCATCGCCGCGCAGCTTGTTGCGCACCCGCTGCACGCTCTCGGGCGAGCGTAGATTGATGTCGACCACGAGACCGGACAGATCGCGCGACGGCTGCTCGGGAATGTCCTGCGTCGTCACCGTCGAAACGTCGCCCACGGCCTTCAGGATGCTGGCAAGCTCGGTGCTCTCGTCGCTCCGGTCGGAAGCGAGCAAGAGCCGGCGTTTGGCGGCGGATTTGGCTGGCGCGTTCATGGCTTCCCCAGAGCACGGGAGTGTATTTGGCGTCAGCCTAAGCCGGATCAGGTTCTCCGGCCCTTAAGAGGCGTGCTCAATGGAACCCTGCGGAATTGCGCGCAATTTTAGGGATTTTGGGTCCCCGCCCTGCTTCCAGTCAAAACGGCGAAAACAACCCCATGCACAGTAGAACGGGCCTTGATGGGAAAGGGGAATTTGGGGCGCTCTCACCCACTCTCCGCTGTCGTCGCCCGGCTTGACCGGGCGACCCAGTACGCCGAGGCGGCGCGGCCGGAGCCGAGAGGCCGCGGCGTACTGGATGCCCCGCTTTCGCGGGGCATGACAGCGAGATTGTGGAGACGCCTACCAAAACAAATCCGCCGGAAGTTGCCCTCCGGCGGATCAGCTTACTTGGCAATTACGCCTCGCCTTACGCCTTCATCGCCCCCTTCACGGCCTCGGCCGTGATCGGCAGGGCCCGGATGCGGGCGCCTGAGGCGTTGAAGATGGCGTTGCCGATTGCCGGGGCGATGACCGTCACCGCGGGCTCGCCAACGCCGGTGGCCTTTTCGCCGTTGGCGATCACGGCGACGGCGACCTCGGGCATCTGGCTCATGCGCAAGGGCGTGTAGCTGTCGAAGTTTGTCTGCTCGATGCCACCGTCCTTGAGCGTCGCCTTCTCATACATCGCCAGCGACAGGCCCCACAGCGCCGCACCCTCGACCTGGGCACGGATGTTGTCGGGATGCACCTGCGTGCCGACGTCGGTTGCGACCGTGAGCTTCTTCACGGTCACCTCGCCCGACGGCGCCACCGCGACATGGGCGACGCACGCCGTCCAGCTCGCGGTCGCGCGTTCCTGCGAGGAGACGCAGGCGACGCCCATGCCCTCGCCTTTCGGCAGTTGCTTGGTGCCGTAGCCGGACAGCCCCATCGCGGCGAGCAGCGTGTTGCGCAGCCGCTGCGCGCCGCCGTCGTTCTTGCCCTTGCCGTCGAGCAGCGCGATGCGGAATTGCGCCGGGTCCTTGCCGGTCGCAGCCGCGATCTCGTCGATCATGCTTTCGACCGCCCAGAACGTCCAGCCGGGCGCCACCGAGCGAAGCTGCCCGGACGGCGTCGCATTGTGCGCGAGCTCGTTCTTGATCGCGCGCACATAATGGTTGGGCACGGTGTAGAAGAAGTCGGCCCCGTTCACCGTGAAGGAATCGAGCGGACCCTTCTTGTCGACCGAGGGCGTCAGGAAGTCGGGGATGCCCCAGCGCGCGGTCGGCCAGGCCGAGACGACGTCGTGGCTGAGCGCGACGAGCTTGCCGTCGCCGTCCACGCCGGCCTTGACCTTCTGGTAGGTGAGCGGACGCGAGAAATCCATCGTCATGTCGTTCTCGCGCGTATAGATCACCTTCACCGGCTTGCCGATGGCCTTCGCCGCCTGCACCGCCGGCACCATCATGTCGGCATCGAGCCTGCGGCCAAAACCGCCGCCGAGCCACATCTGGTGCATCACCACGAACTTCGGATCGATCCCGGCGGCACCTGCCGCAATCGCGCCGGAGCGCGTCGCGAACTGGTTGCCGGAATAGATGTGCAGGATGTCGCCCTTGAACTCCGCCGTGGCGTTCATCGGCTCCATCGGCGCGTGGATGTTGATGCTGGTGGTGTACTCCGCCTCCAGCACCTTTGCGGCCGAGCCGAACGCCGCGTTGGGATCGCCGTCCTTGACGAAGAACTGGCCGGAATCCTCCAGCTTCTGAAGCCGCTTGGCTTCGTCGAGCAGCGACTCGCTCGAGACCTTCGCGTTCGGACCGCCGTCATAGGCGATCTTCAGCGCCGCGGCCGCCTTCTTGGCATTGGCGTAGGTGCTGGCGACCGCGACGACCCAGCCCGATGTCGTGCCGGTCTTGTCGTCGAGGGTGATGGCCTTGATGAAGCCCGGCACCTTCTTCGCAGCCGAGTCGTCGACCGACTTCACCGTGGCGCCGAAGCGCACCGGCGGCGTCACCACCGCGCCATAGGCCATGCCCGGCAGCATCACGTCGATGCCGTACTTGGCCGTGCCGTTGGTCTTGGAGGGGATGTCGAGCTGCGGCACCGACACGCCGATCATGGTGTACTGATCCGGCGTCTTCAGCTTGATCGCCTTCAGCTCGTCCGGCGTGAAGGTCTTGGTCGCCTTGCCGCTCTTCACGACATCGGCGAACGACATCTGCTTCTTCGACTTTTGATGCGAGATGACGGAATCGCGCACCACGAGCTCCGACGCCGGCACGCCCATCGCGGCGGCCGCGCCTTCCGTCAATGCCGTCCGTCCGGCCGCGCCGGCCCGGCTCATCGCATCGAAGTTCATCATGGTCGACCAGCTGCCGCCGGTGATCTGCGCACCCAGCACGGGGTCGTTGAACTTCGGATCGTTGGAGGCAAGCGCGACGCGCATGTCGCTCCACTTCGCGCCCAATTCCTCGCAGACGATCTGCGCCATGGTGGAGGCGATGTGCTGGCCCATGTCGGCCTTGCCGCAGGTCACGGTGACCAGGCCATCGGGCGCGATCGCATACCAGACGCTCGGCTCGAAGTTCGAAGGCGCAGCGAGCGCCTCACCGATGCCGGGTACGCCGGCATAGCCGAGCACGAGGCCGGTCGCTGCCGTGCCGACCAGGAAGGAGCGGCGGCTGAGATCGGTCGTCTCGGGTGTGATGGTGTTCACGTGCTTATTCATGTGGGCCTCCGTTCGTTGCCGGAGACGGATGCGGTGCGCATCTCGGTAGCGGCGCGCATGATCGCCTTCTGGATCCGCGAATAGGTCATGCAACGGCAGAGATTGCCGTCCATATGCGCCACGACTTCCTCCTTGGTCGGATTGGCATTCTTGGCCAGCAGCGAGGCCGCCTGCATGATCTGCCCGGACTGGCAGTAGCCGCATTGCGGCACCTGCTCGGCGATCCACGCCTTCTGCAGCGGATGATCACCCTTGGCGGAAAGGCCTTCGATGGTGGTGATCTTCTTGCCGGCGACGTCGCCGACCATGGTCTGGCACGAGCGCACGGCCTCGCCGTTGACGTGCACGGTGCAGGCACCGCACAGCCCGGCCCCGCAGCCGAACTTGGTACCGGTCATCTGCAATTGCTCGCGGATCGCCCAGAGGAGCGGCGTGTCGTTCGCCGCATCCACGGACAGACTCCGCCCGTTGATGGTGAGAGTTGGCATAGGCGTCTTCCCCTGCCGGTGCATGAAGCCGCTTACGGCGGCAACTTGAACAGTGGACGCCCACCGGGCTGGCGCCCACCTTGATCGCAAGAATGATCGGGTTCGCAGCCGGAGGCAAATGCAATTTGGAATCGATCGAAACTATCGCGGCAGCTCAGTGT
This sequence comes from Bradyrhizobium sp. LA2.1, assembly GCF_040547725.1. Lineage (NCBI taxonomy): Bacteria > Pseudomonadati > Pseudomonadota > Alphaproteobacteria > Hyphomicrobiales > Nitrobacteraceae > Bradyrhizobium > Bradyrhizobium sp. LA2.1. The sequence goes on from NZ_JBEPQI010000015.1 coordinate 27,910, forward strand.
TGTGCGTTGCGACAACGGCACCCGATGCAGCGACTGGACGCAACAGAGAATGCATCAGGCATGCGTGCCATCGCGTTCAGGCAGTTTCTTCCAGGTAACCCGTCGGGCTAGGATCGACGCGAAAACAACAACCAGCATAAAGAGGCGGGAGACATGCCAAAGGTCGATCGGGACGGCGTCGGGATCTACTACGAAGTTCACGGCGAGGGTCCGCCGCTGTTACTCACCCACGGCTATTCCTCGACCTCGGCGATGTGGCATGGCCAGGTCGACGCGCTCGCGAGGGACCACAAGCTCGTCCTGTGGGACATGCGCGGCCACGGCCAGTCCGACTATCCCGACGATCCCCATGCCTATAGCGAAGCGCTCACCGTCGGCGACATGGCCGCGATCCTCGATGCAGTCGGCGCCGGGCGCGCCATCATCGGCGGGCTCTCGCTCGGCGGCTACATGTCGCTCGCGTTCTATCGCGCTTATCCGCAACGCGCTCGTGCCCTGCTGATCATCGACACCGGCCCCGGTTTCAAGAAGGACGACGCGCGCGAGGCCTGGAACGCACGGGCGCTTGCGACCGCCGACAAGCTCGACCATGAAGGTCTCGACATGCTGAAGTCGGCGACACGCGAGCGCGCCACCGCGAGCCATCGCAACGCCAGGGGATTGGCGCTCGCCGCACGCGGCATGCTGACCCAGCGCGACGCCCGCGTGATCGAGCTGCTCCCCGACATCAAGGTGCCCTGCCTCATCGTGGTCGGCGCCGACGACGCGCCGTTCCTCGCGGCGTCCGACTACATGGCCGCAAAGATTCCCGGCGCACAAAAGGTCGTGATCCCCGCCGCCGGTCACGCCGTCAACATCGATCAGCCCAAGGCTTTTATTGACGCGGTGACGCCTTTCCTGAAGAACTTGCCGGGATAGGACGGTCGGATAGGGACACTGGCAATGAAGCAAGCGATACTGGCTGCGAGCGCGGTGCTGCTATCGATGTCTGCGCAGGCCGAGCCGTTTGGCGGCACGCCGCCGCGCCGGCCCTTCGTTGCGACCTTGTCGAACAACACGCCGCTCGCCTTCGGCATGGATGCCGAGCAGACCGCGCGGGCACTGGGGCAGCCGCTGCAATATGTGCGCGGGCGGCCCGGCAACGAGATCTATCTCGCGCTTCGCAACCTCGGCGGCAGCGGTCTGATCCCCTACCGCCATCGCCTGTTCCTGCAGTTCCGTCACGGACGGCTGGCGGGATGGAAGGAAGACTACGGCGAGAACTGGATGTGGGAGTGAGAGCGACGCACAGCCGCCTCCCCTCATCCTGAGGAGCTTGCGGAGCAAGCGTCTCGAAGGATGAAGGCCCCCGCTGCTGCTTCTCGGCCTCCATCCTTCGAGACGCGCTGACGCGCTCCTCAGGATGAGGGGAGAGATTAGAGTTCGTAGTAACAAAGAAGGACAACCCGCGTGGGACAAGACATCAAGCTGACGGCTTCCGACAATTTCCAGCTCGGCGCCTATCGCGCCGATCCCGCAGGCGCCCCAAAGGGCGCAGTGGTGGTGATCCAGGAGATCTTTGGGGTCAATCACCACATCCGCTCGGTCTGCGACCGCATCGCTAGGGAAGGCTATGTCGCGATCGCGCCGTCGATCTTCGACCGGACCTCGCCGAACTTCCAGTCGGGCTACACGCCCGACGAGATCGCCGAGGCGCGCAAGTTCGTCGCCAGTCCCGACTGGGACGCGATGCTGCGCGACACCCAAGCCGCGATCGACGCGGTGAAGAGCGTCGGGCCGGTCGGCATCATCGGCTTTTGCCTGGGCGGCAGCGTCGCCTTTGTCGCGGCGACGCGGCTGTCGGGCCTCAAGGCCGCGATCGGCTATTACGGCGGCGCCGTGGTGCGCTTCGCCGACGAGAAACCGAAGGTGCCGACGCAACTGCATTTCGGCGAGAAGGACGCCGGCATTCCCCTGACCGACGTCGAGACCGTCAAGGCGAAGCGGCCGGATGTGCAGGTCTTCATCTATCCCGGCGCCCAGCACGGCTTCCATTGCGACGAGCGGCCGAGCTACGACAAGGCAAGCTCGGATATCGCCTGGCCGCGCAGCCTGGCGTTTTTCGCGAAGCATCTGACGAAGTAGCGCGCGCCACTCAAAGCAGGAATCGGGTGGCTGCATCACGGCACCCGGCGATAGAGCTGGCCGATCAAGCCAACTCGCGCCGGGAGATCGCCATGCAGCAGGCCATCACGCACCTCGTCATCCGCAATCCGTTCGGAACCATGGACGTCCCGGGCCCGGACGATTCTGAAGTCATGGACTACGCTGCCACCGCCACGCTGGCCGGCGACGCGGCCGACATCAACGCGGCAGCATGGACATCCATTGCCGCCCTCTCCGATCCGCTCGAAGGCATCTGGGCTAGCAGATGGAATGGCGGCGCCGATCCGACCATTGCAGGCGATACGCCGGACAGATGGAAAGACGGGCGCGCGGAAATCCGCATCGCGGGGAGCCGGATCTATCTGCGTTTCGACTGGGACCATGGCCGCCGGCACGGCCTGATCGATGCTGCGCGCGAGGGCGCGCGCCTGGTCGGAAAGTACATCAACCTGACCACGCCTGCGATCACGCGGCCATGGGTCGGGCTCGTGGTCGATGGCACGCGCATCGACGGATGCTTTCCGAACGGACGGCTGGATTTCAGGCGGTGAGCTAGAACCAGCGCTCGCCGACGAACACGGTGTCGCCGGGGCTCAAGGGAGTGCCGAGCGGGACGATGGCGCGCATCGCGCCGCCGGCTTCGGTGTGCGTGACGGTGACCACGTCGCGCTTGGCGCGGGGCGAGAAGCCGCCGGCAATCGCGACCGCGCTTTCGACCGTCATGTTCGGCACATAAGGATACTGGCCGGGCGCGGTGACTTCGCCGAGGATGAAGAACGGGCGGTAGGCTTCGATCTCGACCGCGACCGAGGGCTCGCGGATGTAACCGTTGCGCAGGCGTGCGGCGATTTCACCGGCGAGACCCGCCGGGGTGCGGCCGCGGGCCGGCACTCCGCCGATCAGCGGCATGGTGATCGAACCGCCGGCATCGATGGCGTAGCTGTTGGTGAGGCCTTCCTGGCCGTAGACCACGACGCGCAGCCTGTCGCCGGCATCGAGATGATAGGAGGAGTCGTAGCGCACCGGCGCCGCCATCGGCGCTGCGTAGCCGACCGGCATGGGTGCAGGCGACGAGGCAAAGGAATTGCGCAACGCGCCGATGGCGCCGCCACCGTCGGCGACGACGACCGGCTGCGGTGCGCCATAGGGCTGGCCATAGGCCATGGAATCGAGATCGGCACGGGGCTGCATGACCGCGACGGGACCGGCGGTCTGCATGCAGCCGCCGAGGGCAAGCGCGGCGGACGCTGCCAAGGAGGCTGTCAAGATCGACCATCGAAACACGCGTGCAACCGGCACAGGACCTATCCCTCGAAACGAGACGGTCCAGTCTTGCACCGGTTATGGTTAACAAAGCGTTGAGGGGGGTGTCAGCGCGGCAATGCGGATGCGATGGCGCCGCGCACTCCGTCATGCCCGGGCTTGTCCCGGGCATGACGAGTTGTTCGTGGCGAACTTATGCGCTCACGCCCACGCCGATCGGGCAGGACACGCCGGTGCCACCGAGGCCGCAATAGCCGGCGGGGTTCTTCGCCAGATATTGCTGATGGTAGTCCTCGGCGAAATAGAACGCGCCGGCGGGCGCGATCTCGGTGGTGATGGCGCCGAGACCTTTTGCGGCAAGCGCCTTCTGATAGAGCGCCTTCGATTCATCGGCCGCTTTCTTCTGCGCATCTGAATAAGTGTAGATCGCGCTTCGGTACTGCGTGCCGACGTCGTTGCCCTGACGCATGCCCTGCGTCGGGTTGTGGCTCTCCCAGAACGTCTTCAGGAGTTTCTCGTAAGAGATTTTCTTCGGATCGAACACGACCAGCACCACTTCGGTGTGGCCGGTGCGTCCCGAACAGGTCTCCTCATAGGTCGGGTTCGGCGTGTGGCCGCCGGCATAGCCGACAGCGGTCGCGTAAACACCGTCGCCGAGCTCCCAGAACTTGCGCTCGGCGCCCCAGAAGCAACCGAGCCCGAACACAGCCTGCTCGAGGCCCGCGGGATAAGGCGGCTGCAACTTCGCGCCGTTGACGAAATGGGTGGTCGCGGTGGGAATGGCTTGCGCACGGCCCGGCAGCGCCTCCGTGGCGCTCGGCAATACGGTGGTCTTGCGCATGAACAGCATGATTGGCTCTCCGAGACGAGCTGTCCGTCGCTTGAGCCAATGCAACAAGCCAAGGGCTCAGGCGGCGCGCTCGCGATCAAGGTGGGAATATAGGTATCTACGCAGGAGGGAGCAGCCCTGTTACGGCTGCCGTCAACGCGAGGGTCAGTCTCGGCGGGAATTGAAAGATCAATCCCGGGAATATCCGATCAAGGGTTTCCGCGGGCGGAACAGAATCATCAGCAGGATGCCCAAAATGCCGAGCACGGCGAAAACCGGCTGATCCAGCACCAGGCGGATCACCGAGGTCCAGAGCCAGGGCGCCTTGGCCTCGACCCAGGTGCGGAACGCCGTCTGGCTGGCCTGGTTGATGTCGTTCCAGAACTGGCCGAACCGGGTGAACCGCAGGGTCTGGTCGGCCACCCAGCGGGCGCCGTCATAGACCATGAAGATGAACCCGCCGGCCAGCAGCAACAGCCCAATCAGTCGGAAAATGCCGCGGATCATGCCTCACCTATATGGTCGTCCGATCGGACGACCTCTGCAATGCCGCCAGCCAATAGCCGGGCGACGGCAGAAATTCAACCTCTTCAGGGCGTTACGGCGCGCGCTGGAGCTCTCAGGGCCTGTTTTCCAGCCCCGGAAAGCGTTGACGGTGCCGCAGACCCCCTCTATAAGGGCGCCAACTGGCGGTGGGCGCAATCCTGCCGCCGCTGTTCTTTGAGCAGTTGCAGGCTCCATGAGCTCTAAAGGCTTGGAGCCTCAGAGACGACCGCAAGGCCGTCGCTCATGTTCCGGGAACAGCCCAGCAACCGAACACCCTAAATCCGAGCGTCGATTAAGCGGTCAAGCAGCCGGCGCTACCCGACCAAGACGCGACCGGTACCGCAAAGGATATTGAGACCATGGCCAATACCACTTCCGCCAAGAAAGCGACGCGCAAGATCGCCCGCCGCACCGCCGTCAACAAGTCGCGCCGCACCCAGATGCGCGGTGCCGTGCGTACCGTCGAAGAAGCCATCGCCACCGGCGACCGCGCCGCCGCGCTGAAGGCGATGGCGAGCGCCGAGCCCGCGCTGATGCAGGCCGCGCAGCGCAACATCGTTCACAAGAACAACGCCAGCCGCAAAGTCTCCCGGCTCACCGCGCAGATCGCCAAGCTCGCGAAGTAAGCTCGTCGAGTCATCCGATCGACTGATCGGATCGACATCGCGCTCGTCAATCAGCCCGGCTCGCGCCGGGCTTTTTGTTGCCTGTCACAATTCACGCTTGCGGTCGTTGGGCGACCACTCTTCCGTTGGAAGACTCTTGTCGTCTTCGCTGCGCTGCGCCCGTAATTTCACTGGCGGATGTTTTTGCAACAGCGGAAACTTTCACTGCGCTGCGAAAAACCCCTGCGGGGCGGGCTTAAGTTGAATCCGCGCGCGCGAGAGTTCTGCACACCGTAGTTTTCCCGGAACCGGTTCGCGATGGAGTTACCCTGCGAAACGAGACTCAAAAAGCGGTGTCTCAATAATCACTTATCGACATAGCGCCGACAAGCATTTGGAAAAATTGCCCGCAAGGCGTGCGCGTGACGCTTTTGTAAAAAATTTTTGGCGGTGGCGGAGATTTGTCACATGACGCGCGGCGCCTTCGAATCTGTGCACGGATTCAAACTCTTGCTCGCAAGCCTGTGCACAACTCCCGCGCGCCGTTAACGCTGGTCAAGTTTTTAGTCGCCTCAAGTGTGAATCAATTTCGTTGCGAGTCTTTCCGCATAGTGTATTCCTTAAGTCGTCCGCAGCGCCCACGATCTCAAGACCAGCGCGGTTTTAGAAACGGGGCGAGCGTGCAAATCGGCGGCGGTGTGCACGTAGGCGACGCTTCAACAAGCGATTGTCGGTTCAAAACCCATAGCAATATGGGAACGGTAGCTCTTTGTCTGAATGTCTCCAAGTGGGATCTTCGATCCCGCTCGCGCAAGACGCAAACGAGAGATGTCATGAAACTACCGCGACACACGTGATGGCGTAGCCGAGCGGACGAACAGTGCAGACGGGCGGGACATCGGCGACTTCAGTCGCAGTTGTCTTCAGGACACGCAGGACCTTGCCGTGAGCAATCACGGCAGGACGGGGAGGGTATCATGTCTTACGGACTCAACGCGGTATTGAAACAAGCCACCTACTCCAACGATGCCGGTTTAGATCAGCCCAACCTCCAGCCTCCCGCGTGTGGCGGAGCGCCGAGTACGCGCTGACCTCGCGACCCCTCCATCTCTGACATCGCCAGTCCGACCCGCGGCGTTCGCGCTGAACGGCGGAGCTGTGTCCGACGATGGAATCGCTCGAGGTCGTGCCCTTTGAAGGATCCTGGCGGGACCCCTTCATGGCACTCACAACGCAACTTTATCTCTCAATAGAAGTTTTTTGACGATGAACACATCGGAACAGGATCGCTGGTCACGCGTGAAGAGCCGGCTGCGCTCGAACGTAGGCGAAGACGTCTATACGAGCTGGTTCGCCCGTATGGATCTGGAAGGCGTGCAGGAGGAGAGCGTGCGGCTCTCGGTGCCGACGCGCTTCCTGAAGAGCTGGATTCAGGCGCATTATGCCGAGCGCGTACTGTCGTGCTGGCAGGCCGAGGCGCCGGAAGTTCATCGCATCGATCTCACCGTTCGCTCCGCGGTGCGCCCGGTCGTGCAGCAGAAGGAGACGCCTGCGCCGGTCGAAACACGCCGCGCACCCGCGCCGGAACTGCGCTCGACGGCGACTGCGCCGGTCTCCGCAAACCACGACGCGCTCGGCGGCTCGCCGCTCGATCCGCGCCTGACCTTTGCAAGCTTCGTCGTCGGCCGCTCCAACACGCTGGCGCATGCGGCGGCTCGCCAGGTCGCCGAAGGGCGTCGCGGCGACCCCGTCATGTTCAACCCGCTCTACATCCATGCGGGCGTTGGCCTCGGCAAGACGCATCTGCTCCAGGCCGTGACCTGGGCCGGCAATTCCGGCAACGAGCGCAAGGTGCTCTATCTCACCGCGGAAAAATTCATGTACGGCTTCGTCGCCGCGCTGAAGACGCAGACGGCGCTCGCCTTCAAGGAAGCGCTGCGCGGCATCGACGTGCTGGTGATCGACGACCTCCAGTTCCTGCAGGGCAAGTCGACCCAGGCCGAGTTCTGTCACACGCTGAACGCGCTGATCGATGCCGGCCGCCAGGTCGTGATCGCGGCCGACCGTCCACCGTCCGACCTCGAAAGCCTCGACGATCGCGTGCGCTCGCGTCTCGCCGGCGGTCTCGTGGTCGAGATGGGCTCGCTCGGCGAAGAACTGCGGCATGGCATCCTGAAGTCGCGCGTCGCCGCGGCCCGCGCCCATCACGCCACCTTCGACGTGCCGGAGGAGGTGCTGCTCTATCTGGCTCGCACCATCACCCATAACGGCCGCGACCTCGAAGGCGCGATCAACCGGCTTCTCGCGCACTCGAAGCTGAATAACCAGCCGGTGACGCTGGAGATGGCCGAGCGTGAGGTGCGCGATCTGGTCCGGCCGCAGGAGCCGAAGCGGATCAAGATCGAGGACATCCAGCGCGTGGTGGCGCGGCAGTATAATGTCAGCCGTTCCGACCTCCTGTCCTCGCGCCGCACCGCCAACGTGGTCCGTCCGCGCCAGGTGGCGATGTATCTCGCCAAGACGCTGACCCTGCGCTCGCTGCCCGAGATCGGCCGCCGCTTCGGCGGGCGCGACCACACCACGGTGCTGCACGCCGTGCGCAAGATCGAGGCGCTGGTCAACAAGGACACGGCGCTGTCCGAGGAAGTCGAGTCGCTGAAGCGCCAGCTTCAGGAATAAACGCCTAAGGCTCCTGCCATTATCCCGCCGCCCCGGCCATGCCTGGGCGGCGGTGTTCGTTTGCCGGGACGGCCGCCCTCCTTTTGGGCTGTAAATCGTGGGGAACCACCCCCCAATCCCTTGAAACGGATGGCTTTCCGCGCCACCTTGCGCGACCCTGACGGCTTTGGTCATATCGGCTGGATGATCCGGCTTTTCGGGGTCTTCGATGCCGTGGCGCGCGTCCCGCCGCCCGGCTTTTCCAACGTTGTGTTTCCTTGGGGATCGGGCGAGTAGTGCAATGAAGGTTACGGTCGAACGCGCGCAACTCCTGAAATCGCTGGGTCATGTCCACCGCGTGGTCGAGCGCCGCAACACCATTCCGATCCTCGGCAACGTGCTGGTCCGCGCCGAGAACGCGAAATTGTCGCTGAAGGCGACCGACCTCGACCTCGAGGTAACGGAGACGCTCCCGGCCGAAACCGCGACCGCGGGCTCCACCACGGTGCCGGCGCACATGTTCTACGACATCGTGCGCAAGCTGCCCGACGGCTCGCAGATCGTGCTGGAGGCCGACGGCGACCGCGCCGTGCTGGCGATCCGCGCCGGCCGCTCGCGCTTCACGCTGCAGACCCTGCCGGAGAATGATTTCCCGGATCTTGCCGCCGGCGACATGTCGCATTCGTTCTCGCTCGCCGCCAAGGACGTCAAGCGGCTGATCGACCGCACCCAGTTCGCGATCTCGACCGAAGAGACGCGCTATTATCTCAACGGCATCTATCTGCACGCCGCGGGCACGGCCACGGCCGCCACCCTGCGCGGCGTTGCCACCGACGGCCACCGCCTCGCCCAGCTCGACCTGGTCCAGCCCAAGGGCGCTGACGGCATGCCCGGCGTGATCGTGCCGCGGAAAACCGTCGGCGAGGTGCAGCGCCTGATCGAGGACAACGAGGCCGAAGTCACGATCGAGCTGTCGCAGGCCAAGATCCGCTTCACCATCGGCAATGTGGTGCTGACCTCGAAGCTGATCGACGGCACCTTCCCCGACTATGGCCGCGTGATCCCGCAGGGCAACGACAAGGAACTCGTCGTCGACAAGAAGGATTTCGAGAACGCGGTCGACCGCGTCTCCACCATCTCCAGCGAGCGCGGCCGCGCCGTGAAGCTCTCGCTGTCGCCGGGCAAGCTGGTGCTATCGGTCACCAACCCTGATTCCGGCAGCGCGACCGAAGAGCTCGAAGTCGAATACGCCTCCGATGCCCTCGATATCGGCTTCAACTCGCGCTACCTCCTCGACATCGCCGCCCAGATCGAAGGCGACGTCGCCACGCTGAAGCTCGCCGACCCCGGCTCGCCGACGCTGGTGCAGGACAAGGACGACAAGAGCGCGCTCTACGTGCTGATGCCGATGCGGGTGTGAGGGACGCTCTCTCGACCATCCATCGAAGCCGTAGGGTGGGCAAAGCTTGCGCCGTAGCTCGAAGAGCGAAGGCGAAAGCGTGCCCACCATGCCGCAACGCAGGTCGCAGTAAGACGTTGGGCACGGCGCGCGAAGCGCGCGCCTTTACCCACCCTACGGCAGGCTCCCGAAGGGAGAACGCGCGTCCATGACGAAGAACTGATGACCCCCTCCCGCATTCAACGCCTGACGCTGACGCATTTTCGCAATTACCGGGCGGCGGGGCTCGAGACGGCGGCTGACATGGTGGCGCTGGTCGGGCCGAACGGGGCCGGCAAGACCAATTGCATCGAGGCGATCTCGTTCCTGTCGCCAGGCCGCGGCTTGCGGCGCGCCACGCTGGAAGATGTCGCCGACAACCAGGGCGACGGCTCCTGGGCCGTGTCCGCGCAGGTCGAGGGCGCGCTGGGGCTCGCCACGCTCGGCACCGGCATCGACGCGCCGCGCCCCGACAGCACGATCAGCCGGCGCTGCCGCATCGACCGCGAGCCGGTCAATTCGGCCACCGCCTTCGGCGACCACATCCGCATGGTGTGGCTGACGCCGGCGATGGACGGGCTGTTCATGGGCGCCGCGTCCGAGCGGCGGCGCTTCTTCGACCGCCTGGTGCTGGCGATCGACAGCGAGCATTCCAGCCGCATCTCCGCGCTCGAACGCTCCCTGCGGTCGCGCAACCGCCTGCTCGAGACGCGCAATTACGACGACCATTGGTGTGATGCGATCGAGCGCGAGACCGCAGAGCTTGCGGTCGCGATCGCCGCAACGCGCGGCCAGACCGCAGCGCGCCTCACCGGCATGCTCAACGCGCGCGCGCAGAAATCCGCCTTTCCGTCCGCGCAAATCGCGCTGGACGGCTGGATGGAGAACGCACTGCTCAACGAGACCGCGACGTCGGTCGAGGACCGCTACCGCCAGATCCTGCGCGACAACCGCCCGCGCGACGCCATCGCCGGCCGCACCACCGACGGCCCGCACCTCACCGATCTCCAGGTGATCTATGCGCCGAAGAGCATGCCGGCGCGCGATGCCTCGACCGGCGAGCAGAAGGCGCTGCTGATTGGCCTGGTGCTGGCGCATGCGAGCCTGGTCGCCGAGATGACCGGCATCGTGCCGCTGCTGCTGCTCGACGAGGTCGTCGCGCATCTCGATCCGAACCGGCGCGCGGCGCTGTTCGAGGAGCTGCGCAAGCTCGGCGCGCAGGTGTGGCTGACCGGCGCCGACCCCGCCGCCTTTGCCGACATTGGCGCAGGCGGCGATGTCTTTGACGTCGAGAGCGGACGTGTCTCCGCCCGGCGATAGACCGCGCCGTTGAACCCGGCCGTTTGCAATCGCGACTAGCCTTTTGAGGCCGCGGCGATGCCTGTCACGGCCTTCGCCAGCGCGCAAATGACGTCACGCGCGAAAACCCTTGGAGAATGAGATGCGGACGGTAAGGACCGGGGCGCGAGTCCCGGCTCAATGGCTGGCGTTTGCGTGCGGCCTGCTCTTGCTCGCGGTCTGCATGCTCGCAGCAAGCGCCAGCGCCTGGGTGCCGCATCTGTCGCCGCTGTTCGTGTCGGCGCTCACGCCGGACCCCGCTGCCAAGCTGCCCGCGCCAACCCGTTACAGCTACCGAGGAACGCACACCACCGTCGTCAAGGGCGTTGAAACGCCGCTCCGCACTAGGCTGGAGGCCACCGTGCCCGCCGAGCTCGGCGACGTCCTCGCCTTCTACCGCACCGAGCTCAGCAAGCTCGGCTGGCAGGAGCAGCGCGATGGCGCGGTGGTCTCCGCCGATCACGTCAAGCTCGCCTTCGCCTCCCCGCTCGGACCTGGCATGCTGGCGCTCGACCGCAAAGACGCCAGCACCGCCGTCAATCTCGTGCAGAAGAATGCATCTGTCGCGGCCAATGCGAACGTGATGCCCGAGCCCGGCCAGGCGAAGCTGGTGTTCTCCAATATCAGCGAAACGGAAGCCACGCTCACGATCAACGACCGGACCATCAAGCACGCCGCCGGCGCCTACGCGGTTTCGCTGGATCTGCAGCCCGGCAGATATTCCTACGAGGTGAGCGTGCCGGGCCATCCAGCCACGACGAACATCCTCAACTTCGCCGCCGGCGATACCTGGGAGCTGACGGTCGGGCGCGACGGAGAGGCATGGGCGCCGCTCCTGCTGTATTGAACCTCACGGGTTTCTGCCGCGACTTCTCGTCTGAGGCCGCGTCGACGGTGTCGCAGGCTGCAAATGCGCACGCCTGAGCCGTGCGCGATATCCTGGAGACGTGACGATGTCGATGATCCCGCGCGGGACCCAAGTCCCGGCACGATGGCAGCTGCTTGCCTGCGGCCTTGTCCTGATGGCGAGCTGCTCGATCGCGGCCGCCGCCGACGGAGGCATCGTCGACGTCCATGCGCTGCCGCAGCTCGAGGGCGCCGTGGAAGACACCTCGCGCCCCGATCCCTACCGCGTCGAATACCGCATGCCGACGCCGGAAGCCGTGACGTCGCCGGCGGTGAAGAAACTCCTGAGCGCCGACGGCTGGGTGCCCTATGTGAGGCCACTGGAGGAGAAGAGCACCAATCTGAACTTCAAGAAGGGACGGCAGGGCCTTTCGGTTCACTTCACGCAGGCCCTCGGCCGGCCCGATCAATCCGTGGTCTACTACACGACCGACCGGATCTACGGGAACGTGCCGTTTCCGGACGGCGCGAGCGACATCATGTTCGATGGGACCCGGCCCTATCTCGGCTGCATTGCGCCGAGCGCGCTCGATGCGACGTCGGATTTCTACGCCAGCCAGATGGCCGCGATCGGCTGGCAGAAACTCACGCCGGAAACCGCCGCGCGCTGGACGACCAGCCTGGATGAAACCGTTCCCAACGGCCTGCGCGCCTTCTACGCGCACCCCGACAGCAAGGACACCGGCTTCTACCAGCAGAAGCCGGTGATGCTGACGCTGACACGCCGCGACGACGGCCGCACCAATATCGACATCCGGGTGGCGCCGTTCGCCCTGCCCGGCGAACTCAAGGCCGATGGCGATCTTGCCGGCCTGCCGCGGCCGAATCCGACCAAGACGGCCAGGGGCCTCGGCAGCGCCGACTCCAACAAGCGCGAGATGTCGGCCGCCGCGATGGCCGAGCTGCCCGCCGTGCTCGCCTTCTATCATCGCGAGCTCGCCGCGCGCGGCTGGCAGGAAGATGGCAGCGCGCCGCTCGCGCCCGGCGACGAAGTCGCGATCAAAGTCTCCAACGCCGAGGAGACCGGCGTGCTGCGGCTTGGCCGCAAATATGATTTCACCATGATCAGCCTGAACGTGCAGGTGAAAGAATCCGCGCTGGCCGCCCGCGCCAAGGCGAAGAAAGAAGCCGATGAGAAATTTCTTGGTGACGCGCTCGGTGCGGCCAAGCAACTCATCGCCACCGACGAGGCGCGGCGCAAGGTGCAGGCCGCCGGACTCTCCGATGCGCCGCTCAATGCGCTCGCCGACAGCAAGACACCGGTGCCGCTGCCCGAGACCGCCGAAGGCGTGACGTTCGAAGGCGGCGACGGCCGGCTCGAATTCTCTTCCACGTCGAGCGTGAAGGCTCTCGGCAGCTTCTACCGCGCATCGCTGAAGAACGCGGGCTGGAAAGAGCAGCCCTCCGTCATCAACCAGCCCAACATGGCGGTGATGGAATTCTCCAAGGCCGGCAAATCGATCTCGATGACCGTGATGCAGATGGGCCCGAAGGTGAATGTCAGCGGCACCGGATCGGGCCTCATGGTGGCTGCGGCGAAGCCGGTTGAGGCCAAATCGGCAGAAGCAAAGCCGATCCAAGCCAAATCGACCGAGCCGCTGAAGCCCGATCCCGATTCCGCCCTGCCGGTGCCGACGCAGCGCAGCTCGAGCGGGATCAGCTCGACGAAATTCCCCGGCAGCGATCAGTCTTTCCGCAAGGAGCTCGAAGCCAGCATTCCGGCTGAGCTCTCAGATGTCCTCGCCTTTTATCGCGCAGAGCTCACCAAGCGCGGCTGGCAGGAAAAGACTGACGGCGCGACGGTTACCGCCGAGCGGGCGGAGCTGGCGTTCACCTCGCCGGAGGGTCCGGCCATGCTGAAGCTCGGCCGCGCCAGGGAGGAGACAACGGTCAGCCTGGTGCAGCGGAATCCGCAGGCAGCGGCCAAGGCCGACATCATGCCCAAGGCGGGACAGGCCAGGCTGATGCTCGGCAATATCGGGCCGAAGGAGGCGTCGCTGACGATCAACAAGCAGACCATCAAGATCGCGGCCGGCGCCGGCGGCCCGCAATCGCCGAAAGGCCCGATGCTCGACCTCCCGCCCGGCAAGTACCAGTACGCGCTGCGTATGCCCGGTCAGCCCGCCCGCACCGACACCCTCACCGTTGCCGCCGGCGATGCCTGGGGCCTCCTGGTGGGGCCAAGCGGCGACGTGCTTCCGCTGCAGATGTATTGAGGTGCGACGAAGCAGGTGCGCCCACGCGCAGCCGGCGTTTCGGACCCGTGGGCGGAAAGTTGATCTAGATCAACAGAGCGTTGCGGCATTGCCTCCCGAATAGGCGTCAACAGGGTTCTGACGTCTCCAAGAGGGAGCTTCCAATGACGCGTACCCGTCACGTTGACGATAGCTCAAAGCCAGAAAGCCGCTTACTAAACCACCGCAACTTGCTGCTTTGCGGCACCGCACTGACGGTCGCTTTTATGCTGTGTGCTCTGGAGACGACCAGCCTCGCGCAGCAAACCACCGGCACGCCGGGTTCGCCGAGCGCCACGACAACCATCGATGGCAAGCAGCTTCCGCCTGAGCCTCCGAAGTTCGAAGGCGTGATCAAGGAAGATGCCACGGACTCCAAGCCATACTGGCCACCGTCCGTTGTGCCGCCCAAAGGCGCGCCGAACGTGCTGCTGATCATGACCGACGACCAGGGTTATGGCGTGACCGGCACCTTCGGTGGGGTGGTCCCGACCCCGAACATGGATCGCATCGCCAAGGCGGGCCTGCGTTACACGCAGTTTCACTCGACAGCGCTCTGCTCGCCGACGCGGGCAGCGCTGATCACCGGCCGCAACCACCACTCGGTCGGGTTTGGCGTGATCGGTGAAATGTCCACCGGCTATCCGGGCTACGATTCCGTCATTGGCCAGGAAAGTGCGACGATCGGGACCATTCTGCGGGATAACGGATTTGCCACCTCGTGGTTCGGCAAAAACCATAACACCCCAACCTATCTGTACAGCTCGGCCGGGCCGTTCGACCAATGGCCGGTCGGAATGGGATTCGAATATTTCTACGGCTTCATGGGCGGCGAGACCGACCAGTGGACGCCTTACCTTTTCCGCAACACGAGCCAGGTTTTTCCATGGGTCGGCAAGACCGGCTACAACCTCATCACCGACATGGCGGATGACGCCATCAACTACATGAACGGACTGAACGCGGCGGCGCCCGAGAAGCCGTTCTTCGTCTACTACGTGCCCGGCGGCACCCATTCGCCACATCAGCCGAAGAAGGAATGGAGCGAGAAGTTCAAGGGCAAGTTCGACATGGGTTGGGAGAAGCTGCGCGAGCAGATCTTCGCCAATCAGAAGAAACTCGGGGTGATCCCGGCGAACACCCAGCTCACTCCCTGGCCGGATACGCTGCCGAAATGGGACTCGCTCTCGTTCATCCAGAAGAAATTGTACGCGCGCGAAGCCGAGGTGTTTGCCGGCTATGCGGCCTATACCGACTACGAAATCGGCCGCGTCATCCAGGCGGTCGAGGACATGGGCAAACTCGACAACACGCTGATCATCTACATCAGCGGCGACAATGGCACCAGCGCCGAAGGAACGCTCGAGGGCACTCCGAACCAGATGACCGCCTACAACGGCATTCTGAAACTGCCCGAAACCGAGCTGATGCTCCATTACGAGGATTGGGGCTCCGACAAGACCTACCCGCATATGTCGGTGGCGTGGTCGTGGGCCTTCGATACCCCGTTCAAATGGACCAAGCAGGTGGCATCGCACTTCGGCGGCACCCGGCAAGGCATGGCCATCTCATGGCCCGGCCACATCAAGGACGTCGGCGGCATCCGCAGCCAATTCCATCACATGATCGACATCGTGCCGACGATTCTGGAAGCCACAGGCATTCAGGCTCCCGACACCGTCAATGGCATCAAGCAAAGGCCCATCGAGGGCGTCAGCATGGCCTATACGTTTGACCAGGCCAACGCCAACGCGCCGTCAAAGCGCGACACGCAATATTTCGAGATGTTCGCGAACCGCGGCATCTATCACGATGGTTGGTATGCATGTACGACGCCGCCTGCGCCTCCCTGGCTTCTGGGCACCGCCAAGCTGCCGGGGATCAATGAATACAAGTGGGAGCTTTACAACATCGCCGAGGATTACTCGCAGGCCAATGACCTCGCAGCCAAGAATCCCGACAAGCTCAAGGAGTTGCAAGCGTTGTTCCTGTCGGAGGCGGCGAAATACCAGGTCTTTCCGCTGGACAACTCGGTCCTGCCCCGCATTGTGACACCGCGCCCAAGCGCGACCGCCGGACGAACCGTTTTCACATATTCTGGTGAGAACGCTGGCATCCCTGACGCTAACGCTCCGAGCCTTCTCAATAAGGATTACACGATCACGGCCGAGGTTACCGTTCCTAAGGGCGGCGCGGAAGGAATGATCGCCACTCTAGGCGGTCGCTTTGGCGGATACGCCCTCTACCTGCTCAAAGGCAAACCAGTCTTCGTCTATAACCTGCTCGATCTAGAACGGTACCGCTGGGAAGGCGGCATTGGCGGTCGCGACTTGTTTACCGATGCGCTCAAGCCGGGCAAGCACACCATTGTATTCGACTTCAAGTACAACGGACCCGGTCCGGGCAAGGGTGGCACCGGTGTACTGACGGCCGATGGCAAGCTGGTGGCCGCAAAGACGATCCCGCACACGATTCCGTTTCTTATGGCCATCGACGAAACGTTTGACATCGGCAGCGACACCCGCACGACGGTGGACGACAGCTATAAGCTGCCCTTCCGCTTCACCGGCAAGATCGACAAGCTAACCTTCAAGCTTGGCGCGACGCAGATGACGGAGGATGAGCAAAAGGTCATTCGACACGCGCTCGAAAGAGCGAGGGACTAAGCGCGACAAGTCGTGGCGATTCATGTCGGCCCCAACGCCACGACTCATCCTTCTTCGCTAGGAAATCGTTCGGCGGGATCCGCTTCGAAAGCCTGCGCGAAATATCATCGCGTATAGAAGGGAGTGCCGGCAGTGGATTCTTCATTTGGCGCGCTGGATGCGTTGCCGGCGGCCCGCAATCGCCAAAAGGCCCGATGCTGGATCTACCGCCCGGCAAGTATCAGTACGCGCTGCGCCTGCCCGGGCAGCCCGCTCGCAACGAGACCCTGACCGTAGCCGCCGGCGACGCCTGGGGCCTCCTGGTGGGGCCAAGCGGCGACGTGCTGCCGCTTCAGATGTATTGATCCCGCCGCCTGTGCCTGTAACGGCCAGGTTGAACCTGTCCAGTTGGTGGGGCGACTAGTCGTCCGGAGGCGGCGGCGACTGTGTCGCAGCCGCTGCATCGCGCGAAGACTACAACGCGCGACATCCCTGGAGAGTGGCATGACGACGGTGAGGCGCAGAACGAAGGTCCCGGCACGATGGCGGCTGTTCGCGTGCGGCCTCGCTCTTCTCGCGGGCGGCCTGGTCGCCGCAGGCGCCGGCGGATGGCTGCCGCACCCGTCACCGCAAACTTCGGCCGCACTCACACCGGCGGATCCAAACGCCGAGATGCCGGTGCCGAAGCAACACAACTTCTCCAGCTCCAACACCACCCATATGACCGGCATCGAAATCCCGCTGCGGGTCGGGCTCGAAGCCCATGTGCAGGCCCAGCTCAGCGATGTGCTCGCCTTCTACCGCACGGAACTCGCAAAGCGCGGCTGGGAGGAAAGGCCTGAAAGCACTGTGGTTGCCGCCGATCATGTGCAGCTCGCCTTCGCCTCCCCCAAGGGGCCGGCCACCCTGAAGCTTGGCCGCGCGCAGGACGAGACCATTGTCAGCCTGGTGCAGCGGAATACGGAGGCCGCGGCGAAGGCCAATTTCCTGCCGATAGCAGGACAAGCGCGGCTGATATTCGGCTATCTCGCGCCGGACACGGCTTCGCTCACGATCAACGATCAGACCATCAAGATCGCGGGCGGCGTCAATCACCCACAAACGCTGGATCTGCCGCCCGGCAAATATTCCTACAAGCTGGTCGTGTCGGGCTATGCGGTGCGCACCGATACCATCACCGTGGCCTCAGGCGAGGCCTGGTCCCTCAGCTTGGGCGACGACGACAAGAAGCCGGATCAGATCTACTGAACCCAGTGACCTGTTCCGGGGCGCCACGGCGCCTGGGAACGCGCTTCTCCGCCCCGCAAAATCCACGCCTTCAAGAGCTAAAAACAGGACCTCGAATCGGCCTTTTCGCAAGCCCCAGAATCGGCCTCCAGGAGCCTTGAAAACCGGCAAAAAATCCCTATTTCGTCAAAGGGTTGCCGGAAGATACTTTGCGCTAGGCGCAAGCGGTCTTTCATGGCACAAATAGCCTGCAAATCAGCGCCTTTTGCGCGGCTGATTCGGGCGACATCTCGAAGGCCTCTCATGACAGAACCTGCTCGGCAGACGCCTGCCGAAAACGAGCCCTCAAATCCGAGCGATTACGGGGCGGAATCGATCCGCGTGCTCAAGGGTCTCGACGCCGTCCGCAAGCGCCCGGGCATGTATATCGGCGACACCGACGACGGCTCCGGCCTGCACCACATGGTCTACGAGGTCGTCGACAACGCGATCGACGAGGCACTCGCGGGCCATGCCACGCGCGTCGACGTCGTGCTCAATGCCGACAATTCCGTCACGGTGCGCGACGACGGTCGCGGCATTCCCGTCGACATCCACAAGGGCGAAGGCATCTCCGCGGCCGAGGTCATCATGACCCAGCTCCATGCCGGCGGAAAGTTCGACCAGAATTCCTACAAGGTCTCCGGCGGCCTGCACGGCGTCGGCGTCTCCGTCGTCAACGCGCTGTCGAGCAAGCTCGGCTTGCGCATCTGGCGCGACAACAAGGAGCACTACATCGAGTTCGCCCATGGCGATGCGGTCGCACCGCTGGTGGTGGTCGGCGACGCGCCGGGCAAGCGCGGCACCGAGGTGACCTTCCAGGCCTCGACGGAAACCTTCAAGAACATCGAATATGATTTTGCGACGCTGGAGCACCGGCTGCGCGAGCTCGCCTTCCTCAATTCCGGCGTCAACATCGCCCTCTCCGACATGCGCCATGCGGTCGAGAAGCGCGAGGAGATGCACTATTCCGGCGGTGTCGAGGAGTTCGTCAAATATCTCGACCGCAACAAGAAGGCGATCGTGCCGGCGCCGATCATGGTGCGCGCGGAAGCCAACGGCATCGGCGTCGAGGCCGCACTGTGGTGGAACGACAGCTACCACGAGAACGTGCTGTGCTTCACCAACAACATCCCGCAGCGTGACGGCGGCACCCATCTGGCCGGTTTCCGCGGCGCGCTGACGCGCCAGGTCAACGGCTATGCCGAGGCCAATGCCAAGAAGGAAAAGATCGCGCTGACCGGCGACGACTGCCGTGAAGGCCTCACCGCCGTTCTCTCGGTGAAGGTGCCCGATCCGAAATTCTCGTCGCAGACCAAGGACAAGCTGGTGTCCTCGGAAGTGCGTCCCGTGGTCGAGAACGTCCTCAACGAGGCGCTCCAGGCCTGGTTCGAGGAGCACCCCTCGGAAGCCAAGATGATCGTCGGCAAGGTGATCCAGGCGGCTGCGGCGCGCGAAGCCGCGCGAAAGGCGCGCGAGCTGACGCGCAAGAGCCCGCTCTCGGTCTCCTCGCTGCCCGGCAAGCTCGCCGACTGCCAGGAAAAGGATCCGGCCAAGTCCGAACTCTTCATCGTCGAGGGTGACTCCGCAGGCGGCAGCGCCAAGCAGGGCCGCAACCGCGAATTCCAGGCGGTGCTGCCGCTGCGCGGCAAGATCCTCAACGTCGAGCGCGTCCGTCCCGACAAGATGCTGGGCAGCGAGCAGATCGGTACGCTGATCACCGCGCTCGGCACCGGCATCAGCGACGAATTCTCGATCGAGAAGCTGCGCTATCACAAGATTATCGTGATGACGGACGCCGACGTCGACGGCGCCCATATCCGCACGCTGCTGCTGACCTTCTTCTACCGGCAGATGCGCGACATCATCGACGGCGGTTACCTCTACATCGCCCAGCCGCCGCTCTATAAGGTCAGCCGCGGCAAGTCCGAGCAGTATCTGAAGGACGAGCGGGCGCTTGAGGATTATCTGATCGACACAGGCCTCGACGACTGCGTCTTCATTCCCGGCGTCGGCGGTGATCGCACCGGCCGCGATTTGCGCTCGCTGGTCGACGACGCCCGCACCGTCCGCAGCGTCCTGCGCAATCTGCACAGCCGCTACAATCGCAAGGTGATCGAGCAGGCCGCCATCACCGGCGTGCTCAACAAGGCGATCTACGGCGATCCCGAGAAAGCCGCCGCAGCGGCACAATACATCGCGGGACGGCTGGACAACCAGGCCGAGGAGGTCGAACGCGGCTGGGTCGGCCAGTACGTGGAAGGCCAGGGCTTCCAGTTCGAGCGCACCGTGCGCGGCGTCAAGGAAGCCGCCGTCATCGACGCCGCCTTCCTGGGCTCGGTCGAAGCCCGCAAGCTCGACGAATACACCGTGAAGCTCCAGGACGTTTATGCCCGCCCTGGCAAGCTGCGGCGCAAGGACGTCGAGCACATGGTCTACGGCCCGGTCGACCTGTTCGAAGCGGTCACCGACGCCGGCCGCAAGGGTATCACGCTGCAGCGCTACAAAGGTCTGGGCGAGATGAACCCGGAGCAGCTCTGGGAAACCACGCTGGACATCGATGCGCGCTCGCTGCTGCAGGTGAAGGTCAAGGAGGTCGACGAGGCCGACGACATCTTCACCAAGCTGATGGGCGACGTGGTCGAGCCCCGCCGCGACTTCATCCAGGAACACTCGCTGAGCGCGACGATCGATATCTGAGGCGCGCTGCTTCCGCAGCGTCATGGCCGGGCTTGTCCCGGCCATCCACGCCTTGCTCCGCGGAACAAAGAACGTGGATGCCCGGGCCTTCGCCTCGCCGAAGCGGCTTCGGCCGCGCAGGCGGGACAAGCCCGGGCATGACGGCTAGGCCGATCCCAGCATCGCTGAACCTCACCCCCCACCATCGCGACGAAACGGCATGAACCCGTAAGGCCAATTCCGGCCGGGAAAACGCCATGCCATGACCGCCTCCGCGTCGACCAGTTCCGCCCTCCCCTCCCGCCGTCTCGGCATCATCGGCAGCATTGTCGGCGTGCTGGCGCTGATGGCGGCGGTGTTGCCGCACTGGGTGGTGCCGATGATCTTCCCGCCGCCGCCGGCGGACCAGGTCATCGTCGACACCGGCCATCGCATCAAGGACCGCGTGATCGCGCGGGTGAAGGGCGTGGAGTATCAGGCGCCCAAGGTCGAGAAATCGGCCGGGCGGAGCTGGAGCGAAACCGCTTCGGTCACCGCAATCTCGCTCGGTCTGCTCGCCATCCTGCTCTCGGTCCTCGCGCTGATCTTTCGGGAGAAGCGGCTCCTTGCCGCCGTGGCCGCCATCCTCGGCACCGGCGCCATCGCGATCGAGATTTCCTTCGTCATGATCGGCGCGCTGATCCTGATCGCGATCCTGTATGTGGTGGGGAATATCATCGGGCTGTTCTGACCACCCGCGCCTACAAGCACCCAGCCTCATCCTGAGGAGCCCGCGAAGCGGGCGTCTCGAAGGATGGCCGCGGGCGAGATATCCGGGCCTTCATGGTTCGAGACGCGCGTTCCGCGCTCCTCACCATGAGGGATTGGGAGCCTCACCGAGGCTAACGGATCGGCAACAGCCGGCGGCCGCCGCAATTGCTCCCGCGGTCAATTCTCTGTAGTTTCCGCCCGAAACAGCCCCACCCAACAGGACAGCGAGAACCCCGTGGCGCCCATCCAGTACATTGTCGAGGGCGGTCACCGGCTCTCGGGCTCGATCGAGCCGTCCGGCAACAAGAATTCGGCGCTGCCGATCATCGCCGCCGCCCTGCTCACCGAACATCCGGTGACGCTGGAGAACGTACCGCGGATCCGCGACACCGAGACGCTGGTCGAGCTGATCCGCTCGGTCGGCGCGGCGGCGGAATGGACCGCCCGCAACACGCTGCACATCCACGCCAAGAGCATCCGCGCCGCCGACCTCGACCCCGAGCTCTGCGTCCGTATCCGCGCCTCGATCCTGCTCGCGGGCCCCCTGCTCGCCCGCTGCGGCGAAGTGATGCTGCCGCCGCCCGGCGGCGACGTCATCGGCCGCCGCCGCCTGGACACCCATGTGCTCGCGCTCGAACAGCTGGGCGCAAAGGTCACCGCGACCGACCGGCTCGAATTCCGCGCGGCAAAGCTCGCCGG
Organism: Bradyrhizobium sp. LA2.1; assembly: GCF_040547725.1. Lineage (NCBI taxonomy): Bacteria > Pseudomonadati > Pseudomonadota > Alphaproteobacteria > Hyphomicrobiales > Nitrobacteraceae > Bradyrhizobium > Bradyrhizobium sp. LA2.1. Next base: position 49,911 of record NZ_JBEPQI010000015.1, read on the forward strand.
TGCCGACGTGTTTCTGGACGAGCCGAGCGTCACCGCAACCGAGAACGCGCTGGTCGCAGCGGTCGCAGCCGACGGCGTTACCCATTTGCGCAACGCGGCCTCCGAGCCGCATGTGCAGGACCTCGCCAATTTCCTGGTCGCGCTCGGCGCGCGAATCGAGGGCATCGGCACCAACACCATGATCGTGCATGGGCCGGCGGCGCTGGGCGCCACGACCTACCGGATCCAGCCCGACCATATCGAGGTCGGCTCGCTGATCGGGCTTGCGGCCGTCACGCGTTCCCCGCTTCGCATCGTGCGCGCCGGTGTCGAGCATCTGCGTTCGATCCGCATGGGATTCGAGCGGCTCGGCATCGTCTGCCGCATCGAGAGCGACGATCTCATCGTCCCCTCGAACCAGACGCTGAAGATCCAGGACGATTTCGGCGGCCACGTGCCGAAGCTGGAAGACCAGCCCTGGCCGGCCTTCCCGGCCGATCTGATGTCGATCGCGATCGTCACCGCCACGCAATGCGACGGCGTGATCCTGATGTTCGAGAAGATGTTCGAATCGCGGATGTTCTTCGTCGACAAGCTGATCGCCATGGGCGCGCGAATTGTTCTCTGTGATCCTCATCGCGCCATCATCGCCGGCCCCAGCCGCCTGCGCGGCGCATCGATGATCTCGCCCGACATCCGCGCCGGCATGGCGATGCTGCTCGCCGCGGTCTGCGCCGAGGGCACCTCCACGATCAACAACGCCGACCAGATCGAGCGCGGCTATGAGCGCATCGACGAACGCCTGAACGCGCTCGGCGCGAAGATCAGGCGCGTGCCGGAGAGGAAAGGCTGAGGGCTCCTCTTCCCTTCTCCCCTTGTGGGAGAAGGTGGCGCGAAGCGCCGGATGAGGGGTATGTCTCCGCGAATCCACTCTGATTTGAATTCGCGGAGACATACCCCTCACCCGTCTCGCCGCTGCGCGGCGAGCCACCCTCTCCCCTTGGGGAGAGGGTGAAGAAGCATCTCGCACTCGGGGCCATGTTTTCGACGTGCGGCTGTGCTATTGCAACCGCCATGCTCGACACCGTCCAGCCTCGTCCGCAGCCGCAAGCCGGCGTGCCGCAAAACCATCTCGCCGAAGAGTTCGTCGAGACGCTGCGGCTGGCCGTGCCGATGATGCTGACGCAGCTCGGGCAGATCGCGATGATCACGACCGATCTCGCGCTGATCGGGCGGCTCGGCGAGGATGCGGTCGCGGCCGCCGCGCTGGCGCACACGGTCTATTTCGTCAGCTTCACCTTCGGGCTCGGATTGATGGCCGCGGTGTCGCCGCTGGCCGCGCAGGCGTTCGGCGCCGGCGACGTCAAGCGCATCCGCCGCTCCCTGCGCGCCGGCCTGTGGATCGCGCTCCTGATCTCGCTGCCGATGATGGCCTCGCCGCTCTACGGCGAGCGCATCCTGCTGGCGCTCGGACAGGCGCCGCAATCGGCCGCGCTCGCGCAGCGCTATCTGAACGGGCTGGCCTGGGGCATCGCGCCGGCGCTCGGCTTCATCGCGTTGCGCAGCATGATGAGCGCGGTGAACCGGCCGCAGCCGCCGCTGTGGATCACCGTTGCAGCGATCCCCGCCAACGCGGCGCTGGTCTATTGCCTGATCCACGGCCTGTTCGGCCTGCCGGAGCTCGGCCTGTTCGGCGCGGGGCTTGCGACCACGCTCGTCAATCTCGGCACCTTCCTCGCCGTGCTCGCCATCGCCGCATGGCGAAAGCCATTCGCGGACTACCGCCCGCTCGCCCATCTGTGGCGGATCGACTGGCCCCTGATGCGACAGCTCATCGCGGTCGGCGCGCCGATCTCGTTTTCCCTGCTGCTGGAATACGGCCTGTTCTCGTCCGCCGCGCTGCTGATGGGATTGATCTCGACCACTGCCCTTGCCGCGCACCAGATCGCGCTCCAGGTCACGGCCGTGCTGTTCATGGTCCCGCTTGGCATCGGCATGGCGGCGACGGTCCGCGTCGGCCATGCTTTCGGCCGCGACGACCCGGCCGCGGTGAGGCGCGCGGGCCTCGTCGCGGCGGTACTTGGCGTAGCGTTGGTCTCGACCCTGACCGTTGCCATCATCCTCGGCCGCTATGAGCTCGGACGGTTGTTCTTCGGGAGCAGCGAGGCCAGCGCGGCCACTGTCGAGCTGACGGCGACCCTGCTGCTGGTCGGCGCGACCTTCTTCATCGCCGACGGCCTCCAGACCATCATGGCCGGCGCGCTGCGCGGCATCAACGATACAAGGATGACGTTGCTGTTCGCGGCGATCGGCTATTGGTGCGTCGCCTTTCCCATCGCCTGGGTGCTGGCCTTCAATGTCGGGCTCGGCGCGGTCGGCGTCTGGATCGGGTTCTCGACCGGCACGTTCGTCTATGCCGGCCTCCTGATCTTGCGCTTCCGCATGCTGACGCGCAGACTGGCGGGATGATCGGGATCATGGAGCCGGTGCGATGACCCTGTCCGTGGACCTCTTCTACTCCTACCGCAGTCCCTTCAGCTATCTGGCGCTGCCGAAGACGCTCAAGCTCGTCGAAGAGTACGATCTCGCGGTGAATCTGCGGCCGGTCTATCCGCTCGCCGTCCGCGTGCCCGGCTTCTTCAAGAAGGCCAGCCCGAACTTCATTCGCTATGTGGTGCTCGACAGCACGCGCGTGGCGCAGCACGAGGGCATCCCGTTCCGCTTTCCGAGGCCCGATCCGATCGTGCAGGACAAGACGACGTTCGATGTTGCGGCCGAGCAGCCCTACATCCACCGCCTGACCCGGCTGGGCGCGATGGCGCAGCTCGAAGGCCGCTCGCTCGCATTCACCGATGCGATCGCGCGCGTGCTGTGGGACGGCTCGGTGGCGGGATGGAACGAAGGCGATCACCTCGCGCGCGCCACTGAAGCAGCCGGCTTCGATCTCGCCGCGATGGATGAAGCGATCAGTGCCGACCCCGATCGCTACGAGCGGGTGATCACGGAGAACGAAAAGGACCACGCCGCCTCCGGTCATTGGGGCGTGCCGACCTTCGTGTTCGAGAACGAGCCGTTCTTCGGCCAGGACCGCATCGACCTGCTGGTCTGGCGCATGGTGGCCAAGGGCCTGAACAGGCGCTGATTGTAGTTTTGGACGCGTTTTCTTCACGCGAACCGCTATCCACTTCGCTCGAAAACGCTCTTGCCGGCCGGCATGAACCGGTTTCCCTGAAACTGCGACTGAGACGTGGCGCCCCGATCCCGGCGGCGCGTTCGGAGGGTCGCATGTATCTGGCAAAGTTCTTCCACCGCGCACCCGGCGATGACGATCGCGAGCTGATGCTGGTCCCGGGCAGCGATCCCATGGTGATCGGCGTTCATATGAACTGGAAGGGCGATCCCGACGCGAACGAATTCCTGCGCAAGGAATTTCCTGATATCGCCGGCGCCGCAGCGGCTTTCCGCCGCCATGTCGCCAAGCTGGTCGCGGCCGGCTATGTCGAGACGGACCATACCAACTACACGCTGCGCGACCTCGGGCCCAATCCGCGAGCCAAGCCGGACTGGCAGAAGGGGCTCGATGAGCTGATGATCCTGGCGCTCAGCGCGCCGATCGCCGAGCAGGCCGCGCAGCTCGACGCGCTCAAGGGCACGCCGGCCGAACATGAGCCGTTGTATCTCTGGCACGCCGCTCGCCGCGGCAAGGTCGCCGGTGAAGATCTCGCACAGGCGGTGCGCTTTGCCGAACAGGCGCGCGATACGCTCGTTGCGCGGCGCGCTGCCGGGCAGCCGCATTATGCGTGGTCCATCTATGAGAACGACCTCGAGGGGCGCATCCTGGAATTGTTGAGCGACGTCTATCTTCAGGCCGACAATCCCGAGGCATCACTGAAGACGATCGAGCATCTTTGCAAGACCGCCCCGAACCACACGCGCATCCTCAAGCGCGCCGAGCTGCTCTGCGGCTATTTTCCCGAGCGGCGCGAAGAGGCCTTCGACGACGCCTTTCAATGGTCGCGGTTCGGCGGCTACGAGGACATCATGGCGTTTCCCGGCTATGAGGATTACGAAGCCCAGCGCAAGGCGGGAACATCAAGCAAAGGCTGGCGCTGGAAACCCGGCGCGCCGGCGAGCGAAGCGGACGTGAGCAAAGCGGAGCAGACGCTCGGCGTCCGGCTCCCCGATGACTATCGAAATTTCCTGCTGACACGCGGCGAGACCGAGCTGCTGGTACGGCTGCCTGAATCGTCCTCCGAGCTACGCTTCTATGCACCGGACGAGCTGGCCACGCAGCTGCGCAACGTCCTCGACTTCATTGCTCATTCCGAGGACGAGCTCGAAGAGGCCTGCGCCTATTTCCGTCAGGAATACGGCGTCTCGCTGAAACATCTGGTGCCGGTTGCCGAGCCGTCGCAGCTCAGCCGCTGCCTGCTGCTCCATGTCGAGCCGGGCGAGCGCTATGGCCAGTGCTTTCAATGGGACCATGACGGCGCATGGGAGTTGGAGCAGAAGCAGCCCGGCTTCGATGTCGCGCTGAAGGCGCTGACCGACGGCATCGAGCAGCGCAACGCGGCAGTGCTCGCTTTCTTCGACCTCTAAAGAATCATTCCGCCACGCGCGCGGACTTGTCGGTCGAGGCTTCCGACCATTCGCCGACGACGCGATCGAGATCGCAGAGGTTCTGGTGCATCTGCTCCAGCGAGAAGCCGATCGCGAAGAAGCGCTCAGCGGTGTCGCCGGGCTGACCGCGGATCAGGCCGTCATGACGGACGGCGGCAACGGCCTCGGCATAATGCTGGAGCGCGACGTGGACCGGATGGATCGCCGGCGCGCCGGCGCCCTCGCGCAAGGCAGCAGCGGCGGAGCGAAGGAACCGCGCGATCACGGTCGAGACTTCCGTCAGCGGGGCCGCAAGCCGCATCTGCACCTCGGCCGGCAGCGGCACCACCGTGGCACGGCCGATCATCACGACGTCATGGCGCAGCCGCAGCACGGTGCGCAGCAGCGGGCCGGTGTCGGGCCCGCTCGACAGTCGCGCGGAGCGCTCACGCTCGGCTTCGGCGCCGATGGCATTCATGCCCACCATTGCCGTGCCGATGCCGTCCTGGATCCGGTGCAGCGCATCGTTGTCGCGGCCGCGCGTGAGCCCCGCGAGCAGTTCGGTGAAGGCATCCGCGATCAGCTCGAGCAGCGTGGCCGCGCTGGCGCGGATCTGCCGCACAGCGCGCGACGGCAACACCAGGAATGAGACCAGCAGGCCAGTGATGGCGCCGACCCCGACCTCGCTGACGCGGTCGATCGCCGACGCCATGGGATCGGAATGATGCATGGTCGGAACCAGCAGCACGATGATCGCCGTCACCGTGGCGGCGTTGAGGCTTGGGTTGATCGCAGCCACGAAGGCGAGCGGCGCGACCGCCAGCACCAGCAGCCCCAACAGGCCCGCCTCGGTCGAATAAGGGATCAGGATCGCGATGGCGCCGCCATAGATGGCGCCGCCGATGGTGCCGAGCACGTAGTCGCGCGTCGCCTTCAACGAGCGGCCGACGCTCATCTGGGTCACGATCAGCGAGGTTAGGACGGCCCAGAGTGGCAATAGCAGATGCAGCGCGGTGGCGATCGCATAGGCCGCCACCGCGGCCACCGTGACCCGGATCGCCAATCCGAGTTGCGTCCGCCGCGACCCGATCCGGTCGAACAGCTGTTTTGCAAATGCCATCGTCAGAAGTCCCGATCCTTTTGAAGCCAGGCAAAAGCATGGCTGATGCCCGCGGCCCCAAGGCCGCTTGAAAGGCCAAATCAGCCCGCCTAACTTGCGCGCCAAAACGAGGAAACACGATGGCTCACGAAACCGCAACGCTCGCCGCCTATGTCGTCAATCTGACATACCAGGATATTCCGGTGGAGGTGCTGGATCGCGCCAAGGTGCTGACGCTGGACTTCCTCGGCAGCGCCATCCGGGCCCGCAGCGAGGCGGAATCCACCCCCTCGATCCTGAAGATGCTGGAAGCGCTCGCGCTCGACACCAAGGGTGAGTCCACCGTGTTCGGCGACAGCAAGACCTGGACGCCGGCGGTCGCCGCCCTCCTCAACGGCGCGCTCGGCCATTCCCTCGACTTCGACGATACCCACGCCGATTCCTCGCTGCATCCGAGCGCGCCGGTGGTTCCGGCCGCCTTCGCCGTCGGCGAGATGGTCGGCGCCTCGGGCCGCGACGTGCTGACCGCGATCGTGGCGGGCTATGAGGTCTGCTGCCGGCTCGGCAACGCGCTCGACCCGACCTCGCATTATGCGCGCGGCTTCCATCCGACCGCGACCGCCGGCACCTATGGCGCGGCGGCCGCCGCCGGCAAATTGTTCGGCCTGTCCGAGCAGCAGATCATCGCCGCGTTCGGCGTCTCCGGCAGCCAGGCCGCGGGCTCGCTGCAATTCCTGGTCAACGGCGCCTGGAACAAGCGCTACCAGGTCGGCGCCGCCGCGATGAATGGCGTGATCGCCGCGACGCTGGCGCGCAACGATTTCGTCGGCGCGACGGAATCGGTCGAGGGCAAGCACGGCCTGCTCGCCGGCTACACCGACGATGCGCATCCCGACAAGGCGGTGGCCGAGCTCGGCAAGACCTACGAGACCATGAAGATCGGCGTCAAACCATATCCGAGCTGCCGCTACACCCACGCCGCGATCGACGCGCTGATCGCGATGCGGCGCGAGCACAATCTGACGCCGGACCAGGTCAAGCGCGTCGAGATCGGTTTGCACCGGAACGGCATCACCTTGACCGGCGATGCCGCGACCAAGCGGCATCCGACCTCGATCGTCGGCGGCCAGTTCTCGATGTTCTTCACCGGCGCGCTCGCGCTCGACCAGGGCTCGTTCGGCTGGGACGATTACAACCGTCTTGGGGACGCCGCGATCGATGCGCTCGCCGACAAGTTCGACGTGGTGCAGGATGACCGGCTCGAGGTCGGCCGCACCCATCCGTTCGGCGCGCGCGTCAGCATCACGACGGACGATGGCGTGCATGAGCGGCTCTATGCCGATCCTTCCGGAGAGCCGAATTCGTTCCCCGATGCGCAGGCGATGCAGCAGAAGTTTCTGACGCTGGCGCGCCCGGTGCTGAACGCGCGCGCGGAGAAGTTTGCCGACGCGATCATGACGCTGGAGCGGTTCGACCGCGTGGCGAAGGCTACGGAGCTGGGGCGGTAGGAGATTCCCTCCGCGCAGACGGTGCACCCTCGCCCCTTGTGGGAGAGGGTGGATGCGCGAAGCGCAGCCGGGTGAGGGGTTCTCTCCGCGCGCGACTCTCTAGCGGTCTAATTCGCGGATAGAGACCCCTCATCCGGCGCTTCGCGCCACCTTCTCCCACAAGGGGAGAAGCGAAGAGGAGCTCGCACCTCAATCCACCCCCGCCATTTTCCCCTTCTCGCGCGTGGCTGCCACCACATCCCGCACCAGGTCGAACACGCCGTCGGCTTCCGGCGGCCAGTTCGGCGAGCGGCCCAGCCGCACGATCACCAGACGCTCCGAGGGAATGATGATCGTGTACTGCCCGATCGTGCCCTTGGCGAAGAAGGCATCGCGCGGCCAGCCGTGGTCGACACGAAACTTGGCGCCAAAGCTGTCGCCCTGGTTGGTCCAGAAGCCTGCGCCGATCCCGACCCAGGCATTCGGCGTGGCTGACGCCGCGTAATTCACCCAGCCCTCGGGGAGGATACGCTTGCCGCCGGCGACGCCGTCATTGAGATAGAACTGACCGAAGCGCGCCCAGTCGCGCGCGGAGGCCAGCATCTCGCTCGATCCCTCGATCGTGCCGGCGCCGTCGAGCTGGAGCGTGACGTGGCGCATGCCGAGCGGCGCGAACAATTCGCGGCGCGCGAAGCGCAGCGCGTCGGCGGGGTTGCCGCCGGCGGCGTTGCGGATCAGGTGCGCGAGCATGATGGTGTTGCCGTCGTGATAATTCCACACCGTGCCCGGCGCGGTCGCAAGCGGCATGCTCGCAGCATAAGCGGCCATGTCGTCCTCGATGAATTTCATGCGATTGACCGGTTCGAAGGCGGAGCCGAGCGAAGCCTGCAGCGAGCTGCCGAGCGCGAGGCCCGCGGTGTGCCGCAGCAGCTGGTCGACGGTGATGGCGTGGCGGGGATCGTTCGGGTTTTTCCAGGCGGCGACCGGCGCGGGCTCGTCGAGCTTGAGCTTGCCCTGGCGCACGAGAATGCCTGTTAGCGCCGAGATCACCGACTTCGTCATGGAGAAGCCGAGCAGGGGCGTCTCCGGCCCGACACCATCCGCATAACGCTCGGCGATGACGCGGCCCGACTTCATGACGACGATGGCGCGGGTGCGGCGGGTGGGCGGTTGCGCGGGTTCGGTGAAGGCGCGATCGAGTGCGGCCGATAGCCCCTCGCTTTGCGGCGGCACGATCGAAGGTCCCGCGATCTCGGGGAGCAATGCGGGCTGTTTGTCATCGACCGGCGGCGCGACGTCGGCGATATCAGCGCCGTGCTCGAGCGTGCAGCCCAGCCCCTCGCGATAGACGGCATGGCTACGGCCGAGGCCGAACAGCGTCACGGTGACGTCCTTGCGCACCCGGTCGATCCGGTAGTCCATCGCCCAGGTGATCAGGCCCGTGCCGGGCATCGCGTCGGTGGTCTCGGTGAAGGTGCGCTGCGGATCGAGGCCGGAGACAAATGTCTCGGCGCAGAGAATGTCGGCGAGGAAGCCGGTGGCGACCTGCGGCGCGTTGCGCGCGCGAGCCGCGCCGAATGCGAGGCCGATACAGGCGACGGCGGTGGTCAGGAGGATGATCTTGCGGCGGCGGGTCACGGGCTTTCTCCGGCTTCGGGGAACGTGCCGGGCAGGAAGCCGGAGCGGGCGGAGGAGTGCTCGCCGGATTTGGAAAATGGACTGGCTGAAACTGAACCGGGCTGGTCGATTCTGGAATTTCGGCGTGATTGGAAAGGGTTAGAACTTACGCCGCACTCACCTTGAGCCGCCGATATTCCGTCGGCGTCACGCCCGTCACCGCCTTGAAGGCGCGGTTGAAGGGACCGAGCGATTGGAAGCCGGCGTCCATCGCGATGGTGATGACGGGGACCTCGGCCTGCGCGGGATCGGCGAGCGCCGCCTTGGCTTCCTCGATTCGGTGGTTGTTCAGGAACACATTGAAATTGCGGTAGCCGAGCCGCTGGTTGATCAGCCGGCGCAGCCGGTATTCGGGAATTTTCAGCCGGCCCGCCAGCGCGCCGATGGTGATGTTCTCCTGGCGATAGATCCGTTCGTCCGCCATCAGCCGCATCAGGGCATCGATTAGCTTCTGGTCGGCGGCTTCATCGGTGGCTGCGGGATGGCTCAGAACGACCGCTGGCGTGATGCCCGTGTTCGCCGGAAACAGGTCCGCGCCATCGACACGCATCATCGCGTAGGCGATGGCCGCGACGACGCAGGCCAGCACGCCGGCATTGATGGTGTTGGCGGCATCGCCGACGTCGCTGCCGGCGACGGCAATCTGGAGCAGTGCGTTCAGTCCACCATAGAGCGCGGCGGCGCAGACGATGAAGACGCGGGCACGCCGCCGGCGCTCGACCAGGTCGGCCGGCCACGAAGTGATCGTCTGCCCCACCGCGAGCGCGATGAAGCCGAGCACGATCAGGTTCACCACGGTGACGGAGAAGCGCACATGGCCGCCCGGCGCGATCCAGACGCACCCGGCGAAGCTGAAGGCTGTCACCAGAGCCCAAATCAACCCATGCCACCAGCGCAAGCGAAAATCGTCGTCGAACAGCGCGCGCGTGAACAGCCAGAACACCACGATATTGCCGGTCGACAGTGCGATCAGCGGCGCATGCCAGGCCGGCACCAGCGACGTCACGCCGACCGAATAGCTCACCGCATGCGCGGCCGAGCCGAGCGCGAAAGCTGCGCCGAGGCGAGCCGCCAGCACGTTGCGGAAGTCCGAGAACAACGATGCCGCCAACACCAACAGCAGCGCCACTGCGCCGGCGCGAAAGGCAAGTTCGAGATTGGCAAGCAGCATCCGGTCGACCCGATCGCGCACGCACGCGCGTGACGCGAACCTAGTTTAGATCAAAGACCGATTCAATTTCGCCGGGTCCACGCGGCGCGCGACGTGATCCAGGCGTCGGCCGGCTTGCCGAACAGATCGATCTCGCGCTCCTTGCGGGCTCCCAGGCTACGCGCCACGCCCTGCGACGGCGTATTCGTGCTCTCGATACAGTGCATGATTTCGTCGATCTCAAAGCTGTCGAACACCCAGTCGATCGACGCGCTGGCCGCTTCCACCGCATAACCTTTGCCGCGGAATTCCCTGGCGATACCCCAACCGACCTCGAAGCCGGGCCAGCCCGGCGGGCACCACGGACCAACCCGCCCGATGTAGCTGCCGCTCGATTTCTCCTCGACCGCAAACATGCCGAAGCCGTGGAGCGCCCAGTGCCCGGAGATCACGGCCGCGTTACGCCAGCCGGCAATCTCGGTCGTGACCGGCTTGCCGTCGGCGGCGATGAAGCGGGCGGTGCCGGGATCGGACAGCATCGCTGCGTTCGGTGCAATATCGCCCGCGCGCCATGGCCGCAGGATCAAATGTTCCGTCTCGATTCTGGGGCCTGTGACCTCGAGCAGCCTGGCGCCTGGCTTGAGCGGTGGGATCATCGGTCTTCTCCCGTTCCCGACATTGTTCTGTTACGATCATACCAGCAAGAAACAGGAGACCAAGATGAGCTGGCAACCCTCGAACGATCCCGTGCTCGGCGATCCCATGTCCTGCGACGCGCTCGATCTCGTCATCGTGCCGCGCACCCGCGACCTCGGCGACGGATTCGTGGTGCGGCGCGCGCTGCCGCATGGCAAGCGGCAGATGGTCGGGCCCTTCATCTTCTTCGATCATTTCGGCCCGGTGCAGTTCGTCTCCGGCAAGGGCATGGACGTGCGGCCGCATCCGCATATCGGGCTTGCCACCGTCACCTATCTCTTCGACGGCTCGATCATGCATCGCGACAGCGAGGGCAACGTCCAGGAGATCGCGCCCGGCGCGATGAACTTGATGACCGCCGGCCGCGGCATCGCCCATTCCGAGCGTACGCCGGATGCGCAGCGCGCCTCGGGGCAGCAGATGCTGGGCCTGCAAAGCTGGATCGCGCTGCCGGCCGGATCCGAGGAGATCGCGCCGTCGTTCCAGCATTACGGCGCGGGCGATCTGCCGATGATTTCCGAGCGCGATTTTACCGCGCGGGTGATCGCGGGCTCCGCCTTCGGCATCACCTCGCCGGTGACGATGGTGTCGCCCTGGTTCTACACCGAGGTCACGGCGGTCGCGGGCGCCAGCGTGCCGCTCGACCCCGACCACGAGGAGCGCGCCATCTACGTCGTCGACGGCGAGGTCGAGATCGCGAACGAGCGGTACGAGGGGCCGCGGCTGCTGATCTTCCGGCCCGGCGACCGCATCACCGTGAAGGCGTTGAAAGCGACGCGCATGATGTTTCTCGGTGGCGATGCATTGGAAGGCCCGCGCCACATCTGGTGGAATTTCGTCTCCTCCAGCAAGGAGCGGATCGAGCAGGCCAAGGAGGACTGGAAAACCGGCCGCTTCGCCGGGGTTCCGCAGGAACATGAGTTCATTCCGCTGCCGGAATAGGCTATCCCGATTTAGGCCGTACCATCCAGTGCGGCCTGAATCTCCTGTCCGATGGACTTGTCTGCGAAGGCCCTGCCGATGACCGCCATGCTCTCCAGCGACCTGCCCCTGCCCAAGATCGGACGCGGCAAGGTGCGCGATATCTACGCCGTCGACGACGACCGCCTGCTGCTCGTCACCACCGACCGCATCAGCGCCTTCGACGTCGTGATGGGCGAGACCATCCCGATGAAGGGCGCGGTGCTGACCCAGATCAGCGCATTCTGGTTCAACGAGCTCGAAGGCGTGGTGCCGCATCACATGATCAGCGCCGACGCCGACGAGATCATTGCCGCCGTGCCGGCCTTGAAGCCGCATCGCGCCGAGATCCTCGGCCGCGCCATGCTGTCGCGCCGCACCACCGTCTTCCCGATCGAATGCGTGATCCGCGGCTATCTCTCGGGCTCCGCCTGGAAGGAATATGCCGCCAGCGGCACGCTGGCCGGCGAGAAGCTGAAGGCGGGCCTCGTCGAGAGCGAGAAGCTGGAGCCTTCGATCTTCAGCCCGGCGACCAAGGCCGAGACTGGCCATGACGAGAACATCACCATCGCCAAGATGCGAGAAGTCGTCGGCGACGAGGTCGCCTACACGCTCGAGAGCATGACGCGCGCGGTCTATACGCTCGGCGAGGAGCTCGCCCGCGAGCAGGGCATTATCATCGCCGACACCAAGTTCGAGTTCGGCCGCGACAAGGACGGCCGTATCATCCTGATCGACGAAGTCATGACGCCGGATTCTTCGCGCTTCTGGGCGGTCGATGCCTACAAGCCCGGCCAGCCGCAGGCGAGCTTCGACAAGCAGCCTTTGCGCGATTATCTCGACGTCGAGCGCCACGCCGGCCGCTGGAACGGCGACGCGCCACCGCCCCCGCTGCCCGCCAGCGTCGTGGACGCAACCAGCAAGCGCTATCTCGAAGCTTACAGGCGCGTGACGGGGAAAGAGCTGAAGATCTAAGCCCGGCTGTTTCGTCTCGCTCCGTCATTGCGAGCGAAGCGAAGCAATCCGGAAGCCCTCTGCGGTAACGGTCTGGATTGCTTCGTCGCTTCGCTCCTCGCAATGACGGGATTGGGAAGCTGTTCGCCACACCCTCAACTGTCATCGCCCGGCTTGACCGGGCGATCCAGTATTCCAGAGACGGCGATGGGATACGGAGAGGCTGCGGCGTACTGGATTCCACGCTTTCGCGGGGAATGACAGCGGTGGGCGTGGAACGGCTTTCTGCCGCAACATCGAATGTTGCCGCGCAGGCTTCGTTTTTTCCGTCCACCATATGGTTGACCATTCACACGTCGTGAACGGAGATCCTCACCGCAAAACTGTCGGATATTTCACAGTTACAAAAATCCAGTTGCGCTAGGCCCGTACTCGTCTACGTCTCGGGACGGGACTTTTCAGGGGCGAGCGCAACGGCGTGACCGATCCAGCAATTATTTTCAGCCCGGCTTCGCGATTCAATCCGGCCCTCAAGCGTGCGTTGAATGATATATTGGGCGGAACGGCGGCCAGCGTCCTGACCGTCACCTTCGGGCTGTCCTATTCGCTGCTGATCTTCGCCGGGCCGCTCTCGCCGTACCTGTCCTACGGAATCACAGCGACGTTCGTCAGTTCCGCGGTGCTTGCGATCGTCATCGGGCTCGGCAGCTCCCTGCCCTTCGCAATTGGTGCTCCCGACAGCTCGACCGCGGCGGTGACGGGAATTCTGGCGGCCTCGGTGGTCGAACGCCTCGAGACGGCGAACCTGTCGGCACCGCTGCTCTCGCCGGTTCTCATCACGCTCGGCCTGTCGACGGTGCTGACAGGATTGGTGCTGTGCGGATTGGGCCTGACGCGGCTGGGCCGCGCCATCCGCTACGTGCCCTATCCCGTCGTCGGCGGCTTCCTCGGTGCCACCGGGCTTCTCATCGCCCTGGGCGCGGTGCGGGTGATCACCAACCACCCGCTCCAGTTCACGACGCTGACGCACTTCGCCAACGGCACCACATTGCTCGAGCTGGGCGCCGCCTGCGCGATGGCGCTGGTGCTGTATCTGACCTGGCATCGCTCGCGCAGTCCGTTCGGATTGCCGATCATCCTGGTCGGTGGCGTGCTCACGGCGCATCTGGCGTTCTGGATCACCGGCGTTTCATTCGATCACGCGCGCGCCCTGGGCTGGACGTTTCAGCCGCCGCCGCAGGCGGTCTTCATGCTGCCCTGGCACACCGACGATCTCGCCCGCTATCCCTGGTTTGCCGTGCCGGACCTGCTCGGCAACGTGGTTGCCGTCATCTTCGTCACGGCCTCCAGCACCCTGTTCAACACCACCGGCATCGAGGTTGCCGTGCATCGCGAGGCCAATCTGGAGCGCGAGCTGAACGTCACCGGCGCCGCCAATATCTTGACCGGCATGCTGGGTGGCTACGCCGGCTGCAGCTCGATCAGCCGTTCGATCCTCAATTTCTCCAGCGGCGGCCGCGGGCGCTTGTCCGGCCTTACGGTCGCGGCGCTGTCCCTGCTGATGCTTGCCGTCGCGCCCGATCTGCTCGGCTTCATCCCGAAATTCGTCATCGGCGGCCTTCTGCTCTATCTCGGCGCCGACCAGCTCCACAAATGGATCATCGAGTCGCGCAAGCGACTTTCGAAGCTCGAATATGTCTCGCTGATCGCCATCATCGTCATCATCGTGACCTGGGGTTTCGTGCCGGGCATCCTGATCGGCGTGATCATCGGCTGCGCGACGTTTGCGTTCAGCGCCGCACGGGTCGAGTCGATCAAGTACAGTTTCGACGGTTCGGAATATCGCTCCTCGCTCGACCGCTCGCGCGACGACCAGGACGTGCTGCTGGCCCATGGCGGCAACATCCAGGGCCTGAACTTGCAGAGCTATCTGTTCTTCGGCTCCGCCAACCGGCTCTACCAGCACGTCAAACAGCTGCTCCAGGAGCGCCCGGAGTGCCGTTATCTGCTGTTCGACTTCAAGCTCGTCACCGGCGTCGACTCCTCGGCCGCCTACAGCTTCGCCCAGATCAAGCGCAGCGCGCATGACCTCGGCGTCGAGCTGATCCTGGTGCATCTGTCGGCGGCGGCCGAGAAGGTGCTGCGCTCCAGCGACTTCGTCGGTGAGGGCGTCACCATCATCGGCGAGCTCGATCATGCACTGGAATGGTGCGAGAACGAGATCATCTCGCAGCATCAGGGGCGGGTGCAGGAAGAAGCCAGCCTGCGCGACTGGTTCACCGGGATACTCGACAGCGAGGCCGACGCCGACGCGCTGATCCACCGCTGCCAGCGCCTCGAGGTCGAGGCCGGCGACATCATCGTGCAGGCCGGCGATCCCGCCGATTCCATGCATTTCATCCTCGACGGCCGCGTCGGCATCATGGTCCCCGCCGACGACGACCGCACCACGCGCGTGCGCAGCCTGGGGCGCTACACCACGATCGGCGAGATGGGACTGGTGTCGAACACGCCGCGCAGCGCGACGATCCAGGCCGAGGTCGCCAGCGTGCTCTACGTGCTCAACACGCTCCAGTTCGACGCCATCAGGGACGAGGACCCCGCGCTCAGCCACAAGCTGCTGACCTACTTCGTGTCGGTCATGGCCGAGCGGCTGACGTTCGCGAACCGGACGATCGCGGTGCTGCGGCGGTGACGGGCCTGTAGCCCGGATCGAGCGGAGCGCAATCCGGGCTACACGCTATTGGTCCCGCGGATTTACAAATCCATGAAGCTGCCGAATGCGGTCACCGTCCAACACCGCCATGTCGACGCCTGTGGCGGCAGGTGTTGCGGCTCCGGGCGCAGCCAGCGTCCAGCCGAACAGGACCCGATCGTGATGCGCGTTCACGTGACCGGCGAGCGTGAAGCGGAGATCCGGAAGTCTCGCCTGCAAGGCTCGCACCAGGCGCTCGATCGCATCCTTTCCAGCCACCGAGTCATTCGGATCGATATAGACGCACGCGTCGCTGAAGACTCTGTCGATCAGCAGCCGGCGCTTCCCGGCATCTCTCTCGTTCCAGACCGCGATGTAGTTCTGGACGAGATTGGTCACCTGTTCACTCATTTTGCTTCCTTCCCTGTCGCATCCATGTCTGCTACTTGCGAAAGTGTGTCGCGAACCATCGTGTCCAGACTGCTCGCGGTGACGCCCAGCAGATTCTCTGTATCGCCGGCATCGAGCAAAAGCGGCTTTTCGAACAAATAGGCCATCTCGATCCCTTCGCTGAAGCCGATGCCTTCCAGCTCAGCCGGGGCGAGTCGCGACAGGCCAGGAGCGTCGATCTTCAGCGCGGCTGCGAATCTCCGTACCAGTTCGCGCACCGACGCCGACTGCGACGGCACGTGAAAGGCGCGGCCCCATTCTCCAGTGAAGCGCGACGCTGCAACCAGCGTCTTCGCCGTGTCCTTGGTGAAAGACCAGGCATGCGCGGCATCCGGATCGCCGAGGAAGGCAACCGGCTCGTTCCTAAGCAGCGACGGCAACGCCAGCAGGGAAAAATAGGCGACTGCGCCGTCGCCGAGATAATCGCTCGCCCGCACTTCAAGGGCGGGAACGCTCGATCGCAACGCACGCTGCCACATGATGTGCCGGGTCGTGCCCTTTCGGGTGGTCGGGTCCGGCTCCATGTTTGGCGTGAGAGGGCTCGCAGCCCCCGCGCCATAGCCATAGACATTCCCGACCACGAGCAGCCTCGCACCAACCTGCTCGGCCGCCTTGACCGTCCCGTCCATGATCGGAAAGAAGTCGGTCGGCCATCGATGATAGGCCGCCATGGCGCACATGAAGATCGCATCCGCGCCCTTGCTGAGGGCCGCCAGCTGTGCGGCATCGGTGGCATCCGACGAAACCGTACGCACATCGCCGGCATTGAGCGATCCGGCATTCCTGCTGGTCAGGATGACACTGTGCCCTTCTTCCGCCAGGAGACGAGCGGTCTCGCGTCCGACGGGACCAGCTCCGACGATCACGTAATGACTCACTTTTCATCCTCATTTGTCACGAAACGACCGATGAGTTCTTTGACGTCCGAGCCGTTGAAAATCGCGCACGATGCGCCAAATATCGATCACGTTCCGCCAAGCCTTTGGAGCCCGAAGATTTGGAACCCGACCATGCATGTGAGATCGAGTTCGGCACCGACATCGACCGGCAGCACCGCCGCAGCCACGCGCACCGAGCCAGATTTCGTTGCGCTAGAGCCGATCGGCGATCACCGGATCATCATCCACCTCAGCCCTGCGACGCGCTCAATTTGTCTCGAGACCGGAGACAAGCATCTGCGTCAGGCTGGCGATATCGATGTGATTCCGTCCGGCGCCGTCAGCGCCTTCGTTGCGGAAACGCCCTATCAGTCGCTTCAGATCCGGCTCGCGCCCAGCATGCTGGACCATGCGGCTTCCAGGAGCCGGCAATTGGCATCCGCCCGGCTCACGCATCATCATATGCTGCGGAATGACCGCATCATTCTGCTCGGACAGGCGCTCGAAAGCGACGTGAAGGCGGGCTCACCAAGCGGTCCCTTGTTCGCCGAAAACGTTGGAATGGCCCTGGCGCTCGAGTTGCTCAACCTGGCGAATGATCCGCCGGGCGACGCCGTTCGCCTCACGAACGCGCAACTCCAGAGAGTTCTGACCTACATCGATGCAAACCTCGACCAGCCGCTCACTATCGACATTCTTTGCCGCGAGGCCGGCGTCAGCAGCTCACATCTGCGGACATGGTTCAAGGCGGCCATGGATGTCACGATTCATCGCTACATCCTGAGAAGGAGAGTGGAGCACGCGCGCCAGCTCCTCCTTCAAGGCGATCGCAAGCTCAGCGATGTTGCCCTCGAAGCGGGCTTTGCCCATCAATCTCATCTGGCCAAATGGATGCGACGCGAGCTCGGACGCAGTCCCAGCGAACTGCGTCGAAGCAAGGACTGATCGGCGACGGGCCTACACCCCCGCCATCATCACGTATTTGATCTCGACATATTCTTCCATGCCGTGACGCGAGCCTTCGCGGCCAAGGCCGCTTTCCTTGACGCCGCCGAAAGGCGCGACTTCGGTCGTGATCAGGCCGGTGTTGACGCCGACCATGCCGGATTCCAGCGCTTCGGCGACGCGCCAGACGCGGCCGAGATCGCGGGAGTAGAAGTACGAAGCCAAGCCAAACGGCGAGGCGTTGCACATCGCGATCACATCGGCCTCGTCCTTGAAGCGGATCACCGGCGCGAGCGGGCCAAACGTTTCCTCCTGCGCCACCAGCGAGTCCGGCTTGACGTCGGCAAGCACCGTCGGCTCGAAGAAGGAGCGGCCGAGCTCGCTGCGCTTGCCGCCGGTGACGACCTTGGCGCCGCGCTTGACCGCGTCCGCGATGTGGCGCTCGACCTTGTCGACCGCTTTCAAATTGATCAGCGGGCCCTGCGTGACGCCGCTCTCGGTGCCATCGCCGATCTTCATCGCCGCGACCTTCTTCGAGAGCTTCTGCACGAACTCGTCGTAGATCTTGTCCTGGGCGTAGATGCGGTTGGCGCAGACGCAGGTCTGCCCCATGTTGCGGTATTTCGAGACGATCGCGCCTTCGACCGCGGCATCGATGTCGGCATCGTCGAACACCACGAACGGCGCATTGCCGCCGAGCTCGAGGCCGAGCCGCTTCACGCCGACGGAGGCCTGCTGGTAGAGGATCTTGCCGACCGCGGTCGAGCCGGTGAAGCCGACGAAGCGCACCGCCGGATGCTCGCACAGCACCTTGCCGATCGGCGGCGCGTCACCGGTGATGATGTTGAGCACGCCCTTGGGCACGCCGGCCTTCTCGGCGAGCACGGCCAGCGCCAGCGCCGAGAGCGGCGTCTCGTTGGCGGGCTTCAACACCACGGTGCAGCCGGCCGCCAGCGCCGGCGAAACCTTGCGGGTAATCATCGAGTTCGGGAAATTCCACGGCGTGATCGCGCCGCAGACGCCGATCGGCTGCTTGATCGCGAGCAGGCGCGCATCGGGCCGCTGCGTCGGGATGGTCTCGCCATAGACGCGACGGGCCTCCTCGGCGAAGAACTCGATATAGGCGGCACCGATATCGACCTCGCCGAGCGCCTCGGAGAGCGGCTTGCCCTGCTCGGAGGTGAGGATCAGCGCGAGATCCTCGCGGTTGGCGATGATCAGCTCGAACCATTTGCGCAGGATGTTGGAGCGCTGCTTGGCGGTGTGCTTGGCCCAGGCCGGAAAGGCGCGCTCGGCGGCTTCGACCGCCTTGGTCGTATCGTCCGCACCGAGCTGCGGAACTTTCGCGAGCTCGATGCCGGTCGCGGGATTGTTCACCGCGAAGACCGGCGAGCCGACCCAGGCGCCGTCGATGTAGCAGGCCTCCTTCAGCAACGACGGATCCTTCAACCGGTCGCGCAGATTGGACGTGGCTTGCGGGGCGCGTGCGGCGGCAGTCGGGGTCATGGCGTTACTCCTCGGGGCGCGATCGGATCGGCCCCGAATATAGGGACAGACGGCGCGCAATGCACCGTCCCGCAACGCACATCTGCTGGGAGTTAAAGTGGCAACGGCGCGGTTATGCCGCGCCACTCATATAGGTCTCGCGCCGGCCGATCATGCGCTCGGCGGCTGCCTTGGCGTCGGCCTTCGAGGACGTCGCGCACGTCCGGTATTCGAGATCGGGAACGTCGGAGGTGTCGCGGCGGCCGAACCAGGATTTCGAGCCCACCGGCAGCAGCGCCAGCGCCTGCGCCAGATTGTCGACGGCGCCGAACGAATAGAGCGCGCCGGTGCCGGCGATCCGGACCTCGTAAATGCCAGGCGAAATCGGCGCCTCGAGATTGTCGCCCCGTCCGGGACGGGGATAGCGCTTCCATTCGCTCCAGGTCGAAATCATCTGAGGTCCCCCTCGCGGTCATGAACGACCGCCAATATTTGCATCAAGTCTTAACGTTGGCCGTCGATTGGCCGCGTGCGGAAACGCCGCAACGCACAAAATGTTTCAAGTGCTTCAAACACGTGAAACATATCGCCAGAGCCTATCCACGGTCACGGTGAGTTGCGGCCATCCACCGCAGATTGTGACGGAGTGTTGCAGTTCAGCCCTCTCTCGTCCTGCGCACGCCACGCACCGTCAAGTCACGACATCGCGACCGGCGCGGGCATCTGGACGCGCTTGCCGCGCGGACCGTGCAGGAGGACAATCATTCGCTTCCAACAATAATCAAACCGGAGGAAACGCGTATGCAAAGCAAAGCCCAGATCGACGAGATCCTGCGCCAGAAGAGCGACGCCAAGGAGATTCCCGGCGTCGTCGCGATCGCCGCCAGCGGCAACGACGTGATCTATCAAGGCGCGTTCGGCAAGCGCGACCTGTCCAAGCCCGATGCGATGACTGACGACAGCGTGTTCTGGATCGCCTCGATGACCAAGGCGGTGACTTCAGCAGGCGCGATGCAGCTGGTCGAGCAGGGCAAGCTGTCGCTGGATGCGCCGATCGGTTCGGTGCTGCCCGACCTCGCCAAGCCGCAGGTGCTCGAAGGTTTTGATGCCAAGGGCGAACCGAAACTGCGGCCGGCGAAGGGCGCGATCACGCTGCGCCAGCTCATGACCCACACCGCTGGTTTTGCTTACAATGTGTGGAACGGCGATCTCGCGGTCTATCTGGAGAAGGCCGGAACCCCGAACATCTTCTCCTGCCAGGACGTCGCGCTGAAGACGCCGATCATGTCTGATCCCGGTACGCGCTGGGAATACGGCATCAACATCGACTTCGTCGGCAAGGCAGTGGAAGCCGTGAGCGGCAAGCGGCTCGATGCCTATCTGCGCGACAATCTCTTCACTCCGCTCGGTATGAGCGACACCGGCTTCAAGATCACCGACAACATGCGCCAGCGGCTGGTCGCCACCCATGCTCGCGGCGAGGATGGATCGCTGGCGCCGATCCCGTTCGAGATCGAGCAGAATCCGGAATTTTGCATGGGCGGCGGCGGCCTTTACGGCACTGCCGGCGACTACATCAAGTTCACCCAGATGATCCTCAACAAGGGCCGCGGCAACGGCAACCAGGTGCTGAAGCCCGAGACGGTCGCGCTGATGGGCCAGAACCACATCGGCGATCTCACCATTGGCAAGATG
This sequence comes from Bradyrhizobium sp. LA2.1, assembly GCF_040547725.1. NCBI lineage: Bacteria > Pseudomonadati > Pseudomonadota > Alphaproteobacteria > Hyphomicrobiales > Nitrobacteraceae > Bradyrhizobium > Bradyrhizobium sp. LA2.1. The sequence continues at coordinate 70,660 of NZ_JBEPQI010000015.1, forward strand.
ACGACGGTTGCGCCCATGTACACTAACGATGTCGATCTCTTCCCCGACATCGTGAAGAAGTGGGGGCTGTCCTTCCTGATCAATACTGCCAAGACGCCGGAGGGCCGCAGCGCCGGCAGCCTCGCCTGGGCCGGTCTCGCCAACACCTATTTCTGGATCGACCCGGCGCGCGATGTTTCCGGCGTGATCCTGATGCAGGTGTTGCCGTTCGTCGACGCCAAGTGCATCGAGGCCTTCACGGGCTTCGAGCGTGGGGTCTATGCCGGGCTCGATGCGGGGAGCGGGAAGAAGGCGGCCTAACCCCTTAGTATGAGGCGCGCGGCGTCGCGCGCCTTCGCTGCAATGGATAACCTCGTGCCAAGGCCATCGGCTTCAGGCACGAGGCAAGAGCTTTGAGGAGACGAGCTTGGCGGACAATTTGGCTGATAAAGCCGACAGCTATGTTTGCGGCATCTCGGACACGCCGCTGCTCGGCGAAACCATCGGTCGCAGCCTCGACCACGCCGTGCGGCGCTGGGGCCATCGCGAGGCGCTGGTCTCGCCTAGCCACGGCGTGCGATGGACCTGGACGGAATTCGCCGAACGGGTCGACGCGCTCGCCGCCGGCTTTCTCGCGCTCGGCCTCGAGCGGGGGCAGCGGATCGGCATCTGGTCGCTGAACCGGCCGGAATGGACGCTGACCCAGTTCGCCGCCGCCAAGGCCGGCCTGATCCTGGTGACGATCAATCCCGCCTACCGCTTGAGCGAGCTGGAGTTCGCGCTGCGCAAGGTCGGCTGCAAGGCGATCGTCACGGCGACCGTGTTCAAGACCAGTCATTACATTGAGATGCTCAACACGCTGCTGCCGGAACTCTCCGGCGCCAAGCCCGGACAACTCAACGCAGCGCGACTGCCGGACTTGCGGATGGTGATCCAGATCGGTGGCCCCGCGGCATCAGGCACGATCCCGTTCGAAGAGGTCGCTCGCATGGGCGGAGCGCAGCATCGCGAGCAGCTCACTGCACTCGGCGCTGCCTTGCAGTTCGACGATCCCGTCAACATCCAGTTCACCAGCGGCACCACGGGATCGCCCAAGGGCGTGACGCTGACGCACCACAATATCCTCAACAACGGCTATTTCACCGGACGTGCGATGCACCTGACCGAGCAGGATCGCATCTGCATTCCGGTGCCGCTCTATCACTGCTTCGGCATGGTGATGGGCAACCTCGCCTCCGTCACGCTCGGCACGACGATGGTATATCCCGGCGAGGGTTTCGATCCGCTCGCGACGCTGCGCGCGGTCGAGCAGGAAAAGTGCACGGCGCTGTACGGCGTGCCGACGATGTTCATCGCGGAGCTCGATCACCCCGAATTCCCAAAGTTCGACCTGACATCGCTGCGCACCGGCATCATGGCGGGCGCGCCCTGCCCGATCGAGGTGATGAAGCGCGTCAACACCGAGATGAACATGCGCGAGGTCACCATCGCCTACGGCATGACCGAGACCAGTCCGGTCAGCTTCCAGAGCGCGACGGACGACCCGCTCGAACGGCGCGTCTCTACCGTCGGACGGATTCATCCGCATGTCGAGGTCAAGGTCGTCGATCTCGAGGGCAGGATCGTCAAGCGCGGCGAACGCGGCGAGCTCTGCACCCGCGGCTACAGCATCATGCTGGGCTATTGGGAGGAGAAGGAAAAGACGGCGGACGTGCTCGATGCCAATGGCTGGATGCACACTGGCGATCTCGCCACCATCGACGACGAGGGCTATTGCAACATCGTCGGCCGCATCAAGGATCTGGTGATCCGCGGCGGCGAGAACCTCTATCCGCGCGAGATCGAGGAATTCCTGTATCGCCACCCCAAGATTCAGGACGTGCAGATTTTTGGCGTGGCAGACACCCGCTATGGCGAGGAGCTCTGCGCCTGGATCCGCGTCAGGTCGGGCGAGACGCTGACGGCCGAAGAGGTTCGCGCGTTCTGCGACGGCCAGATCGCGCACAACAAGATCCCGCGCTATGTGGAGTTCGTCGACGAGTTTCCGATGACCGTGACCGGCAAGATCCAGAAATTCGTGATGCGCGATGCGGTGGAGCAGCGGCTGGGATTGAAGGCGGCGAAGACGGCTTAGGGTACGGCGTCATTGCGAGCGCAGCGAAGCAATCCAGTCTGCCTCTGCGGAGATAGTCCGGATTGCTTCGTCGCTACGCTCCTCGCAATGACGGGGAGAAAGCGGAGTTAAACCGTCAACCCGCGCTGCTGGGCGAGCTCCTTCAGCGACACCTGCGGCCGCGCGCCGATGTGCTGGATCACTTCGGCGGCCGCGAGCGCGCCGAGTTCGCCGCACTGCTTGTGCGCAAGGTTGCGCGCGAGACCGTACAGGAAGCCGGCGGCGAAGAGATCACCGGCGCCGGTGGTGTCCACCAGCTTCGCGATCGGCGAGGCCGGCGCTGCGACGGCCTCAGTCGGCGTCACCACCACGCAGCCCTTCTCGCTGCGGGTGACCACGCCGAGACTGACGTCGCTGCGCAGCTGCTTCAGCGCGGTGTCGAAATCCGAGGTCGTGTAGAGCGAATGCAGCTCGGATTCGTTGGCGAACACGATGTCGACGGTGCCGTTGCGCATCAGCCCGAGGAATTCGTCGCGATAGCGGTCGACGCAGAACGAGTCCGACAGCGTCAGCGCCACCTTGCGCTTGGCATCGTGCGCGATCTGGGCCGCCTTGACGAAGGCGTCCTTGGCGTTCTTGGGGTCCCAGAGATAGCCCTCGAGATAAACGATACCGGCGGCAGCGATCTCGGCCGGATCGATGTCGGCGGGCGACAAATCCTGCGCGGCACCGAGATAGGTGTTCATGGTGCGCTCGCCGTCATCAGTGACCAGGATGTAGGAACAGCCGGTCGCAGGGCCGTCTTTCGCAGCGGGCGTGTTGAAGGCGACGCCGGCGGCGCGGATGTCGTGGACATAGAGCTTGCCGATCTGATCATCCTTGACCTTGCCGACATAGGCCGCGCGTGCGCCGAGGCTGCCGATGCCGACGATGGTGTTGGCGGCAGATCCTCCCGAGACTTCCGTCGCCGGACCCATGTCCTTGTAGATGGCGGCGGCCCGCGCCTCGTCGATCAGGGACATGCTGCCCTTGGTCATGCCGTGCTTGCCCAAAAAGGCCTCGTCGGTCTTGACCAGCACGTCGAACAGCGCGTTGCCGATGCCGAGAACGTCATATTTCACGTCAGCCATTCACCTTGATCCTGTTTGGCGGATTGCGATACCCGCGGAAATCCGCTTCCTGTCGGTCTGAAATCTGGCTCGCGGCCTATCACGACCGGCCCCAAGCGGGCAAGCAACGGTATTATGTCGGCGCAATGATCCGCTCTTTCCTGACAGTTTCAACGGGAACACTGGCCTCGCGGCTGCTCGGCTTTGCCCGCGATTCCATGATTGCCGCTCTGTTGGGCACGGGCGCGGTGGCGGACGCGTTTCTGGCGGCGTTCCAGCTCGTCAATGTGGTGCGACGGCTGCTCAGTGAGGGGGCGCTGAACGCTGCCCTGATCCCGGCCTGGCTACGCGTCCGTGACCGCGACGGCGAAGCGGCCGCTTCCGCCTTCGCCGGGCGCGTGCTCGGCACGGTCAGCGCGGCGCTGATCGCGATCTCGATCGTGATTGCGCTGCTGATGCCATTGATCATCACGATCATCGCGCCGGGTTTTCTCGGCAGCAGCACGCTCGATCATGCCGTCGCGAACGCGCGGCTGATGCTGCCCTATCTCGCCTTCGCCGGACCTGTCACCGTGCTGATGGGGCTGCTCAATGCGCAGGGGCGCTTTGCACTCACGGCATTCTCGCCGCTGCTGTTCAACATCGCGCTGATTGCGGCCATTGCGATGCTGCTCGTCTGGCATGCCGACGCCGGCTTCGCAGCATGGATGCTGGCGGCGACCGTCGGCGTCGCCGGACTGCTGCAATTGCTGATGCTGCTGTCGCAGCGAAGCGCGGGACTGGCGACGCCGCTGCGGATCAGCTTCGACGCGGAGATGCGCGCCTTCTTTGCCAAAGCCATCCCGGGCATGATCGCAAGCTCGGGCCCGCAATGGCTGATGGTCGCGGGCGCGATCATCGCGTCCGCAACGCCCTCCGCGGTGTCCTGGCTCTATTTCGCCAACCGCCTGATCGAGCTGCCGCTCGGCATCGTCGGTGTCGCCATGGGCACGGTGCTGGTGCCGGAGCTGACGCGCGCGGTGCGTAGCGGCGACCGTGACGCCGTGGCGCATGCGGAATCGCGCGCGCTGGAACTGGCGACCGGGCTGGCGCTGCCCGCGACGCTCGGCCTGATCGTTCTGGCCGAGCCGATCGTGCGGCTGTTGTTCGAGCATGGTGCGTTCGGCGCGGACGACAGCACGGCCACCGCGCATGCGCTGATGTGGCTGGCGCTGGGCCTGCCGGCGCATGTGCTGATCAAGGCACTGTCGCCGGCCTACTATGCCCGCAGCGACACGATGACGCCGCTGCTGGCGACCGCCAAGGGCTTTGTGGTCGCGATCGCCCTCGCGGTCGTGCTCGGACACGTCCTTGGCGCGAGCGGAATCGCTGCCAGCATCGCGGCCGGCGCCTGGAGCAGTGCGATCTCGCTGCTGCGGAAAGGCACCAGCGAGTTCGGCTTCTCGGTCGATGCGGCCGCCCGCAACCGGCTGCCGCGGATCGTCCTCGCCGCGGCTGCCATGGGCGCCCTGCTCTGGCTGACGACCGGTCTGTCGCCCGCCGAGGCGCATGGGCTGATCCGCTTCATCGTCCTGGGCATGCAGATCGCCGCCGGAATCGCCGTCTATGGCGTGCTCCTGCAGGTCCTCGGCGCGGCCTCCTGGCGCGAGGCGGCTAACGTGCTGAAGCGCCCGGCCCGGACCGAGTCCGAGGCGTGACGCCATCGAATTACCCTTGACGGGGCAGCGCCGCTGTTGGAAACGACGGCCGAATACCTTCCAGGAAGACTTACCATGGCATTCGTTGAACGGGTCTTTTCGGGCGTCCAGCCGACGGGCAATCTGCATCTCGGCAATTATCTCGGCGCGATCGTCAACTTCGTGAAGATGCAGGAAACCCACAACTGCATCTATTGCGTGGTCGACATGCACGCGATCACGCAAGGCGTGGACGTCTGGGGCGGACCGGTCGAGCTTGCGCGCAACACCCGCGAGGTCACCGCGGCATTCATTGCGAGCGGCATCGATCCGAAGAAGCACATCGTGTTCAACCAGAGCCAGGTCTCCGGCCACGCCGAGCTCGCCTGGATCTTCAACTGCGTCGCACGCATGGGCTGGCTCGGCCGCATGACCCAGTTCAAGGAGAAGGCCGGCAAGGACCGCGAGAACGCGTCCGTGGGCCTGTTCGACTATCCCGTGCTGATGGCCGCCGACATTCTGCTGTACCGCGCCACCCACGTTCCGGTCGGCGAGGACCAGAAGCAGCATCTCGAGCTTTCGCGCGACATCGCGCAGAAGTTCAACAACGACTTTGGCGACTCGATCCGCAACCTCGGCGCCAATGACGGCCTGTTCTTCCCGCTGCCAGAGCCGCTGATCACGGGCCCCGCGACGCGCGTGATGAGCCTGCGCGACGGCACCAAGAAGATGTCGAAGTCGGACGCGTCCGACAATTCGCGCATCAATTTGACCGACGACGCCGACACCATAGCGCAGAAGGTGCGCAAGGCAAAGACCGATCCGGAGCCGCTGCCGTCAGAGGAAAAGGGCCTGGAAGCGCGCCCCGAGGCCGACAATCTCGTCGGCATCTTCGCCGCGCTCTCCGGCCGCTCCAAGGCCGACGTGCTCAGAGAATTCGGCGGCGGCCAGTTCTCCAGCTTCAAGAATGCGCTGGTGGATCTGTGCGTGACAAAACTCTCGCCGATCGCCGGCGAGATGAAGCGCCTCGTCGCCGACCCCGGCCATATCGACGCGATCCTGAACGATGGCGCCGACCGGGCCCGCGCGATCGCCGACGAGACCATGAAGCTCTCGAAGGACATCGTCGGCTTCATCCGCCGGCGCTGATTTCCCGCATTTGCGAAACCCGGCCGGCGCCCACTGCGCCGGCCGCTTCTCCTCTCCCCAAGCGTGGGGGAGTGTGGCAGCATGTCGGCCGTGCACATTCCGGGACATGCATGACCAGCAAGCGACTTTGCTTCGAGCCGGGTCACAAGCCCAAATGCCTCGTGATCGTCGATGACACCGCCGAATGGGATCGCGCGGTCTACTATGCCAGCCGCTGGGCGATCCGCGCCGGCGGCGGTGTGGTCATGCTGCGCATCATCGAGCCCGAGCAGCAGAGTCAGGAATGGCTCGGGGTGGCCGAGATCATGCGCGCCGAGGCGCAGGAGGCGGCGGAAGCCGCGCTCGACCGCGCCGCCGGCCGCGCCAACGGCATCGCCGCGATCACGCCGGAGCGGGTGATCCGCGAAGGCGATGCAATGGAACAGCTGCTCGCCGTGATCGACGAGGACCCTGACATCGCCATGCTGGTGCTCGCCGCCAATCCCGGCGCGGAGGGTCCGGGACCGCTGGTCTCGCTGCTGGCGCATGAACTGGGCACGTTCCCGGTGCCGGTGACCATCATCTCGGGCGCGCTGAGCGATGGAAGCGTGGATTCGCTGTCGTAGCCTGTTTCTTACCCTCCCCTGGAGGGGTCCGAGACGAGCGTAGCTCGCTCGTGGGTCGCTTCGCATGGAGCGAAGCGAAATGCGGAGCGAAGTCTCTCCGCCCGAAAGACTGCCCGTATGGAGAGATCAACCCACCCCGCTCGCGCTTCCCCCTCCAGGGGAGGGTAAGCGGGGTCCAACCCTCTGAAAATCTTGGACTAATATCCCACGTCCCCTTGACCGTGCGTTCCTCGTCGCCATCTGCTACTGGATAGCTTGCGCGCCGGCCTTGAACCGGCGACGTCTGGAGAAAACCATGTTCATTCAAACCGAAGCCACCCCCAATCCCGCCACGCTGAAGTTCATTCCCGGCCGCGTCGTCGTCGACGGCGGCCCGATGGAATTTTCGAGCCGCGAATCGGCCACGCGCTCGCCGCTGGCCGAAAAGCTGTTCGACGTGCCCGGCGTCACCGGCGTGTTCTATGGATCGGATTTCATCACCGTGACCAAGGCGAACGGTGAATGGCAGCAGCTCAAGCCCGCGATCCTCGGCGCCATCATGGAGCACTACATGTCCGGCGCGCCGTTGCTCGCCGATGGCGCGGCTCCAAGCGATGCCGAGCTCGACGACGAGGATGAGTTCTTCGACGAGTCCGATGCCGAGACGGTCGACATGATCAAGGATCTGATCGAGACCCGCGTGCGGCCCGCGGTCGCCAATGACGGCGGCGACATCACCTTCCGCGGCTTCAAGGACGGTATCGTCTATCTCAACATGAAGGGCTCCTGCGCCGGCTGCCCGTCGTCGACGGCGACGCTCCAGCACGGCATCCAGAATCTGCTCAAGCATTTCGTGCCCGACGTGGTCGAAGTCCGGCCGATGTAGGCGAAGTGCCGTAGGGTGGGCAAAGGCGCGCTTGCGCCGTGCCCACCATGCAATCATCGCGAAAAGAAGAGGTGGGCACGCTTCGCTTTGCCCACCCTACGAGATCTCTCCTACGCCGCCTGGCCGATGCTCGCCGCCTCTTCCGCGGCCTTGCGCATGCTCGCCGACATTTCGCTGGTGACGGTGCTCTGCTCCTCGACGGCGGCGGCCGTTGACGACACATATTCGCTGACGCCCTCGATCGCACCCCGGATCGCCCCCAGCGCGGCGACCACGTCGACCGAGATGCCGTTCAGATTGCCGATCTCCTGCTCGATCCGGTCGGCGGCCTGCTTGGCCTGATTGGCGAGGTTCTTCACTTCAGATGCCACCACGGCAAAGCCGCGACCGGCCTCGCCGGCGCGCGCGGATTCGATGGTGGCGTTCAGCGCCAGCAGATTGATCTGACCGGTGATGCTGCCGATCAGCTGCACGATCATGCTCATCGACTCTGCCGCCTGAGTCAGCCGCTGCGCCTGATGGTCCGCCGCCTCGACCCGATCGACCGCGGTCGATGCGGTCTCGCGCGAGCGCGTCATTGCTTCGGCAATCTCGCGCACCGAGGCATTGAGCTCCTCGGCGCCGGCGGCAACCGATTCCATCATGTCGCGCACCTTCTCGCTGCGCTTGCGCGCGATCACCTGGGCGGTGGTGTCGGAGGCGTATTTCACGACCTTGAACGGATTGCCGTTGAGGTCGCGGATCGGGTTGTAGGAGGCCTGGATCCAGACCTGCCGGCCGCCCTTGCCGACGCGCTGATATTCGCCGGACTGGAATTCACCGGCGTTCAGCCTGGCCCAGAAGGCGCGATAGGCTTCGCTGTCGCGCTCGTCGGCGCCCACGAACATGCTGTGATGCTTGCCGACGATCTCGGACAGCGTATAGCCGAGCGCGCCGAGGAAGTTTCCGTTGGCCGTCAAAACCTTGCCGTCCATGCTGAACTCGATCACGGCCTGCGACTTGCCGATCGCCTCGATCTGCCCGGCAAAATTCGCATTCGACAGCTTCTGCGCACTGACGTCGGTCGCGAACTTCACCACCTTGAACGGCTTGCCGGTCTCGTCGAGGATCGGATTGTAGGAAGCGAGAATCCAGACCTCCTTGCCGCCCTTGCCGAAGCGCTTGTATTCGCCGGACTGGAATTCGCCGCGGCCGAGCTTGGCCCAGAATTCGCGATAGGCTGCGCTATCGCGCTCACCTGCCCCCACGAATATGCTGTGATGCTGCCCCTGGATCTCGTCGAGCCGATAGCCCACCGTGCTCAGGAAATTCTCGTTGGCGGTGATGATGGTGCCGTCGAGATTAAACTCGATCACCGCCTGGGCGCGGCCGATCGCGGAAATCTTGCCGGCATCTTCGAGGCTGCGGATCTTGCGCGCGGTGATGTCGGTCGCGAACTTGACGACCTTCACCGGTTTGCCGGCTTCGTCGATGATCGGATTATAGGACGCTTGGATCCAGATCTCGCGACCGCCCTTGCCGAGCCGCTTGTATTCGGCTGATTGATATTCGCCGCGGCCGAGCTGCGCCCAGAACTCGCGATAGGCCGCGCTGCCCCGCTCCTCCGGCATCACGAACATGCTGTGGTGCTTGCCGGCGATCTCGTCGAGCCGGTAGCCCATCGCGTCCAGGAAATTCTGGTTGGCCGTGATAATGGTGCCGTCGAGATTGAATTCGATGACCGCCTGCGACTTGCCGAGTGCAATGACCTGAGCCAAAGCCTCCCTAGCCGAAGAACCGCTTCGCCAAAAAGACATAAATGAACCCTTCCAAATGACCGAACAGGCGCGACTTGATCTGCCAAAGCGCCCCGTCTGAGTCGTCGTTGACTCACTCTCCCGCCCGTTGACGGTGTCATTGGTTTGCTAATGATTACTTAAAATGCCAACATTTCAATCACTTAGCTATCTCTAAGGTTGCAAATTGATGCATCCGCATCGAAAATGGGGAGCGAAAATTTTGTCGCCTTCGCGTCCACGTAGAATTACGGGGCCGATCGTGCGCCTGTCGAGAAATCAAACTTGGACTGGTTCGACCGCGGCTCGACCGACTAAGCTGATTCGATGCTGATCCTTGCCATCGATACCGCGCTGGAGGCGTGCGCGGCCGCCGTTCTCGACACCGACGCCGGCCAGCTGCTTGCGGAGGAATCGCTTCTGATGAAGCGCGGCCACGCCGAAGCGCTGATGCCGATGATCGCGCGCGTGATGCAATCGGCCGATCTTGCCTTCACCTCGCTCGACCGCATCGCCGTCACCGTCGGTCCCGGAAGCTTCACGGGCCTGAGGGTCGGCATTTCGGCGGCGCGCGGCCTTGCGCTCGCGGCGAAGCGGCCCGCCGTCGGGCTGACGACGCTTTCGGCCTATGCCGCCACCGTCGTCGGCCAGAGCGGAACGGCGCCGGTGATCTCGGCGATCGATGCGCGGCACGATCACGTCTACTTCCAGATCGTAGCCGGCGACGGCAGCCCGCTGGTGCGGCCGAGCGTCGTGCCAATTGACGCGGCGATTGCGGCCTCGCAATTCGGTGCGCCGCATCTGGTCGGCAATGCCGCAAAGATCCTCGCCGATCGCTGGCCGAAGGTTGGTCCGCAACCCGTTGCGGTCGACGCCCAGCCCGCGCCCGACATCGGCTGGGTCGCCTGGCTCGGCGCTGCGGCCAACCCCGAAACCACGCCGGCGCGGCCGTTCTATCTGAAGGCGCCCGACGCAAAGCCGGCCGCACAGCCACTGCTCGCCGCACAAGCCGCAACCTCATGATGAGATGGCTTTCGGAATGGTGGCGCGGCGGCACGGCCGCCGTCGAGCCGGCCTCCACGCGCGACGCCGCGCGGCTGGCGCAGCTGCACGGACAATCCTTTGCCCGCGGCTGGGGCGAAAGCGAGTTCGAAGGCATGATCGGCGAGCGCAACACGCTCGTGCACCGGTTGCGGCTCGGCCGCAAGACCATCGGATTCGCGGTGTCGCGGATCGGCGCGGACGAAGCGGAAATCCTCTCCATCGCGGTCGACCAAGCACACCGCGGCCGCGGGCTGTCCGGCACGTTGCTGATGACGCATCTCGGCCACCTCGCAGGGCGCGGCGTGCGCACAATATTTCTCGAAGTCGAGGAAAATAACCAGCCGGCGCGGCGGCTCTACGATCGGGCCGGATTCATGGTGGTCGGGCGCCGCGAACGCTACTATAAGCAGCCCAACGGGGAACAATTGAACGCACTTCTGATGCGACGTGACTTGTCGTAACATTGATGGCAGAAAGCGCCCCCGTCAGGCAGACACCCTATGACTGGACTTAAACCTTCATCCGCCTCCAAGGCGACCGGCATCGAGGCACGCTGCGCCGCCACCGGCATGCGCATGACCGAGCAGCGCCGCGTCATCGCCCGCGTGCTGGCGGAATCGGTCGACCACCCCGACGTCGAGGAACTGTACCGGCGCTGCGTCGCCGTCGACGACAAGATCTCGATCTCGACCGTGTATCGCACCGTCAAGCTGTTCGAGGATGCCGGCATCATCGAGCGCCATGATTTCCGCGAGGGCCGTGCACGCTACGAGACGATGCGCGACAGCCATCACGACCACCTCATCAATCTGCGCGACGGCAAGGTGATCGAGTTCACCTCCGAGGAGATCGAGAAGCTGCAGGCGGAGATCGCCCGCAAGCTCGGCTACAAGCTGGTCGATCACCGGCTCGAGCTGTATTGCGTCCCGCTCGACGACGACAAGCCGACGTCTTGAGTGGGCATGATCTTGTCGGAAAACCGCCCCACACTTTTCCGGATCATGCCTTCGTGTCGGTAGATCTCATCATCTTCGATTGCGACGGCGTGCTCGTGGACAGCGAGGTGATCTCCTGTCGCGCACATGCCGATGTGCTGACACGGCACGGCTATCCGATCACGTCGGAGCAGGTGCTGGTCCGCTTCCTCGGCGTATCCGAGAAAGACGCGCGGCGGATGGTCGAACAGGAAATCGGCCACAACCTCCCCGACGATCTTGAGAGCCAAGTGAATGCGGCCACGCTGCAATTTTACGCCAGCGATTTGCAGCCGATCACCCACGTGGCCGCGGCGATTGCCGCAATCGATTTGCCGAAATGCGTCGCATCGAGCGGCACGCCGGAGAAGATCCATCACGGCCTGACATGCGCCGGGCTCTACGACCTGCTCGCCCCGAACATCTTTTCCGCAAGCCAGGTCGCACGCGGCAAGCCCGCACCCGATCTGTTCCTGTTTGCCGCCGAACGGATGAAAGCCGCGCCGGAACGGTGCGTCGTGATCGAGGACAGCGTCCCCGGAGTGACCGGCGCGCATGCCGCCGGGATGAACGTGCTGGGCTTTCACGGCGGCAGCCATTGCCCGCCGGGTCACGCCGAGAGGCTGCGTGCCGCCGGCGCCGGATTGACGTTCGACGATATGCGGCACTTGCCGGACCTGGTCCGGCGGGTCGCGGGGAACACCCGGGCGGGCTGATTTCGGCCTCGTCGTCATTCCCAGGCACACGCAACGCGCGTGAACCCGGAATCTCGCGCCAAAACCTCTGGATTCCGGGTTCTCCCGCTTTGCGGGCGCCCCCAAACCACCCCGCCGGGTGTCAATCGCTGGATTTTCGCCCCTCCAGCCTATATCTGAGGGGCGTCCTCCACCTCAATTCCGGGTTCCATGACGCCGCCGCGCAAGCTGCACATCAAATCATATGGCTGCCAGATGAATGTCTACGATGCCCAGCGCATGGTGGACACGCTGGCTCCGGAAGGATTCGTGGAGACGGCCAACGCGGAGGATGCCGACCTCGTCATCCTCAACACCTGCCATATCCGCGAGAAGGCCTCCGAAAAGGTCTATTCCGAGCTTGGCCGGCTGCGGGTCGCCAAGGACGAGGCCGCGCGCGGGGGCCGGGCGATGCAGATCGCGGTGGCGGGCTGCGTGGCGCAGGCCGAAGGTGGGGAGATCACGCGCCGTGCGCCGGTGGTTGACGTCGTGGTCGGCCCGCAGAGCTATCATCACCTTCCGGAGCTTTTGAAGCGCGCGCGCGACGAAGGCCGTGCGATCGAGACCGAGTTTCCTGCCGCCGACAAGTTCGGCTTCCTGGCCCAGCCAAAGCCCGATGCGATCCGCGCGCGCGGCATTTCCGCTTTCGTCACGGTGCAGGAAGGCTGCGACAAGTTCTGCACCTTCTGCGTGGTGCCCTATACGCGCGGCGCCGAAGTTTCGCGTCCCGTGGCGAAGATCGTCGATGACGTGAAGCGGCTCGCCGACAACGGCGTGCGTGAGCTCACGCTGATCGGGCAGAACGTCAACGGCTATCACGGCGAGGGACCGGACGGGACAAGCTGGCCGCTCGGCCGGTTGCTCGAACACCTGGCGAAGATTCCCGGCATTGCGCGGCTGCGCTATTCGACCAGCCATCCCCGCGATGTCGATGACAGTTTGATTGCAGCCCATCGCGATCTCGGCGAGCTGATGCCGTTCGTGCACTTGCCGGTGCAGTCGGGTTCGGACCGGATTCTCGCCGCCATGAACCGGAAACATACCGCCGATGATTATCGGCGTGTCATCGACCGTTTCCGGTCCGCGCGGCAAGATATTGCTTTTTCATCAGATTTTATCGTGGGCTTCCCCGGCGAAAGCGAGCAAGATTTTCTCACCACCCTCGCGCTTGTCACGCAAATCGGCTACGCTGCCGCATATTCGTTCAAATACTCCGCCCGGCCGGGAACGCCGGCCGCGGATATGCAGGAGACGGTGTCCCCCGCCGAGATGGACCAGCGATTGGAGCGGCTCCAGGAACTGATCGACAGCCAGCAATCGGCCTTCAACAAGGCCGCGATTGGCTCAACGGTCGATGTGCTGTTCGAGCGTCCGGCCCGCAAGGAGGGCCAGATCGTCGGTCGCACTGCCTTCCTCCAGCCTGCGCATGTGATGGCCTCGCCCGACATCATCGGACAGATCCTGCCGGTCCGGATCGACAGCCTTGAACGCTATAGTTTCCTCGGTGAGCTCGTGACGCCGCGTAACGCGCGCGAGCCCGCTTCATCGCAAGCCATTGGAGCCTGAACCCTTGCCAAAAAGCGCATCGGATTCGTCTTCGTTCGCTCCCAGCCGCAAATTTGACCGCGACATGCAAGTTCCGCCCGAGACCCAGGTCGTCATCGACTTCGACGACAACCGCGCCGCATCCGCGCTGGTCGGCCCCTACGGCCAGCATCTCGCCCAGATCGAGCGGCGGCTCGGCGTCGTGGTCGACTCCAAGGGCAACCACATCACCATCGGCGGCACGCGCGACGGCTGCGACGCCGCGCGCCGCGTGCTGGAGACGCTCTACGCGCAGGCCGTGAAGGGGCAGGATCTCGACCAGGGCGAAGTCGAAGGCGCGATCCGCGCCGTAATCGCACAGGGCTCGCTGTTCGAATTCGACGCCAAATCGGCCAAATCCACCTTCGACAGCATCAATCTGCGCAAGCGCCCGGTGCGCGCGCGCACCGCCGCGCAGGATTCCTACATCCGCGCGCTGAAGCGCCACGAGCTGGTGTTCGGCATCGGCCCCGCCGGCACCGGCAAGACCTGGCTCGCGGTCGCGCATGCCGCGCAGCTGTTCGAGCGCAAGGAAGTCGACAAGATCATCCTGTCGCGTCCGGCGGTCGAGGCCGGCGAGCGGCTCGGCTTTTTGCCCGGCGATCTCCGCGAGAAGGTCGATCCGTATCTCCGTCCGATCTACGACGCGCTTTACGACCTCATGGACGCGCGCATCGTCGAGCGGGCGCTCCAGACCGGCGAGATCGAGATCGCACCGCTCGCCTTCATGCGCGGCCGCACGCTGACCAACGCTGCGATCATCCTGGACGAGGCGCAGAACACCACGTCGATGCAGATGAAGATGTTCTTGACCCGTCTCGGCGAGAACAGCCGCATGATCGTGACCGGCGATCCCTCGCAGATCGACCTGCCGAACGGCCAGACTTCGGGCCTTGCGGAGGCGACGCGCCTGCTGGGCGGCGTCGAAGGCATTGCACAAGTTCATTTCAAAGCCGAGGACGTGATCCGCCACGAGCTCGTGGCACGAATCGTCTCTGCCTATGAGGGGCAGCCGCAGCGGCCGGCCACCGGTAAATCCTAGCGAGACAACAACCGGACCATACGGGCGCGGACAGGGCGTCCTTTGGTTCCGAACAGACAAGATGTCACATCCAAACCTTCCCATGACCGAGGTCCTCGTCGTTGCCGATTGCTGGCAGCGCGAGCCCGATTCCGAAGCGGTGATCCAGCGTGCGGTGGCGGCCGCCGCCGAGAGTGTCGACGAGGACGTTGCCGACGCCGAAGTGGCCGTGATGCTGACCGATGATGCCGGCATCCGCACGCTCAACAGCAATTGGCGCGGCATCGACAAGCCGACCAACGTGCTGTCGTTCCCCGCGCTCCAGCCGGAGGGCGAGTGGAAGGAAGGCGATGCGCCGCGCATGCTCGGCGACATCGCGATCGCCTACGAGACCATGCGGCGCGAGGCCGACGAGGAACAGAAGCCGTTCGATCATCATTTGAGCCATCTCGCCGTGCATGGTTTCCTGCACCTGGTCGGCTACGACCACGAGAACGATGGCGACGCGGAGGAGATGGAAGCGCTCGAACGAGAGATCCTGTCTCATCTCGGCATACCCGATCCCTATGCAGACCGCCCGGGGACGCATTGAGATGCCCGATTCCGACCCTATTCACGACAATCCGCGCAATACCGCGAATTTGCCGGTCGTGGTGACATCAGGCGAGGTGATGCGGCCGACCGCGGAAGGCTGGCTGCTGCGTGCCATTCGCACCCTGTTCGGCTGGAAGGCAGGATCGGTGCGCGACGATCTCCAGGTCGTGCTCGATGCCACGACGCCCGACGACACCGGCTTCTCGACCGTCGAGCGTACGATGTTGCGCAACATCCTCGGTCTGCACGAGCGCCGCATCGCCGACGTCATGGTGCATCGTGCCGACATCATCGCGGTGAGGCGCGACATCCCGCTCGGCGAATTGATGGACCGCTTCGAGAGCGCCGGCCATTCGCGCCTCGTCGTCTACAACGAGACGCTGGACGACCCCGTCGGCATCGTCCACATCCGCGATCTGCTCGCCTTCATGACCGCGCGCGCACGGGTGTCCGAGGCCACGAAAACCAAGCGCAAGAAGCCGCTGCCGGCCGGCCTCGACCTGCGTACGGTCGACCTGGCGCTACCGCTGCAGGATGCGCGCATCATCCGCAAGCTGCTCTACGTGCCGCCGTCGATGCGGGCGATCGACCTGCTGGCGCAGATGCAGGCCACGCGCATTCATCTGGCGCTGGTGGTCGACGAATATGGCGGCAGCGACGGGCTGGTTTCGCTCGAGGACATCGTCGAGCAGATCGTCGGCGAGATCGACGACGAGCATGACAGCGACGAGCCGCCCTCGATCGTGCGCCTGCCCGACAACGCCTTCATTGCAGACGCCCGCGCCAGCCTCGACGACGTCCGCACGGTGATCGGCGAGGATTTCGTCACTGGCGAGGCGGGTGAGGAAGTCGAGACGCTCGGCGGCTATCTCGTCAGCTTCGTCGGGCGCCTGCCGGTGCGCGGCGAGGTGATCTCCGGCCCCGGCAATTACGAGATCGAGGTGCTCGATGCCGATCCGCGCCGCGTCAAGCGGTTGCGCATCTCGACACGGAAGGAGCGCCCCGCGCCGCGTACCCAGCGCGAGAGCCGCCGCCGCGAAGCCACGCCGGAGAGCGGTCAACCGCCTTCCAGCGACACGCCCGTCCCGCCGCCAAGCGACGGGACCGGTTCGCAGTGAGTCCGTTCCAGCGGTTTCGGCAGATTGCGCTTGCCATCATCCTCACCTGGGGATGGAAGCGTGCGCTCATCGCGATGGGATGCGGTGCGCTGTCGGTGCTGGCGCTGGCGCCGTTCAATGTCTTTCCGGTGCTGTTCATCACCTTCCCGGTGCTGGTCTGGCTGATCGACGGCGCGGGCGCCGGACGATATCGCGGCGTCCCCGCCGCGGCACTGACGGGCTATTGGTTCGGGCTCGGCTATTTCGTCCCCGGCCTCTACTGGATCGGCTACGCCTTCTTCGTCGACGCCGACGTGTTCGCGTGGCTGACGCCGTTCGCCGTGCTTGGCCTGCCGGCCTATCTCTCCATCTTCACCGCGATCGGATTCGCGCTGGCCCGCCTGCTCTGGACCAAGGATGCCACGCGCATCCTCGCGCTCGCCGCAAGCCTCACCATCGCCGAATGGCTGCGTGGTCACGCATTGACCGGCTTCCCCTGGAACGCGTTCGGCTATGCCCTGTCAGAGCCGCTGCCGCTGGCGCAGACGGCGTCGCTGATCGGCCTGTGGGGCATGACGTTCATTAGCGTTGCGATCTTCGCAAGCCCGGCGGCGCTGATCGACCGTACGCCCGATCGCCGCCCGGCATGGCGCGCGCCGGCTGCTGCGATTGCGCTTCTGGTTGTCATGAGCATCTTCGGCGCGATCCGCCTGTCGCTGCATCCGACCACGATGGTCGCGGGCGTGAAGCTGCGCCTGATGCAGCCGGACCTCCAGCAGGATGCGAAATTCAACTACGCCGCCAAGGCGGAGGTGATGAAGAAATACCTGGCGCTGTCGGACCGCGCCTCGGGGCCGCAATCCACCGGCGTGCGCGATGCCACCATCCTGATCTGGCCGGAATCCGCCTTTCCGTTCTTCCTGACCCGCGAAGCCGACGCGATGGCGCAAATCGCCGAGTTGCTGCCGAAGGGCACGGTGCTGATCACGGGCTCGGTCCGCGCCCCCGACCTGCCGCGGGGCACGCCGATCACGCGCGCCTATAACTCGATCTACGTGATCGATCACGACGGCAGCGTGCTCTCGGTCTACGACAAGCTGCACCTCGTGCCGTTCGGCGAATTCCTGCCCTACCAGGACTTGATGGAGAAGCTCGGCTTCGAGCAACTCACGCGCGTGCGCGGCGGATTCATTCCGGGCAGCGTGCGACATGCGCTATCGGTGCCCGGCGCGCCGCCCGCGCTGCCGCTGATCTGTTACGAAGCAATTTTTCCAGGCGAGGTCGCCGGCCGCAATGAGCGTCCGGGCTGGATCGTGAATCTCACCAATGACGGCTGGTTCGGCATATCGACCGGTCCCTATCAGCATCTCGAGCAGGCCCGGATGCGCGCGATCGAGCTCGGATTGCCGCTGGTCCGGTCCGCCAATACCGGCGTGTCAGCGGTGATCGATCCGGTGGGACGAACCGTTGCCAGCCTCGGCCTCGGCGTCGAAGGCATTTTGGATGCAAACCTGCCCGCCGCAATTCCGCCGACCGTCTATGCGCGGGTGGGCGACGTGCCCGCAGCCATGCTCGTTGCGCTGGCCGTGTTTCTGGCGGTCCGCCGACGTGTTGCCAAACGGCACCCCTGATCACGCCTCGCGGCCGCCGCGACCGGAATCCTTTGACAACCGTAGTCCCACGGTTGACAGACTGCACGCGCCCTCCTCATTCTGCACCGGCTGCAAAAGACAGTGGGCGTTGCTAAATTTCTCCGCAATGTTTCCCAATAACAGGGTTTGATTTTGACGATGCTGGCACCGGAGGCATTCTTGTGATTGCGCCGAAGGTGATGTTTGGAGGCTGAGGAAATGTCGAAAGCGCCCAACCCTGTTGACAAATATGTCGGCAGCCGCGTGCGTATGCGCCGCATCATGTTGGGCATGAGCCAGGAAAAGCTCGGTGAAGCTTTGGGCCTGACTTTCCAGCAGATCCAGAAGTACGAGAAAGGCACGAATCGCGTCGGCGCGAGCCGCATCCAACAGATCGCCGAGATTCTGCAGGTGCCGGTGTCGTTCCTGTTCGAGGGCGGACCGAGCGGCGTGGCCGGCCCGGACGGCTTCGCCGAAGGCGCCTCGCCGTCCTATGTCTCGGACTTCCTCGCGACCTCCGAAGGTCTCGCTCTGACCAAGGCGTTCACCCGAATCACTGATTCGAAGATGCGCCGTTCGATCGTCGATCTCGTCGAGCAGATCGCCGCCCGCGAAGGTCCCGACAAACGCTGACGCGACGGCTCAATCCGATTTGAGACTGCGTCAAATCTGGCCTATGTCGTCATTTGCGGGCGCGTTTTTGGTGCGCGCCCTCTTCGATGATGCGGTTCAAAGGCACAGATGCGTTCATGACCAAGTCCAATTGGTTCGATTCACAAACTATTCTCGATGGCATCCGCCGCTGGGTGGAGATCGAGACGCCGACGGACACACCTGAACAGGTCAACAAGCTGATCTCCGTGGTCGCGGAGCAATACCGCGATCTGCCGGTTACGCTCGAGCGCGTCGCCGGCGTCGATGGCTGTGGCGATCATCTCGCCGCACGCTCGACCTGGGGCCAGGACCGGCCGGGCATTTTGGTGCTGAGCCACCTCGATACCGTTCATCCCATGGGATTCATCGAGCGCCTGCCGTTCAAGGTCGAAGGCGACAGCGCGTTCGGTCCCGGCATCTACGACATGAAGGGCGGCGCCTATATCGCCCATCACGCCTTTCGCGCGCTCTGCGCCGCCGGCGATCGCTCGCCGCTCGGCATCACCCATTTGTTCACCTCCGACGAGGAGATCGGCAGCCCGACCTCGCGAGCGCTGATCGAGGCGGAAGGGCGCAAGGCCAAGTACGTGCTGGTGACGGAGCCCGCGCGCGACGGCGGCAAGATCGTCACCGGACGCAAGGGCGTCGGACGATTCGAAGTATTCATCAAGGGTGTGCCCGCACATGCCGGCACGAGGCCCCAGGATGGCCGCAGCGCGATCCGCGAGCTTGCCAACGTCATCCTGGCGCTGGAAGCGATGAACGATCTGGCACGCGGCGTTACGGTGAATGTCGGCGTGGCGCGCGGCGGCACGCGCCCCAACGTCACGCCGGAAGAGGCCTTTGCCGAAGTCGACCTGCGCGTGCCGAGCTTTGCCGACGCGGAGGAGTTCGTCGGCAAGATCCTCGGGCTGGCGTCGAAGACGGATGGCGTCACCGTCAAGGTCATGGGCGGGCTCAACCGTCCGCCTTACGAGAAGAGCAATGCAGGCGCCTCGCTGTACGAGCATGCGAAGTCGCTTGCCACCGAGATCGGCTTCGAGCTGATCGACACCCACACCGGCGGCGGCTCAGACGGCAATTTCACTGCCGCCCACACCGCAACGCTCGATGGACTCGGCGTCGACGGCAAGGGCGCACACACCCATTATGAGCAGATCTACCTCTCGTCGCTCGAACCCCGCGCGCGGCTGCTCCATCGCCTGTACCAGACGCTGCGATGAGCGAACGAAAATCAGATCCCGATCGCGATGACAGCGAGCGCGCCTTCTTCGGGCGCCGCAAGGGCCACAAGCTCAGGCAGCACCAGGCCGAGCTGATCGATCATCTGCTGCCGCACCTTTCGCTCGACATCGAGGGCGAGAAGCCGGCGAATGCCAACGAGATCTTCGATCCCGCGGCCGACGATGTCCGGCTCGAGATCGGCTTCGGCGGCGGCGAGCATCTTGCGGCCGAGGCCCAGAGCTTCGCCACGACCGGCTTCATCGGCTGCGAGCCCTATGTCAACGGCATGGCAAAGATCCTCGCGCAGATCGAGGCCGCCAACATCGGCAACATCCGCCTGTTCGCGGGCGATGCCGCCGAGCTCCTGGCCTGGCTGCCGCAGGCATCGCTGTCGCGGATCGACCTGATCCATCCCGATCCCTGGCCGAAGCGGCGGCACTGGAAGCGGCGCTTCGTCCAGGACCGCACCATCGCCGCGATGGCACGCGTGCTGAAGGCGGGCGGCGAATTCCGTTTCGTCTGCGATATCGACGATTACTGCGCGTGGACGCTGATGCATCTGTCGCGGTCGACGGATTTTCAGTGGCTCGCCGAATGCGCCGACGATTTCCGGCGGCCATGGGACGGCTACACCATGACGCGCTACGGCCGGAAGGCCACGCGCGAAGGGCGCAAGACCACATATCTGCGGTTCAGGCGCGCATAGATTCTTCGCGCGATCCATCGATAATCGTCATGCCCGGGCTTGTCCCGGGCATCCACGTACTTTCCTTCTGTGGGCAGCAAGAACGTGGATGGCCGGGACAAGCCCGGCCATGACGACGAAGATCCGTACTTTGATTAGATCGTCTGGCGGTTGCGCCAGAATTTCACGACGCGCTCGGCCGTTGACGGCATCAGGCGCGTGAAGTTCACGCGCGCCTGCTCGAGATCGGCATCGGCCGGCGTGCGATGCGGGCCGTACCACATCAGGATCAGCGCGCGCACCGTGGGCCAGCCGAGATTGAGCACGCGCCCCAGAATCAGAATCGGATCGTAGCGGTCGCCCGCGACCAGACGATCGAGGATCGAGAGGCGGACACCGGACATCGCCGCGAGCGAGGCGATCGATTCCTCATATTTGAGCGCCTTGGCGAAGCCGAGCAGCGCGCTCTCGCCGAGATGACCCTCGCGATGCAAGGTCAGCACCGTGCGCTGTGCATCCGAGAAATCGCGGCGCGGCCCCGGCGGCAGCGCGGCCTCCTCGATCGCCGCCATGGCGCGCTTGATCTCGACCTGACGCACGGGATTGACCACGCTCGAGAGGCGGCGGCGGATGACGTCGAGCGTGCCGTCGAGCAGCTGTTTCAGGTGCTCGCCCGAGAGATCGTTGCGCTGGCCGATCTTGAGCGTCAGCACGCCGTCCTGCGACGCACGTTTGATCAGCTCGGAATAGCTGCCTTGCGAGAACACCGCACCGGCATTGCCCGCGGCGCGACGCACCACGTCGCGATCGCCGCGCTCGACCAGTACGTCGGTGATGACCGCCGACAGTGCGGGGCGCTCGGTCATCGCCAGCAGATGGCCCTGGCCCTTCAGCCGCGCGATCTCGACGAGAGCGGCGTCGTCGAGCACCGGCGAGCGGCGCAGCACGGGGCCCGCCACCATGATCTCGTTTTCGCGCGCGAGCTGGCTCACCAGATGCGGCGGCGCATTGTTCAGGCGCGAGAAGCGCTCGGCGAGGTCGACGCGCGAGGCAAGCTCGGCATGCGGAACGAGATCGATCAGCAGATTGTCGAACAGATCGACGAGATCGGGACGGAGCTTCTCGGCGTCCTGGAAGAACAATTGGGCGATGGCGCGCGCGATCTCACCGCGACGCCGGGGGTCGCCGCGTTTGACGATCTCGTCCAGTCCGGGAATGAGCGACGTGGCAGCGGTCATGAAAACGCAACTCGTACAGGGCACGCCGCGGGTGCGCCCTTGGTCCAAGTCGCCCCACAATCAGGGAATTTAGGCCTGCTAGATGAAGGAAGCGTTGCGCGGGGGGCCACAGGCCGGGCGCAAAAAGCCTCGTCTTTCCCGCGATGGGCCTTGTCCGGGAGGACGGAAAGGGCTATATCAGCGCCAATTCATCTTCTCATACGATCCGCGTAGTGAGAGTGGGCCCGAAAGGACCCGCTCTTTTTTATTACCTGAGCGCGGCTTGGTGGAAGATATGCGGCCCGGCGAGCTGCCGGGATAAAGAGTTCCGAAACAGGCTCTGCAAATCCAACCTGTTCAAGTCCTTAACCAAGCCTTAACCATCGAGCGCCTTGACCCCTGATATGACCGAACCGAACACTGGTTCCACGGATGCCGAGTTGCTGGCCGAGCCGAGGCTCGTGGTCGAGCCGGGCGTGGCGGCACGTGTGTCTGCGGTCGCAGGTCCAGTGCTCGAGGGCATGGGCTACCGCCTGGTGCGGATCCGCATCTCCGGCGAGGCCGGCTGCACCGTGCAGATCATGGCCGAGCGGCCGGACGGCTCGATGCAGCTCGAGGATTGCGAAGCGATCTCGCGGGCGCTGTCGCCCGTGCTCGACGTCGCGGACCCCATCGACCGCGCTTATCGGCTGGAAATCTCCTCGCCGGGGATCGACCGTCCGCTGGTGCGCCGCTCGGATTTCGAGCGCTATTCCGGCTATCTGGTGAAGATCGACATGGCGGTCGCCCATGAGGGGCGGAAGCGGTTCCGTGGCATGCTTGGTGCCGTCGAAGGCGACCGCGTGCACCTGCGTCGCGACGACGCCAAGGCGAGCGATAATCCCGACGTTCTCCTGACGATGGAAGACATCGGTGAGGCACGCTTGGTGCTGACCGACGAGCTGATCGCGGAATCCATGCGCCGCGGCAAGGCCGAGGAGCGCCAGATGCGTCGCGATCTCGGCATCGAGCCGCCGGCTGCACCGCACGCGGAAATCAGTGCGAAGATCACCAAGAACACCAAGCCGCAAAAAAAGAAGCCGGCACCGACCAATACGAAGAAGCACCGCCTGGCCGCCGAACGCGCGCGGCGGGGCGAGATCGAGCCTGACGAAGGAGACTAGCCATGGCAGTCAGCGCCAATCGACTTGAATTGCTCCAGATCGCCGATGCCGTCGCGCGCGAGAAATCGATCGACCGCGGCATCGTCATCGCGGCGATGGAAGACGCCATCGCCAAGGCGGCGCGGGCACGTTACGGCAGCGAGACTGACGTTCATGCCGAGATCGACCCGAAGAAGGGCGAGCTGCGGCTGTCGCGCCACATGCTGGTGGTCGAGAAGGTCGAAAATCATTCCAACCAGATCTCGCTGGTGGATGCGCAGCGCGCCAATCCCGGCGCCCAAGTCGGTGACACCATCGCCGATACGCTGCCGCCGCTGGAATATGGCCGCATCGCCGCGCAATCGGCCAAGCAGGTGATCGTGCAGAAGGTGCGCGAGGCCGAGCGCGACCGCCAATATCAGGAATTCAAGGACCGCATCGGCGACATCGTCAACGGCGTCGTCAAGCGCGTCGAATATGGCAGCGTGATCGTCGACCTCGGCCGCGGTGAAGCCATCATCCGCCGCGACGAAATGCTGCCGCGCGAAGTGTTCCGCAACGGCGACCGCGTCCGCGCCTACATCTTCGACGTCCGCCGCGAGACCCGCGGCCCGCAGATCTTCCTCTCCCGCACCCATCCGCAGTTCATGGCGAAGCTGTTCGCGCAGGAAGTGCCTGAGATCTATGACGGCATCGTCGAGATCAAGGCGGTGGCCCGCGATCCCGGCTCGCGCGCGAAAATCGGCGTGATTTCCCGCGATTCCTCGGTCGATCCGGTCGGCGCCTGCGTCGGTATGCGCGGCTCGCGCGTGCAGGCGGTGGTGAACGAGCTGCAGGGCGAGAAGATCGACATCATTCCGTGGTCGCCCGACATCGCGACCTTCGTGGTCAACGCGCTGGCGCCGGCGGAAGTCTCCAAGGTCGTCATCGACGAAGACCGCGAGCGCATCGAGGTCGTCGTGCCCGACACCAACAACCAGCTCTCGCTGGCGATCGGCCGCCGCGGCCAGAACGTGCGTCTGGCCTCGCAGCTCACCGGCTGGGACATCGACATCCTGACCGAGCAGGAGGAATCGGAGCGCCGCCAGGCCGACTTCGAGAACTCCACCCGCGTCTTCATGGAATCGCTCAACGTCGACGAGGTTGTCGGCCAATTGCTGGCGTCCGAAGGCTTCACCTCGGTCGAGGAACTCGCGATGGTGGACCTCAAGGAACTCGCCGGCATCGAAGGCTTCGACGAGGAGACCGCGCAAGAGCTCCAGAACCGTGCCCGCGAATATCTCGAGCAGCAGGAGGCCGAGATCGAGGCCAAGCGCAAGGAGCTCGGTGTCGAGGACGCCGTCAAGGACGTGCCGGGCGTCACCTCCAAGATGCTGGTGAAATTCGGCGAGAACGACATCAAGACCGTCGAGGACCTCGCCGGCTGCGCCACTGACGATCTGGTCGGCTGGACCGAGCGCAAGGAAGGCGGCGAGCAGACCAAATATCCGGGTGCGCTCGACGGTATCGAGATCTCCCGTGACGATGCTGAAGCCATGATCATGCAGGCCCGCGTCAAGGCCGGCTGGATCACCGAAGCCGATCTCGCCAAGCCCGCCGAAGAGGCCGAGGCGACCGAAGATCAGCCGGCTTAAGGACGAAGGAGAATGTCGCCCGGATGCTCGCAGATACTGACCACGATCTCGACCATGGACCGCGGACCGAAAGGTCCGCGACCATGCGGATGTGCGCGGTCAGTCGCGAGGTCCGGCCGATCGACGAGCTGATCCGCTTCGTCATTTCGCCGCAAGGCGACATAGTTCCCGATCTCAAGCGCAAGCTGCCCGGACGCGGCATGTGGGTCACCGCCTCGCGCGAGGTGGTTGCGGAAGCCGTACGGCGTCACCAATTTAGCAAAGCCTTCAAGCGCGAGCTGCGCACTCCCCAGACGCTTCCCGCCGACATCGAGGCGCTCCTGGTTCGGAGCGTGACGGAAGCCCTTGGGATTGCCGCCAAGGCGGGCCAGATTGTGGCCGGCTTCGGCAAGGTCGAAAGCGCCCTGCGGGAAGGCACGGCCGAGGTCCTGATCCATGCCAGCGACGGGGCCGCGGACGGAATCCGCAAATTGGACATGCTGGCACGTCAAAATGGCGGGAATCGCGGCGCCAAGCCGCAGATTCCCGTCGTCACTGCGTTGAAATCGATAGAATTGGATTTGGCACTTACCCGGTCAAATGTGATACATGCTGCCCTGCTCGCGGGCCCGGCGAGCAAGTCATTCCTGTCACGTAGCCAGATGCTGGTCCGATACCGGATGGCGGACGATGACAAGACTGCCGAAAAGCCCGGCCAGGATTTCTGAGAGACAACGACGACCCGATAGGACGGTGCGGCAACGCACAACGTTAACAAAGATCAGGATTAGGACTGCTGAATGGTTGATACCAAGACCCCTGACGACAAGAAGCTGAGCGTTCCGAGCAAGACGCTATCGCTCAAGCCGCGCGTCGAAACGGGCACTGTGCGTCAGAGCTTCAGCCATGGCCGCAGCAAGCAGGTCGTGGTCGAGAAGCGCGGCAAGCGCCGCGTCGACGGCAGCCCCGAACCGCAAGCTCCCGCGGTTGTTGCAAAGCCGGCACCGGCCGCGCCTGCTCCCGCTCCGGCACGCCCGGCTCCGCCGCGCAACGCCGGCTCCGGCGTGGTGCTGCGCACGCTGACCGAGGACGAACGTTCCGCCCGCGCCAGCGCGCTGGCCGACGCCAAGGTGCGCGAAGTCGAAGAGCGCCGCCAAGCCGAAGACGAAGCCCAGCGCCGCGCTGTCCGCGAAGCCGCCGAACGCGTCGAGCGCGAAGCCGCCGAGGCCCGCCGCAAGGCCGAGGATGAGCGCCACCGCCACGAAGAGGAAGCCAAGCGCAAGGCCGAAACCGAGGCCAAGAAGCGTTTTGGCGAAGGCGAACAGCCGGCGTCAGCCGCGCGCCCTGCAACTGCCGCCCCGGCCGCTCCCACGCCACGTCCTGGCGCGCCCGCAGCACGCCCCGGCACCACCACGACCACGGCACGCCCGGGAACAACCACCGCGCGCCCTGGAACGACCACCGCGAGGCCGGGAGGCGGCCCGTTGGGTCGCGCTCCCGCGGTCGCAGCCGGACCGGACGAGGACGATGGTCCGCGCCAGATCCGTCGCGGTCCCGGCGGCGCCGCGCGTCCCGTGGTAGCCCCCAAGCCCACCCACAAACCCGGCCCGCAGAAGGAGCGCGGTCGCCTGACGGTCGTGACCGCATTCAATGCCGACGACGTGCGCGAGCGCTCGATCGCCTCGTTCCGCCGCCGCACGCAGCGCCTGAAGGGCCATGCCGCGAACGAGCCGAAGGAAAAGCTCATCCGCGAGGTGGTCATTCCGGAAGCGATCACCATCCAGGAGCTCGCCAACCGCATGGCCGAGCGCGCGGTGGAAATCATCCGCATGCTGATGAAGCAGGGCGCGATTCACAAGATCACCGACGTGATCGACGCCGACACTGCGCAACTGATCGCCGAAGAGCTTGGTCACACCGTCAAGCGCGTTGCCGCGTCCGACGTTGAAGAAGGCCTGTTCGACGCCACCGACGATTCCACCGACACCGAGACGCGTTCGCCCGTCGTGACCGTGATGGGTCACGTCGACCACGGCAAGACCTCGCTGCTCGACGCGCTCCGCCATGCCAACGTCGTCTCCGGCGAAGCCGGCGGCATCACCCAGCATATCGGCGCCTATCAGGTGCTGTCGCCCGAAAGCGGCAAGAAGATCACCTTCATCGACACGCCCGGCCACGCCGCGTTCACCGCGATGCGCGCCCGCGGCGCCAAGGTGACCGACATCGTCGTGCTGGTGGTTGCTGCCGATGACGGCGTCATGCCGCAGACGATCGAAGCCATCAACCACGCCAAGGCGGCGCGGGTGCCGATCATCGTTGCCATCAACAAGATCGACAAGCCCGATGCGAAGCCCGAGCGCGTGCGCACCGAGCTGCTCCAGCACGAGGTGCAGGTCGAATCCTTCGGCGGCGAAGTCGTCGACGTCGAAGTGTCAGCCAAGAACAAGACCAATCTCGACAAGCTGCTCGAGATGATCGCACTCCAGGCCGACATCCTCGACCTGAAGACCAATTCGGAGCGTCCGGCCGAAGGCACCGTGATCGAAGCCAAGCTCGATCGCGGCCGTGGCCCGGTCGCGACCGTGCTGGTCCAGCGCGGCACGCTTCGTGTCGGTGACATCATTGTCGCCGGCGCCGAGATGGGCCGCGTCCGCGCGCTGATCTCGGATCAGGGCGAGACGGTGCATGAGGCCGGTCCTTCGGTTCCGGTCGAGGTGCTCGGCTTCAACGGTCCGCCGGAGGCCGGCGATCGTCTCGCGGTGGTCGAGAACGAAGCCCGCGCCCGCCAGGTCACCAGCTATCGCGCGCACCAGAAGCGCGAGAACGCGGCTGCCTCGATCTCCGGCATGCGCGGCTCGCTCGAGCAGATGATGTCGCAATTGAAGACGGCGGGCCGCAAGGAATTCCCGCTGATCATCAAGGCCGACGTGCAGGGCTCGCTCGAAGCGATCCTCGGCTCGCTGGAGAAGCTCGGCACCGACGAAGTCGCAGCCCGCATCCTGCATGCCGGCGTCGGCGGCATCTCGGAATCGGACGTGACGCTCGCGGAAGGCTTCAACGCCGCGATCATCGGCTTCTCGGTTCGTGCCAACAAGGAGGCGGCTGCGGCCGCCAAGCGCAACGGCATCGAGATCCGCTACTACAACATCATCTACGACCTCGTGGACGACGTGAAGAAGGCGATGAGCGGCCTGCTCGCGCCGACCTTGCGCGAAACCATGCTGGGCAATGCCGCGATCCTGGAGATCTTCAACATCTCCAAGGTCGGCAAGGTCGCCGGCTGCCGCGTCACCGACGGCACCGTGGAACGCGGCGCCAATGTGCGCCTGATCCGCGACAACGTCGTCGTGCACGAAGGCAAGCTGTCGACGCTGAAGCGCTTCAAGGACGAAGTGAAGGAAGTGCAGTCCGGTCAGGAATGCGGCATGGCCTTCGAGAACTACCACGACATGCGTGCCGGTGACGTGATCGAGTGTTATCGCGTGGAGACGATCCAGCGCTCCCTGTAAGTCCAAATCTTACCGAAGCGCCCGGATCTTTTTGAGCTGAAATTGCGGGAGTGCGATGGCCGGATTTATTCCGGCCATCCGCGCCGCATTCGTTTCAACAGGACAAATGACAATGCTCGTGTCCCAAACGCGGGCACGACGAGGTGATTTTCAACCATGCCCCGCCACCATCAGAAGAAAAGTTCCGCGCCGGGCGGCTCGCAACGCCAGTTGCGTGTCGGCGAGCAGGTTCGCCACGCGATGGCCGAGATTCTGGCGCAAGGCAATGTGCATGATGCGGACCTCGAAGGTCACATCATCACCGTGCCGGAGGTGCGGATGTCGCCCGACCTGAAGCTCGCAACGGTTTACGTGATGCCGCTCGGTGGCCGCGACACCGAGGTCATCATCGCTGCTTTCGAGCGCAACAAGAAATTCCTGCGCGGCGAAGTCGCGCGGCGCGTTAACCTGAAATTTGCACCTGACCTTCGTTTCCGCGTCGACGAACGATTCGACGAAGCGGAACGGATCGAGAAGCTTTTGCGAACACCTGCGGTGCAGAAGGACCTGGAACAGGATCCGGATTCGGATCGGGAAGAAGAGCGATGACGATGGACCCGGCTCACGGCACGATCGGCGGCGAAGAGACCGATCAGCGCGACGTGCAGAAAAATAATTTTGCGGATCTCGGCGGCGATTCGCAGCCGCATCAGGAGCCGCGCCGCGTCAACAACGATCCCCGCGCCAACAAGCAGAAGGGCAACCAGCCGCGCCGCGACCGCCGCGACGTCCATGGCTGGGTCGTGCTCGACAAGCCGATCGGCATGACCTCGACGCAAGCCGTCGCCGTGCTCAAGCGCCTGTTCAACGCCAAGCGCGCGGGACACGCCGGCACGCTCGACCCGCTCGCCTCCGGCGGCCTGCCGATTGCGCTCGGCGAGGCCACCAAGACGGTTCCCTTCGTGATGGACGGCCGCAAGCGCTACCAGTTCACCGTGTGCTGGGGCGAGGAGCGCGACACCGATGATATCGAGGGCCGGGTCACCGCGACCTCCGACCAGCGCCCGACCCGGGAGGCCATCCAGGCCCTGCTGCCCCGCTTCACCGGGGTGATCGAGCAGATCCCGCCGCGCTATTCCGCGATCAAGGTCCAGGGCGAGCGCGCCTATGACCTGGCCCGCGACGGCGAGGTCGTGGAACTGGCCCCCCGTCCGGTCGAGATTCACCATTTAACCCTTGTGGATCAACCGGATAACGACCGGACGGTGTTCGAGGCCGAGTGCGGCAAGGGCACCTATGTCCGGGCGCTGGCCCGCGATATGGGCCGGATTCTCGGCACTTACGGCCATATCTGCGCGCTGCGGCGGACCCTGGTCGGCCCATTTGACGAGAACGACATGATTCCGCTGGATCAGTTGGAGGCTTTATGCGATAGAGCCGCGTCCGGCGAGGGCAGCCTCGCCGACGCGCTTATGCCCGTTGAGACCGCGCTGGACGACATCCCGGCACTGGCCGTCACTCGGGCTGATGCGGCAAGGCTCCATCGGGGCCAGGCCGTTTTATTGCGCGGACGGGATGCGCCCACTAGTAGCGGCACAGTCTATGTCACGGTGGCAGGCCGTCTATTGGCGCTTGCTGAAGTCGGCAACGGCGAAATCATCCCCAAGCGTGTGTTCAACCTGACCGGTCTGACTGCCAGCACCGGTCGCAACGAGAGAAATTGACGATGTCGATTGCCGCAGAACGCAAAGCGGAAGTCATCAAGACGAATGCCAACAAGGCCGGCGACACCGGCTCGCCGGAGGTTCAGGTCGCGATCCTGTCGGAACGCATCAACAACCTCACCAACCATTTCAAGACCCACGTGAAGGACAACCATTCGCGTCGCGGCCTCTTGAAGCTGGTTTCGACCCGCCGCTCGCTGCTCGACTACCTCAAGAAGAGGGACGAGGCGCGTTACAAGGCGCTGCTCGAGAAGCACAACATTCGTCGTTAAGTGTTCCTGCGCGCGCCACTGGCGCGCGTTTTCGTGCGCGGTTTCGAGCGAAAGCGTTTGTTTAAAGGTTTTTGATCGAGGCTGCGTGCGCGTCGGGTGCGAGCCGTTGACGGCTAGCACCCGGGCACGATGGGCGAGGACCGCAATCCGGTGTTCGCGTTCGTGCCGACTGACAGTCCAGCAGCAATCCGGCGGCTGGGCACAACGGGCAAGGCGCCCGTATGACCCGAAAGGATGGACGCCATCCGAAATCCGAAAACCATGGCAGGATCGCAGGACGCTGATCGCCCGCTTCGATCAACGTCCCGCAATCTTGCGCATGGTTTTTGTTTTTCGGGCCGTCCTTCTTTCGAGAACCCATGAAAGAAGACATCTATGTTCAATAAGCATTCAGTCGAGATCGACTGGGGTGGACGCCCTCTCAAGCTTGAAACCGGCAAGATCGCGCGTCAGGCCGACGGTGCCGTCGTCGCCACCTATGGCGAGACCGTGGTGCTCGCCACCGTCGTCGCGGCGAAGGCGCCGCGCGAAGGCGTCGACTTCCTGCCGCTGACGGTCGACTACCAGGAGAAGACCTACGCAGCCGGCCGCATTCCCGGCGGCTATTTCAAGCGCGAGGGTCGTCCGACCGAGAAGGAGACGCTGGTCTCCCGCCTGATCGACCGTCCGATCCGTCCGCTGTTCGTCGACGGCTGGCGCAACGAGACCCAGGTGATCGTCACCGTGCTGTCGCACGACATGGAGAACGATCCTGACATCGTGGCGCTGGTGGCCTCGTCGGCCGCGCTGACCCTGTCCGGCGCGCCCTTCAAGGGCCCGATCGGCGCAGCGCGCGTCGGCTTCGCCAATGACGAGTTCATTCTCAACCCGACGCTCGACGAGATGGTCGACACCCAGCTCGACCTCGTCGTCGCCGGCACGGCCGACGCCGTGCTGATGGTGGAATCGGAAGCCAAGGAGCTCAACGAAGAGGTGATGCTCGGCGCCGTGATGTTCGGTCACCGCCACTTCCAGCCGGTGATCAACGCGATCATCGAGCTGGCCGAGAAGGCTGCCAAGGAGCCGCGCGAAGTCACCGTCATCGACAATTCGGCGCTCGAGAAGGAAATGCTCGGCCTCGTCGAGCAGGAGCTGCGCGCCGCCTATGCCATTCCGATCAAGCAGGATCGCTACGCCGCGGTCGGCAAGGTCAAGGAAAAGGTGATCGCTCACTACTTCCCCGAAGGCCAGGAGCCGAAATACGACAAGCTGCGCATCGGCGGCGTGTTCAAGGAGCTGGAAGCGAAGATCGTTCGCTGGAACATCCTCGACACCGGCAAGCGCATCGACGGCCGCGATTCCAAGACCGTGCGCAACATCATCGCCGAAGTCGGCGTGCTGCCCCGTGCCCACGGCTCGGCGCTGTTCACCCGCGGCGAGACCCAGGCGCTGGTCGTGACCACGCTCGGCACCGGCGAGGACGAGCAGTACATCGACGCGCTGTCCGGAACGTACAAAGAGACGTTCCTGCTGCACTACAACTTCCCTCCCTACTCGGTCGGTGAGACCGGCCGCCTCGGCGGCACCAAGCGTCGCGAGATCGGCCACGGCAAGCTCGCCTGGCGCGCGATCCACCCGGTGCTGCCGCCGCATCACGAGTTCCCCTACACCACGCGCGTGGTGTCGGAGATCACCGAGTCGAACGGCTCGTCCTCGATGGCTTCGGTCTGCGGCGCTTCGCTGGCGCTGATGGATGCCGGCGTGCCGTTGAAGCGGCCGACCGCGGGCATCGCGATGGGCCTGATCCTCGAAGACAAGCGCTTCGCGGTTCTCTCGGACATCCTCGGTGACGAGGACCATCTCGGCGACATGGACTTCAAGGTCGCCGGTACCGAGCAAGGCATCACCTCGCTCCAGATGGACATCAAGATCGAGGGCATCACCGAAGAGATCATGAAGGTGGCGCTCGGTCAGGCCAAGGATGGCCGTATCCACATCCTCGGTGAAATGGCCAAGGCGCTCACCAACGCCCGCGCCGAGCTCGGCGAGTACGCGCCGCGCATCGAGACCTTCAAGATCGCCACCGACAAGATCCGCGAAGTGATCGGCACCGGCGGCAAGGTGATCCGCGAGATCGTCGAGAAGACCGGCGCCAAGGTCAACATCGAGGACGACGGCACCGTGAAGGTCGCCTCCTCCGATGGCGAGGCGATGAAGGCCGCGATCAAGTGGATCAAGTCGATCGCGTCCGATCCGGAAGTCGGCCAGATCTATGACGGCACCGTCGTCAAGGTGATGGAGTTCGGCGCCTTCGTGAACTTCTTCGGCTCCAAGGACGGTCTCGTCCACATCAGCCAGCTCGCTTCGGCGCGCGTGCAGAAGACCTCCGACGTCGTCAAGGAAGGCGACAAGGTCAAGGTCAAGCTGCTCGGCTTCGACGACCGCGGCAAGACCCGGCTGTCGATGAAGGTGGTCGACCAGACCACCGGCGAAGACCTCGAGGGCAAGGGCGGCGACGGCGAGAAGGCCCAGCGCGAAGCAGCCGGCGAGTAATCGCTCCGCATATCAGAAACACGAAGGGCGGCCTCTCGGCCGCCCTTTTTGTTTGTCGCTTACGTGAAGCTCAGGATCAGGCCGCGAGGTCGTACCGGTCGAGGTTCATCACCTTGGTCCAGGCCTTCACAAAGTCCTGCACGAACTGCTGCTTAGCGTCCGACGAGGCATAGACCTCGGCGAAGGCGCGGAGCTGCGAGTGCGCACCGAAGATCAGGTCGGCGCGCGTGCCGGTCCACTTCACCGCGTTGGTCTTGCGGTCGCGGGCCTCGTAGGTACCGTCAGCCGCCGGCGTCCACTGCGCGCTCATGTCGAGCAGGTTGGCGAAGAAGTCGTTGCTCAGCGTGCCCACCTTCGCGGTGAGGACGCCGTGCTTCGAACCGTTCGCATTGGCGCCGAGCACACGCAGGCCACCGACCAGCACGGTCAGCTCGGGTCCGCTCAGCTTCAGCAGCTGCGCGCGATCGACGAGGGCTTCCTCCTGATGCAGGAACTGATGCTTCTTGCCGACGTAGTTGCGGAAACCATCGGCCCGCGGCTCCAGCGGGGCGAAGGAGTCCGCGTCGGTCTGCTCCTGCGAGGCATCCATGCGGCCCGGCGTGAAGCCAACCTTCACGTCAACGCCGGCATCCTTCGCGGCCTTCTCGACCGCGGCAGAACCGCCGAGGACGATGAGGTCCGCGAGCGAAACCTTCTTCGCGCCGGATGACGCGTTGAAGTCCTTCTGGATCGCTTCGAGCTTGCCGAGAACCTTCGAGAGCTGAGCCGGCTGGTTCACCTCCCAATCCTTCTGCGGGGCCAGACGGATACGCGCGCCGTTGGCGCCGCCGCGCTTGTCCGAGCCGCGGAACGTCGAGGCCGACGCCCAGGCGGTCGAGACCAGCTCGGAGACCGAGAGACCCGAAGCCAGGATCTTGGTCTTCAGCGCCGCGATGTCCTGGTCGCCGACCAGCTCGTGGTCGACCTTCGGAATCGGATCCTGCCAGATCAGCGTCTCCTTCGGCACCAGAGGGCCGAGATAGCGCTGGATCGGACCCATGTCGCGGTGGGTGAGCTTGAACCAGGCGCGGGCAAAGGCGTCCGCGAACTGATCCGGATTCTCCAGGAAGCGACGCGAGATCTTCTCGTAGGCTGGATCGAGGCGCAGCGAGAGGTCGGTCGTCAGCATCGTCGGCCGGTGCTTCTTCGACTTGTCGAAGGCATCAGGAATGATCGCGTCGGCACTCTTTGCCGTCCACTGATTCGCACCGCCCGGGCTCTTCGTCAGCTCCCATTCGTACTTGAACAGGTTCTCGAAGAAGTTGTTGCTCCACTTCGTCGGCGTCGTCGTCCATGTCACCTCGATACCGCTGGTGATGGAATCGCCCGCCAGGCCGGAAGCGTACTTGCTCTTCCAGCCGAGGCCCTGATCCTCGAGTGCACCCGCTTCCGGCTCCGGACCGACCAGCGACGGATCGCCCGCGCCGTGGGTCTTGCCGAAGGTGTGGCCGCCGGCGATCAGCGCGACGGTTTCCTCGTCGTTCATCGCCATGCGGGCGAACGTCTCGCGGATGTCCTTGGCCGCGGCGACCGGGTCAGGCTTGCCGTTCGGGCCTTCCGGATTGACGTAGATCAGGCCCATCTGCACCGCGCCGAGCGGCTCGGCGAGCTGGCGTTCGCCGCTGTAGCGCTCGTCGCCCAGCCACGTGCCTTCAGGACCCCAATAGAGCTCTTCCGGCTCCCACACGTCGGCGCGGCCGCCGGCGAAACCGAAGGTCTTGAAGCCCATCGATTCCAGCGCGACGTTGCCGGCGAGCACCATCAGATCGGCCCAGGAGATCTTGCGGCCGTATTTCTGCTTGATCGGCCAGAGCAGACGGCGCGCCTTGTCGAGATTGGCGTTGTCGGGCCAGCTGTTGAGCGGTGCGAAACGCTGCTGACCGGCACCGGCGCCACCGCGGCCGTCCGTGGTGCGATAGGTGCCGGCGCTGTGCCAGGCCATACGGATCATGAGGCCGCCATAGTGGCCGAAATCGGCGGGCCACCATTCCTGCGAGTCCGTCATCAGAGCCGTCAGGTCCTTGATGACGGCATTCAGGTCGAGCGACTTGAACTCCTTGGCATAGTCGAATTCCTTGCCCATCGGGTCGGACAGGGTGGAATTCTTGTGCAGCATCTCGATGCTGAGCTGGGTCGGCCACCAGTCGCGGTTCACGCGCGTGGGTTTTCCGCCCGAAAACGGGCACTTCGAAGTGTCATCCATGAATACCTCCTCTGGTGGCGTCGAACTCGCGCCTTTGACCAGGTAGAATTACTCTAGGCTTCGCATTCGATCAGGGGAAGTTGACTTTAATGATCGCTGCGATAGGATTTTCTGATGGCCAACGTGACGATGCGCCAGCTCAGATATTTCGACGCGCTGGCGCGTCACGGCCATTTCGGCCGCGCGGCGGAGGCAAGCTCGATCTCCCAGCCGGCCCTGTCGATGCAGATCAAGGAACTGGAGGAGGCGCTCGGCGGCCTGCTGCTGGAGCGCAGCGCCCGGCAGGTGGCGCTGACCCGGTTCGGCGAGGAGCTCGCACCGCGCGTCCGCGACATCCTGCGCTCGGTCGATGAGCTCGGCGATTTCGCGCGCGCCTCGCAGGACCGGTTTGCGGGCCGGCTGCGGATCGGCATGATCCCGACGATCGCGCCCTATCTGCTGCCGAAGATCACCAAGAATCTGACGCGCATGCATCCGGAGCTCGACATCCGCGTGCGCGAGACGATGACGCCGCGGCTGATCCAGGAACTGGTGGAGGGCCGGCTCGACACGGCCATCGTTGCACTGCCGGTGTCCGAGCCTTCGCTCACCGAAGTCGCGCTGTTCGACGAAAAATTCCTGCTGGTGCGGCCGGGCTCCGACGAAGGCACGCCGGTGCCATCGCGCGAGATGATGCGCGAGATGCGGCTGCTGCTGCTCGAAGAGGGGCACTGCTTCCGCGATCAGGCGCTGTCGTTCTGCAACATGCAATCGGCGCCGCCGCGCGAGATGCTGGATGCGAATTCGCTGTCGACGCTGGTCCAGATGGTCAGCGCCGGAATCGGCGTCACCTTGATCCCGGAAATGGCGGTGTCGGTGGAGACGCGATCGGCCTCGGTCTCGCTGTCGCGCTTCCGTGATCCCGAGCCCTCGCGCACCATCGGCATGGTCTGGCGCAAGACCAGCCCGCTGGCGCGCCAGCTGCTGCAGATCTCCGAAGTGGTGTGCCTGTCGGCCGGCAAGGCGCGCCCGCGGCAAGCCACGCGCGGCCAGCGTGGGTAGGCGGGAATTTTCCTGAATAGCCGGGATCATTCAAGCGAGCCTCCGCGCGAGGCGGGCAGATCGAACCGAGAGCACCAATGTCTGATCCCGTCATCCGTCCCGCGCGCACCGACGAATATGACGAGATCGGCCGCGTCTGGATGGAAAGCTGGGTCTCGACCGGCCTCGCCGAGGCGAGTGAGTTCCTGCTGGCAAATCTGCGTGCGCGCATCCGGCGTGAGATCGAGAACGGCTGGAGCCTGTTCGTCGCCGACGACAACGGCACGATCGCCGCCATGCTGGCGCTGTATCTGCCAAAACTCTATCTCGACATGCTTTTCGTCGGGCCCGCCTACCAGGGGCAATCGCTCGGACGGCAATTGCTCGCCTTCACCCGCACGCAAATGCCCGACGAGATGTACCTGCGCTGCGTGCGCGAGAACGAAAAAGCCTGGCGCTGGTACGAGCGCGAAGGCTTTGTGTTCGAGAAGGAAGAGATCGAGCCGTCGAATGGGTTCGTGATGAAGTATTATCGGTGGAAGCGGCAGCGGCCCACCGAATAGACGGCGACCTCCGGGTGCAGCTTGCGGTTGTCGCGATCCCACCCTAGTGTGGCGCGTCCGATGACCTCCCGGCTCTGATCCTTGGAATCCATGTTTCGACTTGCTGCCCCGGTGCTCATCCTGCTGTCCTTCCTGACTTCGGCAGCAGCGCAAACCCCTCCCGCAACCACCGCTCCCGCCGCTCAGACCGCACCATCGGCAAAGCCGACAGCCAAGAAAGCGACGACGAAGCCGAAGGCGGCGCCGAAGCCTGCGGAGGCGGCGACTGCCGGTCCTTGCGGCGTCGGCGTGATTGCGGGGACCGGGGACATCTTTGTCGTTCAGAGGATCGGTCTGACCGTGTTCGGCAACGACTATGCCGAAGTCCCGGTATCCTGGGGCCTTGACGACCTCGTCTTTGCGCGGGCGCGGGCCGCAGCAGGCAACACGCCGGTGCGACGGATCACTTACGCCAAGGGCGCGCTCGATTCCTACTACCACCCCAAATCCGGCCTGTTCCGCAATCAGCGCGAAGAGCTGTCGAACCTGATCCGGCAGGTCGCGGGCAATGCCGGTTGCGAGCGCTATCTCGTCGTCATGCGCAGCGAAGGACAGCTTGACGGGACCAATCAGTCGCTCAGCGGCGTCGGCATCTTCAGCCGGGGTGTCGGTCTCATCTCCTATGCATATGTCTTCTCCTATATCGGCGTGACGCGGGTCGACGGCCGCACCTTCGAAATCATGAAGGGCCCCGCCGTAACGTTCGAAGGTGTCATGAAGCATATGGCCGACAACTTCGTTTCGAACGAGCTTTTGCAGAAGGTGGACAAGTCCATGTTTCCGGAGACGGCCGCGGACGCCGCCAACAACACCGCCCTGCGCGACACCACCCGCGACTTTCTGACCAAACGGCTGGACAAGATCTTGCCGCCGTATTTCGCGCAGTGACGATGCTGAAAGGAAGCCAAGCTCGCAAGAAAGCGATGATCAAGGCGATGCAGGCCTTCGCAATGATCGTCGCGGCTCATCTGCTCTCGGCGGCGGGAGCCGGGGCCCAGGCTGCGTCAAAGACGAGCACGGCCAAGTCATCGAACGCGTCCCCAACGACACCAGCAGAGAGCGGCCCATGTCAGATCGGCGTCATCCCGATCGCCGGCGATCTCTTCATGATCAAGAACTTCGGTCCCCTGGAGTTCCTCGACAAATACTCGCGGGCCTCCGTGACCGCGTGGGCACTCGACGACCTCGTTGTGTCCCGCGTTCGCGCGGCTGCGCCCGGCAACTCCGTGCGTAGAGTCACCTACACCAGGGAGGAGCTGAAATCTGGAGGCCGGCGGGAGCAAAATCCGTTCTTCTACCGTGCCGAAAGAGACATCGCGGACTTCGTTCGGTTTCTCGCACCACGACTCCGTTGCGAACGTTATGTCGTCGTGCACCGGCACGGCGGAACGCATCGCGAATACGGCATTGGAATCTCGCGGTACCCCTACGACGGATCCGTGCATCTCTACGCGATAATGTACATCCGTGTTTACGACGGCGAGACTTTTACGTTGATCAAGGAAGCGCAGGCCTTGATGACTGACGACACCTACGTCGATCGCTTGCTGCGCAATCCGCTTGGTGGACCGTCGCGCGAGCTGGATCGGACAATGTTTCCGGAGAAGCCTGCTGATGTTGTCAATAATCCGGTATTGCGCGACGGCGTGCGTGCCATGCTGACGGCAAGTCTCGACAAGACATTGCCGCCCTTGCTCCGGCACTAGGACAGCCTGCGCGCTGCTTGAGAACGCCACCGTAAACCGGTCGCGTTGACCAACATGTCGTTCGCGCAGCTGACCTCTTGCCTAGGCGTAGTGCGTTGCGAATACGCGGCAAACGCGGCATGAATTGCGCGCAATTTGCCTCACGCCCACGGAGGGTTCCGTCCATGATCAAGCTCTATTGGTCACCCCGCTCGCGCTCGTTCACGACGCTCTGGCTGATGGAAGAGAGCGGCCTGCCCTATGAGCGCGTGCTGACCGACATCTCGACCGGTGCGCAGAAAGCGCCGGATTATTTGAAGGTTAATCCGATGGGCAAGGTGCCGGCGCTCAGCGACGGCGATGCCGCGCTCGGCGAAGCCGCCGCGATCTGCGCCTACATCGCCGACCGCTATCCCGAGACGAAGCTGGCGCCTGCCGTGACCGATCCGCGCCGTGCGCGCTATCTGCAATGGCTGTTCTTCTCGCCGGGCTGCATCGAGCCCGCCATCATCCAGATCTTCACCAAGATCGAGATCCCGACCTCGACCGCGGCCTGGGGCAGCGCGACGCAGGTGTTCGACGTGCTGGAAGCTGCGCTGGCGAAGGGACCGTGGATCCTCGGCGAGGAATTTTCGGCCGCAGACATCACGGTCGGCTCCGGCCTGAACTTCGCGGTCCGCCTGTTCAAGATGGTGCCGTCGCGCCCGGCGTTCGATGCCTATCTCGCGCGCTGCATGGCGCGACCGGCGTTCCAGAGCGCGGAAAAGATCGCGGCGGGCTGAAGCAAGCTAAGAACTCGTAGGGTGGGCAAAGCGGAGCGTGCCCACCACGTCTTTCTGCGATCAAGGAGAGATGGTGGGCACGGCGCTCTGCGCCTTTGCCCACCCTACGAAATCACTCTGACGATTTCAAATCGTCGGGCCTCGGCATCAGGATGATGTTGTAGCCGGAATCGACATAGTGGATCTCGCCGGTCACACCGCCGGAGAGATCCGACAACAGATACAGCGCCGAGCCGCCGAGCTCGTCGAGCGTGACGCCGCGGCGGAGCGGCGAATGTTTCTGCATGAAGCCGAACATCGCACGCGCCTCGCCGATGCCCGAGCCGGCGAGCGTACGGATGGGGCCTGCGGAGATCGCGTTGACGCGGATGCCGCGCGGTCCGAAATCGGAGGCGAGGTAGCGCACGGAAGCTTCCAGCGCCGCCTTGGCGACGCCCATCACGTTGTAGTTCGGCATCGCGCGCTCCGAGGCGCCGAAGGTCAGCGTGATCATGCTGCCGCCTTCCGTCATCAGCTCGGCGGCACGTTTTGCGACCTCCGTGAACGAGAAGCAGGAGATCACCATGGTGCGCGAAAAGTTCTCGCGGCTGGTGTCGGCGTAGCGGCCCTTCAGCTCGTTCTTGTCGGCAAAGCCGATGGCGTGGATGACGAAATCGAGCTTGCCCCATTTCTCGCGCAGCACGGCGAAGGTCGCATCAACGCTGGCGATGTCCTCGACGTCGCAAGGCAGCACCAATTCCACGCCGAGCTGCTCCGCCAACGGCTTGACGCGCTTGCCCAGCGCCTCGCCCTGGAAGGTGAAAGCAAGCTCGGCACCGTGGGCATGCAGCGCCTTCGCCATGCCCCAGGCGATCGAATGATCATTGGCGATGCCCATGATCAGACCGCGCTTGCCTTTCATTAGACCTTCCATCTCGCAATTACTCTCCGCTCTCCGTCATGCCCGGGCTTGTTCCGGGCATCCACGTTCTTCCGCAACCGGTAGCAAAGACGTGGATGGCCGGGACGAGCCCGGCCATGACGAAAAAACTACCAGTGCGTCCGCAATGACGTCACACATCCAGCCGGCTGAACACCAGCGTGGCGTTGGTGCCGCCGAAGCCGAAGGAGTTCGACAGCACGGTGCCGATCTTGACGTTGTCGATGCGCTTGCGCACGATCGGCATGTCGGCGAACACGGGATCGAGCTCCTGGATGTGCGCGCTCTCGCAGATGAAGCCGTTGTTCATCATCAGCAGCGAGTAGATCGCCTCCTGCACGCCGGTTGCGCCCAGCGAGTGACCGGTCAGCGCCTTGGTCGCCGAGATCGGCGGGCACTTCTCGCCGACACCGAACACGCGACGGAGCGCGTCGATTTCCGGCGGATCGCCGGCTGGCGTCGAGGTCGCGTGCGGATTGATGTAATCGACCTTGGTCTTCACCGTCGACATCGCCATGCGCATGCAGCGCTCGGCGCCTTCACCGGAGGGCGCGACCATGTCGTAGCCGTCCGACGTCGCGCCGTAGCCGACGATCTCGCCGTAAATGCGCGCGCCGCGCGCCTTGGCATGCTCGAGCTCTTCCAGCACCAGCACGCCGGCGCCGCCGGCAATGACGAAGCCGTCGCGGTTGACGTCATAGGGACGCGAGGCGGTGGCGGGCGTGTCGTTGTACTTCGACGACATCGCGCCCATGGCGTCGAACAGCACCGAGAGGGACCAGTCCAGCTCCTCGCAGCCGCCGGCGAAAATGATGTCCTGCTTGCCGATCTGGATCGTCTCATAGGCGTTGCCGACGCAATGGTTCGACGTCGCGCAGGCCGAGGAGATCGAATAGTTCACGCCCTTGATCTTGAACCAGGTCGCGAGCGTCGCGGAGGCCGTGGACGACATCGCCTTCGGCACGGCAAACGGTCCGACGCGCTTCGGCCCCTTGGTGCGGGTGATGTCGGCGGATTCGACGATGGTGCGGGCCGACGGGCCGCCGGAACCCATGATGATGCCGGTGCGGATGTTGGAGATATCTTCGGGCGACAGACCGGAATCCTGGATCGCCTGCTCCATCGCGATATGATTCCACCCCGCGCCCTGGCCGAGGAAGCGCATCGCACGCCGGTCGACTACCGTCGCGGGATCGATCGTCGGCGCACCTTGCACCTGCGAACGAAAGCCGAGTTCGGCATATTTTTCAGCCCGCGAAATACCTGACTTCGCCTCGTGAAGGCTCGCAAGCACTTCCTGGGTGTTGTTTCCGATGGACGAGACGATACCCATCCCGGTGACCACAACCCGCCTCATGACAGCCTCGCCTAAATCGTTGTCTTTCTTGATGTGATGCGCTCAGCCCAGGCTCACGCCCTGCTTGAACAGGCCGACCTTCAGATCCTTCGCGCGATAGATAATCTGGTCATCGACCGAAAGCCATCCGTCGGCGATGCCGAGCACCAGCTTTGAACGCATCACGCGCTTGATATCGATGTTGTACACAACCTTACGGGCCTCGGGCAGCACCTGGCCGCTGAACTTCAGCTCGTTCAGGCCAAGCGCGCGGCCGCGCCCTTCACCGCCGCTCCAGCCCAAATAAAAGCCGACCATCTGCCACAGCGCATCGAGGCCGAGGCAGCCGGGCATCACGGCATCGTTCTTGAAGTGGCAGCCGAAGAACCAGAGGTCGGGCTTGACGTCGAGCTCGGCCCGCACCACCCCCTTGCCGAATTCACCGCCAGTCTCGCTGATATCCGTGATGCGATCGAACATGAGCATCGGCGGCAGCGGCAGCTGGGCATTGCCCGGGCCGAACATCTCGCCGCGGCCACATGCCAGCAGATCTTCATATTCGTAGCCGTTGCGCCTGTTCAGCATGCGGAAGCCTCTGTTCAAATCCCGATTGAGCGGCGTTTCTGGCGAAAATGGGCCCCGTTTCGTTCGGAAAGCCGCGCCAATTCCCGTCATGAGGCGCGACTGCCACGAGCCAGGATGGACTGCGGGCCGGGCCTCAATGCCCGGCTGCGCCATAATCGGCCAAGCGGAACCGCGGGCTCTCTAACACAGGCATTTCGGGTGGCAAAGCGATCTCATGAAGGTAAAGTGACCACCTGCTCGCCCGGTTCCATTTCTCATTAGAACCTCTCTAGTTGCGAGAAACTTGCATCTGCATCTATCTGTCCATATATTGCATATAGATGCAGTGTCCACGCGTGCCCGAAATCTGGAAATGAGCGAGAATCCCGCGCCCCATCACGACGACGACGTCCATTCCGCCGCCCTCCTGTCCGGCCGCCAGCCGGCCTTGACCGGCTGCCCGTGGCACGACGTCAACGAAATGCTCCAGTCCGCGGGGCTTCGTCCGACGCGCCAGCGCATGGCGCTCGGCTGGCTCCTGTTCGGCAAGGGTGCTCGCCACCTCACGGCTGAAATGCTCTATGAGGAGGCGACGCTGGCCAAGGTGCCGGTGTCGCTCGCGACCGTCTACAACACGCTGAACCAGCTGACCGATGCCGGCCTGCTGCGCCAGGTCAGCGTCGACGGCACCAAGACCTATTTCGACACCAACGTCACCACCCACCACCATTATTACCTCGAGAACAGCCACGAGCTGGTCGATATCGAGGATCCGCATCTGGCGCTGTCCAAGATGCCGGAGGTGCCCGAGGGTTACGAGATCGCGCGCATCGACATGGTCGTGCGCCTGCGCAAGAAGCGCTGAGATCGATCCAAAGCTGCTGAATTTGCCGTCAATGGACCGGCTTGTCCCGGCCATTGTCGTTTTACGCTGTCATTCCCGGATGGTCCGAAGGACCAGACCTCAGATGCGCAATTGCGCATCGGGGAATCTCGAGATCCCGGGATGACCCTTCGGGTCAATTGACCTGCTCGTCCGAATAGACGCCCCAGAGGCGCTCCTGCTGGATCCAGCCGTCAAAGCCGTTGCCGGTGACGCGACACCAGTTTGCAGTGCACTTCTTGACCTGCGTGACGACGCCGGCCTGGAGCTTGGCCGCAACCGCGCTGTCAGGATCAGCCCGGTCGTAGATCGGCGCGAGCTCGTCCTTGTGCTTCATGGTGACGACCGCAGTGCGGCGGCCCGACAGCAGCGAATGATAGACCCAGCCCTCGGCGCCTTCGGAATCGCGCACCCGGCGCCAGTTCTCGAACTCGGCGGTGATTTCGACCGGCAGGCCGGCGCGGGTGTAGACCCAGGCGACGTCATTGTCCTTGGTCGGGCCGGCGCGCACGTTCACATGATCCGATTTGAGGCTGACATAACGCGGCACCGGCAGGCCGCTCGCGGTCTGGGGGGTGCTGTCCTTCGCCGAATGCCCGGGGCTGACCGAGGCGCTCAACCAGGTGCAAACGAGCGCCATCACCGAACAAAAACGCCCCAACGCCATCAACCCGTCTCCTGTCGAGGGCCCCGCCGCGGCGGGCCCTCACCCCAAAATTCCGAACCTGCCGCGCAAGCCCATCACCCGTGTTCCCGAAGCCTTAACCCGTGGTTCTTGTCTTGGCCCGGCCTTCTGCTAGAGAGGACGGACACTTGAACAACCAGTTTGCCCCGATTTTCCGGTCGGAAATGTCGGGAGAGCTTGAAGGAAGCGCCGGGGACGACACGGCAAAGGCAGTGTCGAACAACCGGGTTAATGAGGCCTCAACGGCCGGCCTTTGGTAACAGAGGCGGCTTGCGGCGCCTCATGAGGGCATGACATGTCGGTGAAGAAAAAGCCCCTCGTGGTGGTAACGCGCAAGCTGCCGGACTCGATCGAGACCCGGATGCGCGAGCTGTTCGACGCGCGGATCAATCTCGAGGAC
Organism: Bradyrhizobium sp. LA2.1; assembly: GCF_040547725.1. Classification (NCBI taxonomy): domain Bacteria; kingdom Pseudomonadati; phylum Pseudomonadota; class Alphaproteobacteria; order Hyphomicrobiales; family Nitrobacteraceae; genus Bradyrhizobium; species Bradyrhizobium sp. LA2.1. Next base: position 114,279 of record NZ_JBEPQI010000015.1, read on the forward strand.
ACACCGATGTCGGCCGAGCAGATCGCTGAGGCCGCGCGCACCGCCGACGTGCTGGTTCCGACCGTCACCGACCACATCACCGCCGACATCGTCAACCAGCCCGACTGCAAGCTCCGCCTGATCGCCAATTTCGGCAACGGCGTCGACAACATCGACGTCGAGGCCGCGCATGCCCGCGGCATCACCGTCACCAACACGCCAAAGGTCCTGACCGAAGACACCGCCGACATGACCATGGCGCTGATCCTGGCCGTGCCGCGCCGGATGATCGAAGGCGCCTCGATCCTGACCGAAGGAAAGCCCTGGCCCGGCTGGTCGCCGACCTGGATGCTCGGCCACCGCATCGGCGGCAAGCGTCTCGGCATCATCGGCATGGGCCGCATCGGCCAGGCGGTCGCGCGCCGCGCCCGCGCCTTCGGCCTCCAGATCCACTACCACAACCGTCGCCCCGTGGCCCCGAAGATCGCCGAAGAGTTAGGGGCGACCTATTGGGAAAGCCTCGACCAGATGCTGGCACGGATGGACATCATCTCGGTGAACTGTCCGCACACGCCGGCGACCTATCATCTGCTGTCGGCGCGGCGGCTGAAGCTGATCCGCAAGGACGCCTACATCGTCAACACCGCGCGCGGCGAGGTGACCGACGAGGACACGCTGATCAAGCTGATCGAGGGCGGCGAGATCGGCGGCGCCGGCCTCGACGTCTACGAGCACGAGCCCGCGGTCAATCCCAAGCTGGTGCGGCTCGCCAAGGCCGGCAAGGTGGCGCTGCTGCCGCATATGGGCTCGGCCACGATCGAGGGCCGCGTCGAGATGGGCGAGAAGGTGATCATCAACATCCGCACCTTCCTCGACGCGCACAAGCCGCCGGACCGCGTGCTGCCGAGCATGCTCTGAGGTTTATTTGCCGCGCGTTTCGCGCTTGCGCCAATCCGCGACGAAATCGATGAACGCGCGTAGCGCGGGCGGCGTCTGGCGCCGGCTCGGATAGTACAGGAACGGGCCCGGAAACGGCTCGCACCAATCTTCCATCAAGCTGACCAGCGCGCCGGACGTCACGGCGTCATGGACGTAGCCATCGAGCGTCGCCCAAATGCCGGCGCCGTCGAGCGCAGCGCGCATGGCGAGGCCCATGTTGGTCGAGATCAGCTTTGCCGGCGGATCGACCTTCACGATCTGGCCAGCCTTCTCGAACTCCAGATCATGCATGACACCACTCGAGTAGCGGGCGCGGATGCAGTCATGGTCGAGCAGATCCTTCGGATGCTTCGGCTTGCCGCGGCGCGCGATGTACGCAGGCGATGCGACGACGACATAGCTCTGCGGACCGCTCAGCGGGATCGCCACCATGTCCTGCGCGAGGTGCTCGCCATAACGCACGCCGGCATCGTAGCCCGCGCTGACGATGTCGACGAAGCCGCTTTCGGAAACGATGTCGAGATCGACCTGCTGGTAGGTCGCGAGGAACGGCCCGACCATCGGCGCCAGCACGAGGTCCACCGCCGGCGGCGGCGCGTTGATGCGCAGGCGGCCCGAGGCCACCTCGCGCAAGCCGCGGACCTGGTCCAGGGCATCGCCGACATCGCGCAGCGCCGGAGCGATGCGGGACAACAGCAGCTCGCCCGCCTCGGTCAGCGCGACGCTGCGGGTGGTGCGGTTCATCAGGCGGACGCCAAGGCGCTCCTCCAGGTCCCGCAGCCGCTGGCTAAGGCTCGACACCGACACGCGAATTTCAATCGCCGCACGCCGGAAATTGCGGGTGCGGGCAACCGCCACGAAGACGTCGAGATCACGCAGATCGGGCTCGGCCATTGTTCGTTATGATGAACAAGCCATTCTGGATTGTCCAGCTTATCGGCCTAATCGGTCAGGCGCATATCTGGCCTCGTCACGCGGCACAATCAGCCTGCCGCCTTTTCGAGGAGAACCATCATGGAACAGCGCAAACTCGGTTCAACCGGCCCGACCGTCTCCGCCCTTGGTCTCGGCTGCATGGGCATGTCGGAGGTCTATGGCCCCGCCGACCGCGGCGAAAGCATCGCCACGGTCCATGCGGCGCTCGATGCCGGCATCACGCTGCTCGACACCGGCGATTTCTACGCCATGGGCCACAATGAAATGCTGGTGCGCGAGGCCCTGAAGGATGTGTCACGCGAAAAGGTGCAGATCAGCGTGAAGTTCGGCGCGCTACGCGGTCCCGCCGGCGAATTCGCCGGCATGGACACAAGGCCAGCCGCGACCAAAAACTTCCTGGCTTATTCGCTGCAGCGCCTCGGCACCGATTACATCGACATCTACCGTCCGGCGCGTCTCGATCCCAACGTTCCCATCGAGGAGACGATCGGCGGTCTCGCCGATCTCGTGAAGGCCGGCTACATCAGGCATATCGGCCTGTCCGAGGTCGGCTCCGACACCATCCGCCGCGCGCACGCCGTGCATCCGATCGCCGATCTCCAGATCGAGTATTCACTGATCGAGCGCGGCATCGAACGCGACATCCTCAAGACCTGCCGCGAGCTCGGCATCGGCATCACGGCTTACGGCGTGCTGGCGCGCGGCCTGATCAGCGGCCATTGGTCGAAGGACTCCGGCAAGGCCGGCAGGGATTACCGGCTGATGACGCCGCGCTTCCAGGGCGAAAATCTCGACGCCAATCTCGCGCTGGTGGAATCCCTGCGCGCGATCGCCACGGAGATCGGCGCAACGCCGGCGCAAGTTGCAATCGCCTGGGTGGCGGCTCAAGGCAAGGAGATCGTGCCGCTGGTCGGCGCACGCACCCGCAACCGTCTCACCGAAGCGCTCGGCGCGGCGAAGGTAACGCTGACGCCGGCGCATCTTGCGGCGCTTGCAAAAGCATTTCCGCCCGACATCGCTTCCGGCACACGCTACGCGGCCGAGCAGATGGCGCATCTCGACAGCGAGAAGCCAGCCACGCGGTAGCGGCAGCGATCAGGTGCGATGGGCGCTGAGGTCAGTGATGACAGGCCCATCGCCGTTGAGCGGATTGGCCGGATCGCGCGCGTAGCGCAGCGTCTCGAAGCGCATCGCGCGCGCATCGATCATCAGGAGGCGGCCGACGAGGCCGTCGCCAAAGCCGACGATCTCGCGGATCGCCTCCAGCGCCATCATCGAGCCCATCACGCCCGCAAGCGCGCCCATGACGCCGGCCTCCGCGCAGGCCGGCACGGTGCCGGGCGGCGGCGCCTCCGGAAACAGGCAGCGATAGGTCGGGTTGAACACGCCCTGCTCGTTCTTCTCATGCGCGCGGATGGTGGTGAGCGAGCCGTCGAACGTGCCGAGCGCCGCCGTGATCAGCGGTCGCTTCGCGAAGAAGCAGGCATCCGAGACTAGATAACGCGTCGAGAAATTGTCGGAGCCGTCGAGCACGAGATCGTAGTCTCCGATCATGCTCAGCGCATTGTCGGCATTCAGCCAGGTGGCGTGGCCGACGAAGCGGACATGCGGATTGAGCGCGGAGATCCGCTCGGCCGCGCTCTCGACCTTGTGCCGGCCGATATCGGGCGTCGTATGGATCACCTGGCGCTGGAGGTTTGACAGCGAGACCACGTCGTCATCGACCACGCCGAGCGTGCCGATGCCGGCGGCCGCCAGATACATCAGCGCGGGCGCGCCGAGCCCACCGGCGCCGATCACCAGTACGGAGGCCCGCTTCAGCGCAGCCTGGCCCGGCCCGCCGACATCGCGCAGCACGATATGCCGGGCATAGCGTTCAAGTTCGTCCGGGCTCAGCATCGTCGTCCTTCGTTCTCTCAAACCCTCATGGTGAGGAGCGCGGAACGCGCGTCTCGAACCATGAAGGCCCCGATCTCGCCTGCGGCCATCCTTCGAGACGCGGCCTTCGGCCGCTCCTCAGGATGAGGGCCTGAGTTCGTGGCCTTTACGCCACCTGAACCACCCCAACATTGTTCGCGACCAACGAGATGTGCTTCAATGGTAGCACGTTCAATGGGCTGGCTGGATTTGTCATGAGATCGATGCTTGCGGCAACACTGATGTTCGCGGCTGCCACAGGCGCTAGCGCCCAGATGACGACGCCAGAGATCCCCGGCACCAAGCCGAAGCCGGTCCAGACCGTGCCGATCCGGCCTCCCGCACTGCAGACGCCGTCGGCGACGGCCGATGCGATGGCGCAGGCGGAACGGCTGTCGCTCCAGTCCGACCTCGCCTGGGTCGGCCAATATAACGGCGCCATCACCGGCGACGTCAGCGCACGCTTGGTCGAGGCGATCAAGGAATATCAGAAGGCCAAGGGTGGCAAGCCGACCGGCGTGCTCAATCCGCAGGAGCGCGCTGCGCTCGCCGAGACCGCGCGGCGGAAGCAGGAGAGCGTCGGCTGGAAGATCGTGATGGAGCCGACCAGCGGCGCCCGGCTCGGCATCCCCGGCAAATTGGTGCCGCAGCAGGCGACCGATGCCAACGGCTCGAAATGGACTTCGCCGACCGGCACGGTGCAGGTGCTGCTGAGCCGCCGCAAGGAAGCCAACCCGACCACGGCGAAACTCGCTGAGTCGGAGAAGGAGCCGTCCGGGCGCAAGGTCGACTACACCGTGGTGAAGCCCGACTTCTTCGTGCTGTCGGGATTGCAGGGCCTCAAGAAATTCTACGTGCGAGGCACCTTTAAGGGCGACGAAGTCCGCACCATGACGATCCTCTACGACCAGGCGACCGAGAACACGGTCGAGCCGGTCGTGATCGCGATGTCGAGCGCGTTCAATGCATTTCCGACGGGACCGCAGGCCGGGCCGCCGCCGCGCAAGACCGTCGAATACGGCACCGGCATCGTCGTCAGCGACGATGGTGCGATTGTAACGGACCGCCTCGTCACCGATAGCTGTCTTGCGATCACCATTGCCGGCTATGGTAGCGCCGACCGTCTCGCCGAGGACAAGGAGCACGATCTCGCGCTCCTGCACATCTACGGCGCGCGCGGCCTGAAGCCGCTCAGCCTCACCGGCGGTACAGCGAAAACGAGCGTCGATGTCATCGGCATTGCCGATCCGCAAAGCCAGGGCGGAGCTGCGGGCGTGTCGAGCCTCAAGGGCGCGCTGGCGCCAGTCTCGAGCAGCGACTCTGTGCTGTCGCCGCCACCGGCGGTCGGCTTCTCCGGCAGCCCGGCTATCGACAGCGACGGCAAGTTCACCGGCGTCGCGCTGTTGAAGCCGGCGATGGTCGCCGGACCCGCTACATCGGTGCCGGCGTCGCAAGCGGTGATGGTTTCTGCAGAAACGGTGCGCGACTTCCTGAAGGCGAATGTCGTCACTGCGAATGGCACGTCGACGGATGCGAAGGCGGCCGTCGTCCGCGTGATCTGCGTGCGGAAATAGGCGAGAGAGAATAATACTTCTCTCGTGTCCCGGACGCGGTGCAGGACGCAATGCCCCTCCGCTGAGCCACGCAGCTCCTGCACCGTCTCACGTGCTTTTTGGCGATGGTCCCAGATTTTCGAGAGGCGCCGTCAGCCTGCATGTAAGCCCGGCCGAGCCATACGAAACGTCAACGGAACCGCTGAAATCGTCTTTCAGCACTCGGGAAATCAGCCTGGAGCCGAAGCCTGTGCTGACGGGTTGCGATACGGATGGACCGCCAATCTCCTGCCAGACAAAGGCAAATTTTGACTCACCATCCTGAGTCTCGACTGACCATGTAATTGATACGCAGCCTCCCACCACGGTCAGAGCGCCGTACTTCGAAGCGTTGGTCGCGAGCTCGTGGAGCGCCAATGACAGAGCAAGCGCTTGTCGAGATTTCACAACGAGTGGAGGACCCGAGACGATGAAGCGGCCTTCGCCTGTCCGATAAGGCGCAAGAGCAGTGCCGATCACATCGTGAAGTGGCGCGGCCGCCCAATTTGATGCGGTCAGCAGGTCCTGCGCTCGTCCAAACGCGCCGAGCCGTGCCTGGTACTTTTCGAGATCGGCTTTGCTCGTCGGGTCGCGGAATGTCTGGGCAGCTACCGCGCTCAACACTGCAAGCGTGTTTTTGACGCGGTGCTTCAGCTCCTCATTGATGAGGTTCAGCGCTTCCCTTGCCATATGCTCGGACGTGACATCCCTGCAGACGACAAGCACGCCGCCCACCTTGCCCTCAAGATCAATTGGACCAAAGCTATACGTCCACCAAACGTCCTCGCGGTGCCCGTGACGAGTCACCGGCACCAGCTGGTCCTCATTCCAGGTCGCCCCCTTGCCCGACATGACGTACTCGATCTGGGGACCAATGATGTCCCAGATCTCAGCCCAACACTCACGGCCGCGTGCCCCCAAAGCACTAGGGTGCCTGTCCGGCCCCATCGTCTCCCGGTATGCATCGTTGTAGAACTGGATGAGTTCTGGTCCCCACCAAATGAACATCGGGTGCCGCGAGGTCAGAACGAGCCGCACTGTAACTCGAAGACTTTGGGGCCAAGTGTCCGGAGAGCCCACGGATGTGCTTGACCAGTCAAACGCTCGCGTCAAAGCGCCCATCTCGCCGCCGCCGGCCAGGAAGTCGCCGCTTATATCGCCGCCCATACGCACAGCCTTACTCAGACGCTGATCGACGAGCCTGCCGCCAGTGTTCCGCACCCTACATTGCCGAACTTGTGCCGTCATCTGCGCGGATCGGGCCGCATAGGCGACATCTGCCTCGCACCGAAAAATACCGCGGAGGTTCGAAAACCGCGAACCGCTGGATTTGCGGTCGCGACACCTGCCGGCGATTGGACGACGTCAGTTGCACAAGAGGTACGAGCGCACCGTCCTTGTGAATGCGCGGTCAGCTCAACCTGAACCTGACACCGCTCCGCGCAAGCCCCCCAGAGATCCCGACCGGCGTGCCGTCCGCGCGCCAGCAGGCGGCGCCGGTCATGGTGCCGTCGTCGTGGAAGGCAATGCCGTTCATGCCGCCCGCCACCGTCGCGACGGGCTGCACCTTGTGGCCGAGGCCCGCAAGCTTCGCGCGCACGGCCACCGGCACCTTCTGCTCGACTTCGAGCGCGTTGCCTTCGGTCCAGATGCGCGGCGCCTCGACCGCTTCCTGCAGGCTCATGCCGTGGTCGATCAGATTGACCAGCGCCTGCATCGCGCTGGGGAAGATGCGTTTTCCCCCGGGCAGGCCGAGCGCATAGCGCAGCTTGCCGCCGCTCAGCGCCATCATCGGCGACATCGAGGTGGTGACGCGCTTGCCCGGCGCCAGCGACAGCGCATGGCCGGGACGGGGATCGAACAGGTTCATGTAATTGTTGGGGATGGCGCCCAGGCCCGGGATCATGATCTTCGCGCCAAAGAGATTGTTGATGGTCTGCGTGGTCGCAACCACGTTGCCGAACGCATCCGCCGCCGTCATATGCGTGGTGTGTGCGCCTTCGAGCTGCGAGACGCCGGCGCCCCAGGCCTGCGCCCGCGCCGGATCGATGGCGCGGCGGCGTTCGTCGGCATAGGCCTTCGACGTCAGCCGCTCCACGGGGACGCCGACATAATCAGGATCGCCGCTGGCCGCGGCGCGATCGGCGAAGGCGATCTTCAGGACTTCGGCAAGATAGTGGATGGTCTCTGATGTGCCGAAGCCGAGGCCGCCGATGTCATAACCCTCCAGAATGTTCAGCATCTGCGCGATGTGCACGCCGGAGGCTGCGGGCGGCGGCGGGCCAAGGATGGTCCAGCCGCGATAATCGGCGCGGATCGGTTGCCGTTCGACGGTCTTGTAGCCGGTGAGATCGCTGCGGCGGATGAAGCCGCCGGCCTTCTCCATGTAGTCGACGAGGACATCGCCAAGCGGCCCCTCGTAGAGCGCCTTCTCGCCGTGGTCGGCGATAGTACGCAGAGTCTCCGCATACTCGGCCTGCACCACGCGTTCGCCGACCTTGAGCGGCGCGCCATCAGGCAGGTAGATAGCCGCAATCGGCTTGTCCTTGCGCATCTCGGCGGCGCTCTCGCTGATGCATTCGTGCAAGTACGGCGTCGCCGCATAGCCGCGCGCGGCATGCTTGATCGCGGGCTGCATCACATCGCCGAGCGACATGGTGCCGAAGCGGCGCAGCGTCTCGCACCAGGCTTTCAACGAGCCCGGCGTGGCGACCGCCTTGGGGCCGTTGAGGTTCTCGTTGCCGACAGTGTCGAACACGTCATGCGCCGCGCCCGGCGCGGAGGTGTAGCTGGTGTCACGCACCGCCGCAGGCACGGTGCTCTGCCCGTCGATGAAGCGGTGGCTGCCGTCGGCCAGACGTATATGCGCCATGCCGCCGCCGATGATGCCGACCATCATCGGCTCAACCACGGTCAGCGTGAACAGGGTCGCGATCGCGGCGTCGATGGCGTTGCCGCCCGCGGCCAACATCTCGGCGCCGGCGCTGGAGGCCAGCGGATGGTTGCTGACCACCATGCCGCGGCTCGAGACCGCCGGCATCTTCTGACATTCAAAGATCGTTGCCGTCCGGTCGCGCCAGTTTCCGCCCATGCCGCCCGCCCCTTTTATTTACGGCGGCAAGCACATCATACGCGCGATTGCGGGTCCAGTATTGGTACGGATTAGCTGGCATTCCCGATCCTGCCATCATCGTTATCGTTGATTCGGACATCCGCGGTCCCCTTTGGATCGGGCAGGGCACGTCCTGAGCGAGTAGAGCTCAGCATCGAGAAGCGATGCACGTTCGCGTGGCGTTACCCCAGAGACCCAGGCATTCCAGAGGATTCAACTTTCCATGCACACGATCGTACTGGCCACCCAAAAGGGTGGCAGTGGCAAGAGCACGCTTGCCATCGGCCTCGCGCTGGCGGCCAAGCAGGCCGGCTTCACCGTCCGCCTGATCGAAACCGACCCCCAGGGTACCCTGTCCAACTGGCTGCGTCGCCGCCACTCTGACGATCTCGTCGTCGAGCCGATCTATCACGCGGCCGACATCGCGCCGCGCCTGAAGATGCTGGCCGACAGCGGCTTGCAGCTCGCGATCGTCGACACCGCGGCCGGCCTCAGCGCCGCGACCACCGCCGCGATCCGCCATTCCGACCTCTGCCTGATTCCGGCTCGCCCGAGCGTTGCCGACATCGAGGCGACCGTCTCGACGCTGAGCGTCGCGCGCGCCTGGAAGCGGCCCTACGGCTTCGTGCTGAACCAGGCGCCGATCCGCGGCCAGCGCATCGACAACGCCGCCAACACCCTCGCCGAGGAAGCCGCGCTCGATCTCGCCGAGGTGCTCGCGCGCCCGCTGATCGTGATGCGCAACGACCACCAGGACTCGCTCGCGAGCGGCCTCGCCGTCGGCGAATTCGCGCCGAACGGCAAGTCGGCGGACGAGATCCGCGGCCTCTGGCGCTGGATCGAGACCCGTCTCGAGCTCGAAGCCACGACCAATGTCCTGATCGACCAGGTCATCTCGGTCGCGGACGGGATGCTGCGCGTCGCCGCCGAACACGCGGCGGACGAGACCACGACACTGGCGTCCTGAGCGGGGCGATCGCTCGGACGACAGGCGGCCTCTTCACTTATCCGGTTGAAGAGCCCAAGCGACGAAGCAATCCGGCCACCAGCCCGGCCGGATTGCTTCGCTTCGCTCGCAATGACGGCGTGGTGGGGTCGTCGCCTTCGCCGAGACTCACGGCCTATCGGCGGCAGGCCCGATCTTCACTTCTGACATTTCTGACACCAGAAGGTGGAGCGCCCGTTCTGGGTGAATCGCTTCACGGTGCCGCCGCACCCTGGCGTCTTGCAGGTCTCGCCCTCGCGGTCATAGACCTTGAAGGAATGCTGGAAATAGCCGAGCTCGCCCGAGGTCTGGCGATGGTCGCGCAAGCTCGATCCGCCGGCCTTGATGGCGTCGTTCAGCACGGTGTGAATGGCACTCACCAATCGCTTCGCGTGATCGGTCGGCTCGCCGCCGCCAACACCCTTGCGACCCTTGGTCGCGAGTGTCGCAGCAATGCGGCGCGGTGACAGATGCGAGCGATGCAGCGCTTCGCAGACATAGATGTTGCCGAGCCCGGCGACCACGCGCTGGTCGAGCAGCGCGGCCTTCAGGCTCGTCGTCTTGCCCTCGCACGATCGCGCCAGCATCGCAGCATCGAATTCATTGCCGAGCGGCTCGGGACCGAGATCGCGCAGCAGCGGCTCGTCCTCAAGCGCGTTGCGCGCGATCACTTTCATGTAACCGAAGCGGCGCGGGTCGTTGAACACGATGTCGGCGCCGGAGGACATCCGAAACAGCACGTGGTCGTGCGTGGAGTCCTTAGCCCGCGGGTAGTGAAACTCGCCCGGCGCGGTCTCGTTGTCCGGCTTGATGACGCGGAACGAGCCCGACATGCCCAGATGCATCAGCAGCACGTCGCCGGAGGCGAGATCGGCCATGAGATATTTTGCACGGCGGCCAAGCCCCGTGACGACCTGCCCCTGGAGCCGGGCCACGAAATCGGGCTGGAAGGGAAAGCGCAGATCCGGCCTGCGGGCCTCCGCGACGAGGATTTTCGCACCCTCCATGACGGGCTGAAGGCCGCGGCGGACGGTCTCGACTTCGGGCAATTCAGGCATGGTCAGGCATTCACCTTATGAGGGCGGTGTGATAGCGCCATTGCGGCGGCCGCGCTATGGTCCGCCCAGTGGAGTAGAGTAATGGATCGGCCGGGCGAAACCACGCATTTTGGCTTCAGGGACGTTCCCCTGGGGGACAAGCAGACGCTGGTGAACGATGTGTTTCACAGCGTGGCGTCGCGCTATGACTTGATGAACGACCTGATGTCCGGTGGCCTGCACCGGGTCTGGAAGGACATCATGATCACCGCGCTCAACCCGCCGCGGGGTGACCGGCCGTTCGCGCTGCTCGACGTTGCCGGCGGCACCGGCGACATCTCGTTCCGCGCTGCCAAGGCGGCAGGTCCCGGCTTCCATGCCACGGTCTGCGACATCAACGCCGAGATGCTGGCCGTGGGCCGCGAGCGTGCCGCGAAGCGGCATCTCGAGACCCAGGTCGATTTCGTCGAGGGCAATGCCGAAGCGCTCGCCTTCGCCGACCGCAGCTTTGACGCATATACGATCGCTTTCGGCATTCGCAATGTGCCGCGGATCGACCTGGCGCTGCGCGAGGCCTATCGCGTGCTGAAGCCCGGCAGCCGCTTCCTGTGCCTGGAATTCTCCACCGTCGAGATGCCTGGGCTCGACCGGATCTATGACCTGTTCTCGTTCAAGGTGATCCCGCCGCTCGGCCGCATGGTCACGGGCGACGCCGAGTCCTACCAGTATCTCGTCGAATCGATCCGCAAGTTTCCGAAACCCAACGCCTTCGCCGACATGATCCGCGACGCCGGCTTCGCCCGCGTCGGCTGGCAGACATTGTCCGGCGGCATCGTCGCACTGCATTCGGGCTGGCGTTTGTGATTTCTTCCATTACCCACATTTCGCGCCTGATCCGCGCCGCGTTCGTGTTTGCGCGCGAGGGCGTGTTCGGTTCCGTCGATCCGACCCTAGTGCCGCCGCCAGGGCAACTCGCGCTGAAGCTTGCGCGCCTCGTCGAACGGCGCGGTCCAAAGCACGGACCACGGCTGACGCGCGCGCTGACCCGGATGGGCCCAGCCTATCTCAAGCTCGGGCAGTTTCTGGCCACACGTCCCGACGTCGTCGGCGTCGTCATGGCGCGTGATCTGGAAAGCCTCCAGGATCGCTTGCCGCCGTTTTCGCAAGCCGAAGCGGAAGCCGCGATCGCGAGCTCGCTGGAGCGTCCGCTCAAGGACGTATTCGCGAGCCTCGGCCCGCCGGTCGCGGCAGCCTCGATCGCGCAGGTGCATCGCGGCGAAGTCTTGCGCGACGGCATCCGCAAGCCGGTCGCCGTAAAAGTGCTGCGGCCCAACGTGGCCTCGCGATTCCGCCGCGATCTCTCCGATTTCTTCTACGTCGCGCACAAGGCCGAGACCTATTCGAGCGAGGCGCGGCGTTTGCGCCTGATCGAAGTCATCAACACCATGTCGCGCTCGGTCGCGATGGAGATGGACCTGCGGCTGGAAGCGGCTGCAATGTCGGAGATGGCGGAGAACACGGGCGACGATCCTGATTTTCGCGTGCCGACCGTCGACTGGGACCGCACCACGCACAACGTGCTGACGATGGAGTGGATCGACGGCATCGCGCTGAACGATCACAAGCGCCTGGCAGAGGCGCAGGTCGATCTGCCCGATCTCGGCCGCAAGGTGATCCAGAGTTTTCTGCGCCACGCGCTGCGCGACGGCTTCTTCCACGCCGACATGCATCCCGGCAATTTGTTCCTGGATGACGCCGGCCGTCTGGTCGCGGTTGATTTCGGCATCATGGGCCGGCTCGGGATGAAGGAGCGGCGCTTCCTCGCCGAGATCCTGCTCGGCTTCATCACCCGCGACTATCGCCGCGTCGCTGAGGTGCATTTCGAGGCGGGCTATGTGCCGGCGCATCACTCGGTCGAGAATTTCGCGCAAGCCATCCGCGCCATCGGTGAGCCCATTCACAACCGCACCGCGGAAGAGATCTCGATGGCGCGGCTGCTGACGCTGCTGCTCGAGGTCACCGGCCTGTTCGACATGACGACGCGGCCCGAGCTGATCCTGCTGCAGAAGACCATGGTGGTGGTCGAGGGCGTGGCGCGCGCCTTCGATCCCAAGCTCGACATCTGGAAGGTCGCCGACCCCGTGGTGCGCGAATGGATCGAGCGCAATCTCGGCCCGATCGGCCGCGTGCAGGGCGCGCTCTCCGGCGGCAGCGACCTCGCCCGCGTGCTGATGCGCCTGCCCGACATCGCGCAGCGCTCGGTCGCGGTGCTCGAGCAGCTCGAGACCATGACGCGGGAAGGCATCCGGCTGTCGCCGGAGAGCATCGCCGCGATGGGCCGCAGCGAAGGCCGCAAGAACCGCTGGCGCACCGTGGCGCTCTGGATCATTGCCGCCACCTTCATCGGAATCCTGATCGCCGTCCGGAATCTGTGATTGCACTGCAATCACGGAAACGATAGCATCGCTATCATTCCGTGCTGGAGGGGCGTCATGGCAAGCCTGACCATCCGCAAGCTCGACGAGGGCGTCAAAACCTATTTGCGCCTGCGCTCGGCCAGGAACCGCAGGTCGGTCGAGGAAGAGGTCCGGGTCATCCTCGGGGAGCTGATCGAGGGCCGCGAGGAGCCACTGACGCCGTTTGCGCTGCCGCCGGCCCAATCCACCGCCCCCACGCCGCAACGGACCGGCGCCCTCCCCGAGGCCAGCGTCACCCTGATCATCGGCGGCGGGATCGCGGCCTACAAGTCGCTCGACCTGATCCGCCGGCTCAAGGAACGCCGGATCGAGGTCCGTTGCGTATTGACCAAGGCGGCGCAGCAATTCGTCACGCCGCTGGCCGTGAGTGCGCTGTCGCACGAGCGGGTCTACACTGACCTGTTCGACCCGCAGAGCGAGTTCGACGCCGGTCACATTCGCCTGGCGCGCGACTGCGACCTGATCGTCGTCGCGCCCGCGACCGCCGACCTCCTGGCGAAGATGGCCAATGGCCATGCCGACGATCTCGCCAGCGCCATCCTGCTCGCGACCAACGGCAAGGTCCTGCTGGCACCGGCGATGAATCCGCTGATGTGGAACAATGCCGCGACCCGCCGCAACGTCACGCAGCTTCAGCGTGACGGCGTGGTGCTGATCGGCCCGAATTCCGGCGAGATGGCGGAGGCAGGCGAAGCCGGAATCGGCCGCATGTCCGAAGCGATCGAGATCGCCACCGCCGCCGAGCGCCTGCTGCGTCCGCCGGTGCCGCGCCCGCTCGCCGGCAAGCGCGTGCTGATCACCGCAGGCCCCACCCACGAGCCGATCGACCCGGTGCGCTACATCGCCAACCGCTCCTCCGGCAAGCAGGGCTTTGCCATCGCCGCCGCCGCGCAGGCCGCCGGCGCCGAGGTGATCTTGGTCAGCGGTCCGGTCGATCTCGGCGACCCCCCGGGCGTGACGGTGAAGCGCGTGGAATCGGCCCGGCAGATGCTGGAACAGGTGCAGGCGGCGCTTCCCGCCGACATCGCGATCTTCGCGGCCGCAGTCGCCGACTGGCGGGTCGCCAGTGAGGGCGAGCAGAAGCTGAAGAAGACCTCGGCCGGCATGCCGCCGCTTCAGCTGGTCGAGAATCCCGACATTCTCGCCACGATCTCGAAGCTGACCGACCGGCGCCCGCCGCTGGTGATCGGCTTTGCCGCCGAGACCGAGCACCTCATCGACAACGCCAAGTCCAAGCTGGCCCGAAAGGGCTGCGACTGGATTGTCGCCAATGACGTCTCGCCGGCAACCGGCGTGATGGGCGGCGACCGCAACACCGTGCATCTGATCAGTCGCAAGAATGGTGAGGAGGACGGCGAGATCGCAGTTGATTCCTGGCCGGTGATGACCAAGGAACAGGTCGCCATCGAGCTGGTCGCGCATGTCGCAAAGAGCGTGACCGACAAATCCCGGGAGCCGGCATCTTGAGCACGAAAGTCACGGTCGAACTGCAGCAACTGGCCCACGCCGAAGGCCTTCCGCTGCCGACCTACCAGACGTCCGAAGCCGCCGGCCTCGACCTGATGGCCGCAGTTCCCGACAGCGAGCCACTGACGCTCGCCGCCGGCCAATATGCGCTGGTGCCGACCGGCCTCGCGATCGCGCTGCCGCCCGGCCACGAGGCGCAGGTGCGGCCACGCTCGGGCCTTGCCGCCAAGCACGGCGTCACCGTGTTGAACTCGCCCGGCACGATCGATGCGGACTATCGCGGCGAGATCAAGGTGATCCTGATCAACCACGGCGCAGCGCCCTTCGTGGTCAAGCGCGGCGAGCGCATCGCGCAGATGGTGATCGCGCCGGTGGTGCAGGCAGCGCTGGTTCCCGTGGCGACATTGTCCGCGACCGATCGCGGCGCCGGCGGCTTCGGCTCGACCGGCCGCTAACACACGGCAACTCCAGCCGAATCATCCCGAAGAACTAGGTGGATTGGAACAGCGCGCCCGGCATTTTTGTGGGACCGCCTTTACGTTCACGATCTGGACTCTTACCGCTGGAGTCACGGTGGGGGTATTGTCGTTTGATTCGCGCGCGACGGGGGTCGCCGCGCGCAAATTCGTGCGATCTGGGGCAACTATGTCAGGCGTGATCGTGTCGATGCGTCGGACGCTGCTGTCGTGCACATCGTTGGCGCGCAACGGCTTGTTGGGAGGCGCTCTCGCGGCGCTGCTGCCGGCTGCGCCGGCTGAGGCTGCCGACCTCGTCGACACACTTTCCATAATGCTGGACTTCAACCGGCAGGAACTCGCGGTGCTGGCCACCGCGCTCGCGCTGCTCGGCTTCTCGGTCGTGGCCGCGATCCTGTTGATGCGCACGCGCGTGCGCACGGCGAACAACGAGGCGCGGCTGCGCGCGCGGATCGGGGAACTGCAACTCCAGTCCGACCGCTTCGGCGCGTTGCTGTTCGCCGAGCCGCAGATCCTGATCTCCTGGCCGGCCGGCGACAATCGCGCGCAGATTTCCGGCGACATCTCCATGGTGCTGCCGCGCGATTCCTCCCCCCAGCGCGTCCTCGCGTTCGGAACATGGCTGCCGCCGGAGCCCGCGCTCCAAATGGATCACGCGGTCGATGCGTTGCGTGACCGCGGCGACGGGTTCCAGCTGACGCTGACCACCGCGCACGGCCACACGCTGGAGGCCATCGGCCGCGCCATCGGCGGCCAGGCCATTGTCAGGATTCGCGAACTCTCCGGACTCCGGCGCGATCTGGCCGAGACCAATCTGCGTTACAAGGCACTCGCCGACGAGACCGAGATGCTGCGCGGCTTTGCCGCCGCCGCGCCCTGGCCGATCTGGGCCAAGGCCGAGAACGGCGCGCTGAGCTACGCCAATCCGGCCTATGTGCGCGCGACCGAGGCAAGCAGCGTCACCGACGCCCAGCAGCGCAAGCTCGAGTTGCTCGACAGTGCAGACCGGACCGCGATGGAGCGGGGCCTGAAGGACGCGGCCAGCTTCACCTCGCGACTGCCGATCGTGATCGGCGGCGAGCGGCGCATCTACGACGTCCGCGCGGTCAATGTCGGCAGCGGCAATGTCGGCGTCGCCATCGATGCCAGCGAGGCGGATGCGCTGAGCTCGGCGCTGGTGCGGATGGCGGAGGCGCATCGGCGCACGCTCGACCAGCTCTCCTCGGGCGTTGCCGTGTTCGACGGCCAGCGCCGGCTCGCCTTCTACAACGATTCCTATCGCCGGCTGTGGGACCTCGACCGCATCTTCCTCGACGCCAATCCCGACGATTCCAGCGTGCTCGACCAGCTCCGCGCAGCGCGCAAGCTGCCGGAGCAGCCGGACTTCCGCGCCTGGAAGGCCAAGCTGCACGAGGCCTATCGCGCGGTCGAGGCCGCCAAGGACACCTGGTACCTGCCCGACGGCCGCGCGCTCTCCGTCGTCACCACGCCGAATCCGGAAGGCGGCGTCACCTATCTGTTCGACGACGTCACCGAAAGCCTCGAGCTTGCCCGCCGCTTCGACGGCATGATCCGCGTCCAGCGCGAGACGCTGGACAGCCTCGCCGAGGGCGTCGCAGTGTTCGGCAGCAACGGCAGGGCCCAGCTGTTCAACCCGGCCTTCGTCCGGATGTGGAAGCTGTCGAGCGACGCCATGCGCGACGAGCCGCACATCCAGACGGTCGAAGGCTGGTGCCATCAGCTGTTCGACGACCCGCAAGTCTGGCGGCAGATCCGCGAGGCCGTCACCTCGATCGAGAGCCGCGCCGACGTGCCGCTGAAGCTGGAGCGCAAGGACGGCAGCGTGCTCGACGGCATGATCCGTCCGCTGCATGACGGCGCGACCATGCTGACGTTCCAGGACATCACCGACACCGAGAATGTCGAGCGTGCGCTGCGCGAGCGCAACGAGGCGCTGGAGGCCGCCGACCAGATGAAGGTGGATTTCGTCCACCACGTCTCCTACGAGCTGCGCTCGCCGCTCACCACCATCATCGGCTTCGCGCATTTCCTCAGCGATCCCTCGACCGGGCCGTTGACGCCGAAACAGGCCGAATATCTCGACTACGTCACCAAATCCACCAACGCCCTGCTGGCGCTGACCAACAACATCCTGGATCTCGCCACGATCGACGCCGGCGCCATGAAGCTGGAACTCGGCCCGGTCGACGTCAGCAAGGCCATCGAGCTCGCCGCCGAGGGTATCCAGGACCGCCTCGCCACCGACCGCATCCGCCTCAAGGTCGAGATCGCGCCCGATATCGGCAGCTTCGTCGGCGACGAGAAGCGCGTGGTGCAGGTGCTCTATAACCTCCTCGCCAACGCCGTCGGGTTTTCTCCACAGGATTCCACCGTCGGCATCAGCGCACGCCGCACCGAACGCAGCGTGGTCTTCACCGTGACAGATTCCGG
The DNA here is from genome assembly GCF_040547725.1 of Bradyrhizobium sp. LA2.1. Taxonomy (NCBI): domain Bacteria; kingdom Pseudomonadati; phylum Pseudomonadota; class Alphaproteobacteria; order Hyphomicrobiales; family Nitrobacteraceae; genus Bradyrhizobium; species Bradyrhizobium sp. LA2.1. The sequence goes on from NZ_JBEPQI010000015.1 coordinate 131,647, forward strand.
GCCTGGAATACCTTCCGACATGAAGGACAAGGTGTTCAACTGGTTCGAAAGCCGCTCGCAGGGGTCGCGTCACCGCGGCGCCGGGCTCGGCCTGTCGCTGGTGCGCTCCTTCGTCGAGCTGCATGGCGGCAAGGTGCGGGTGGATTCGATCGTGGGCAGGGGCACGGTCGTGATCTGCGACTTCCCGACCGACCAGGCGGCGCATCGCGACGCCGCCGAATGACTGAACCGACCACATTCTCCGTCGCGCTTGTCAACGAGACGGCTACTGCGCAGTTGATGGCCGACCTCGCGCTGCTGGTCGGCCCCGGCGACGTCATCACCCTCACCGGCGATCTCGGTGCCGGCAAGACTGCGGCTGCGCGCGCCATGATCCGCTATCTCGCCGGCGACGAGGCGCTGGAAGTCCCGAGCCCGACCTTCACGCTGGTGCAGGGTTACGAGCTGCCGCCGTTTCCGGTGATGCATGCCGATCTCTACCGCGTCGAGGACGAGAGCGAGCTCGAAGAGATCGGCCTGTCGCCGCTTCCCGATGCCACGCTCGTCCTGATCGAATGGCCGGAACGCGCACCGTCGGCGATGCCGCAAGACCGCATCGACATCGCGCTGACGCACCGGCCGGCGCTGGGCTCGAATGCGCGCGCCGCCGACATCACCGGTTACGGCAAGGCCGCCGCGCAAGTCGCACGGCTGAAGGCGCTGCGGGAATTCCTCGAGACATCCGGCTACATGGATGCAAAGCGCAAGCACATGGCCGGTGATGCCTCGACCCGCTCCTATGCGCGACTGCTGCGCGACGACGAGATCGTCATCCTCATGAACTTTCCGCAGCGGCCCGACGGCGCTGCGATGTACAACGGAAAATCCTACAGCGCGGCGGTGCATCTTGCCGAGAACATCAAGCCGTTCGTTGCCGTCGACGAAGGCCTGCGCGTGGCGGGAGTCTCAGCGCCCGCGATTCACCATTACGATCTCGACCACGGCTTCCTGATCTCCGAGGATTTCGGCAGCGACGGCGTGATCGAAGGCGATCCGCCGCGCCCGATCGCCGAACGTTACGAAGCTGCGACCGACGTGCTGGCCGTGCTGCACAGCAAGACATTGCCGGAGACGCTGCGGCTGGCGGATCAGACCTACACCATTCCTGCCTTCGACACCGAGGCGCTGCTGATCGAGATCGGGTTGATGCCGGAATGGTATCTGCCCGATCGCAACGCGCCGCTGAGCGACGAGAAGCGCGCGGAATTCTTCGCGATGTGGCGCGAGCTGCTGAAGAAGCCGCTGGCCGCGCCAAAAACCTGGATCATCCGCGACTACCACTCGCCCAATCTGATCTGGCTCGCCGATCGTACTGGCATGGCGCGCGTCGGCGTGATCGACTTCCAGGACACCGTGCTCGGGCCGCGCTCCTATGACGTCGTGTCGCTGCTGCAGGACGCGCGTATCGACGTCCCTGAGACCCTCGAGCTGACACTGCTGTCGCGCTACATCAAGGCGCGGCGCACGGCCGATGCGAGCTTCGATCCGGCCGGCTTCGCCGAGCTCTACGCCATCATGTCGGCGCAGCGGAACACGCGCCTGCTCGGCACCTTCGCCCGCCTCAACCGCCGCGACGGTAAGCCGCATTATCTGCGCCACCAGCCGCGGATCTGGACCTACCTCCAGCGCTCGCTGGCACATCCCGCGCTGGCTCACCTGCGCGACTGGTATCTCGCCAACGTCCCGCCGCCCCAACGGGCGTCCCAAGAGCCGTCTGAAGAACAGCCTCAAGAGCAGCCCCAGGCCTGATTCGCGGCCCGATTTACCGCCTGTTAGCCATCGCATCGGTATTATCGCCCGCAGGCAGCCGGACAAGGACGGGGCTGGAGCAAGGGCAGATGGCGGTCAAGACGGACCATCGTGGCAACAGCCGGGTTGTTTTCGAGCGCGGGATACCGGCCCAGATGATGGGGATCGACGGCACCTGGCGGCGCGAGTGCACCATGGAGGACGTCTCCGAGAGCGGTGCCAAGCTGACCATCGACGGCTCGGTCGAGGGCTTGCATCTGAAGGAATTTTTTCTCCTGCTGTCGTCTACCGGACTTGCGTACCGGCGCTGTGAGCTGGCGTGGGTCAATGGCGACCAGATCGGCGTCAATTTTCTCAAGCTCGGCGACAAGAAGAAGAAGGCGCGTTCCACATCCGTTGGGGCGTGACGGCCACACCCGTCGTACAACCGTCACGGCAGGTGGTTAAGGCGGTTAAGACGCGGTGCGGCCAATTGCGGTCCGTGTTAGGATTGCTGCGTACGCGAACTTCAAAAGTTCTCAAGTCCAGGATTCCGGGAAAGACGAGTCTGAGAAAGCGAACGATGTCCGTCAAACCGACCAAAGCCATGGTGCTCGCTGCGGGGTTCGGGCTGCGCATGCGTCCGTTGACGGAGAAGATGCCGAAGCCGCTCGTGCCGGTGGCCGGCCAGCCGCTGCTGGACCATGTGCTCGACAAGCTCGGCGACGCCGGCGTGACCGAGGCGATCGTCAATGTGCACTATCTGCCGGACCAGATCATCAACCACACCGCATCCCGCCAGCATCCGCGCGTGACCATCTCGGACGAGCGCGACCAGGTGCTCGGCACCGGCGGTGGCGTGGTCAAGGCGCTGCCGCTGCTCGGCGACGCGCCGTTCTTCCATGTCAATTCCGACACGCTGTGGATCGACGGCGTGCGCTCGAACCTGGCGCGGCTTGCGGAAAACTTCGACCCTGAGCGCATGGACATCCTGCTCTTGATGGCGCCGACCGCGACCAGCATCGGCTATAGCGGCCGCGGCGATTACGGCATGCTGCCCGACGGCGCCCTGCGCAAGCGCAAGGAAAAAGAGGTCGTTCCGTTCGTCTATGCCGGCGCGGCGATCCTGTCGCCCTCGATCTTCGCCAACGCACCGCAGGGCGAGTTCTCGCTGACCAAGATGTTCGACCGCGCCAACGAACAGGAGCGGCTGTTCGGCCTCCGCCTCGACGGCGTCTGGATGCATGTCGGCACGCCCGATGCCGTGCATGCGGCGGAAGAGGCGTTTCTGGAGAGCGTGGCGTAAGCCGCTCTCGTGTCCCCGACGCGGTGCGGCGCGAAGTGCCGCTCCGCAGAGCCGGGACCCAGCAAGCTCACAAATTCGACCAAGCAGCATAGGCCCCGGCTCAACAACGCGTCATTTCATGCCGCGTTGCGTCCGGGGCACGAGAGCGGTGTAAAGCGAACAGCGGGGACTATCTCCCCTCCACCCATATCCATTTGAATCCGCCTCCCTATATTGGCGCCTGATTCCCGAATCAGGCAGCCCATGCGCGTTTTCAGCGTTCCCATCTCAGTTCCGTTCCTGCGCACGGTCGTCTCGAGCCTGCTCGACGGCCGGCTGGTCGACGGATTCGAGGCGCGCAAGGAACCGGCGCGGCTTGCGGATGCCACGCTGTACCTGCCGACAAGGCGCGCCATGCGCGTCGTGCGCGAGATCTTTCTCGACGAGATGGCCGCCGATGCGGTGGTCCTGCCGCGCATCGTCGCGCTCGGCGACATCGACGAGGACGAGCTCGCTTTCGCCGACGAGGGCGAGCAGTTCTCCGGCGGAGCGCCGCTCGACATTCCGCCACGGCTTGGCGAGCTCGAACGGCGGCTGACGCTGGCGCAGCTCGTCGCCGCCTGGGCCAAGGGCCCGGTGCTGTCCCCGCTGGTGGTCGGCGGCCCCGCCTCGACACTCGCGCTGGCCGGCGACCTCGCACGCCTGATCGACGACATGGTGACGCGCGGCGTCGACTGGAGCGCGCTCGACGGCCTCGTGCCCGACATGCTCGACCGCTACTGGCAGCACTCGCTCGAATTTTTGCGGATCGCGCGCATCGCGTGGCCCGGCCATCTCGCCGAGATCAACCGGATCGAGCCCGCGGCGCGGCGCGACCTCCTGATCGCGGCGGAAGCCAGGCGGTTGACCGCGCATCCCCATGGCCCCGTGATCGCGGCGGGCTCGACCGGCTCGATGCCGGCCACCGCAAAATTCCTGCATGCGGTCGCATCGCTGCCGCATGGTGCCGTGGTGCTGCCCGGCCTCGACACCGACCTCGACGACGACGCCTGGCGCAGCATCGGCGGCGTGCGCGATTCGCTCGGCAAGTTCGCCGAGCATCCGGCGTCGAACCATCCGCAATATGCGATGCATGCACTGCTGGAGCGCTTTGGCATCAAGCGCAGCGACGTCGACATTCTCCAGCCGCCGGCGGAAGGCGGCCGCGATCTGCTCGCATCGGAATCGATGCGGCCATCGGCCAAGACCGAAGTTTGGCACGACCGGCTGAAGCAGCCGGATGTCGCCGCGAAGATCGCGGGCGGCATGACGAATCTCGCGGTCGTCGAAGCCCCCAACCCTGAAATGGAAGCGCTCGCGATCGCCATTGCGATGCGCGAGGCGCGCCATCTCGACAAATCGGCGGCGCTGGTGACGCCCGACCGCGCGCTGGCGCGGCGGGTGATGGCCGCACTGACGCGGTGGGATCTCGCGTTCGACGATTCCGGCGGCGACGTGCTGATGGAAACGTCCGCCGGCGTTTTTGCGCGTCTGGCATCGGAAGCGGCGACCAAGGGATTGGAGCCGCCGACGCTGCTGGCGATGCTGAAACATCCGCTGTGCCGGCTTGGCCGGGTGCCTCGCGCGTGGAAGGCGGCAATCGAGGGCCTCGAGCTTGCAGTCCTGCGCGGCACGCGGCCGCCTGCGGGCACCGCGGGCCTGCTGCGCGAATTCAATCGTTTCCGCGAGGAGCTGGCAAAGCTGTGGCGCAGCGAGGTCTCCGCGCTGCACCGTGCGGAGCCGCGTGCGCGTCTGAAGGCGGAGGACCTCGATCGCATCCAGGCGCTGATCGATGCCCTGCGACAAGCGTTGGCGCCGATCGAGAATCTCGCGTCATCGAAACCGTACGACTTCGCCGAGCTCGCGCACCGGCACCGCGAGATCATGATCGAGCTGTCGCGCGACGAGCAGGGCATCCCACTCGCCTTCGAGGAGCGCGAGGGCCTGGCGCTCGCAGCCGCCTTTGACGACCTCCTGCGCGGCGGGACCACCAGCGGATTGATGGTGACGCTGCCTGACTACGCCGACGTTTTCCAGACCGCATTCGGCGATCGCGCCGTGCGGCGGCGGGACAAACCCGGCGCGCGGCTGCAGATCTACGGCCCGCTGGAATCGCGCCTGATGCAGGCCGACCGGATCATCATCGGCGGCCTGATCGAGGGCGTCTGGCCACCGGCGCCGCGCATCGATCCCTGGCTCAGCCGGCCGATGCGGCACGAGCTTGGCCTCGATCTGCCGGAACGCCGCATCGGCCTCTCCGCACACGACTTCGCGCAACTGCTCGGCGGCGACGAGGTGATCCTCACCCATTCCGCCAAGGCCGGCGGCGCACCGGCGGTTGCCTCGCGCTTCCTGCATCGGCTGGAGGCGGTCGCAGGCGACGAACTCTGGAAGACGGCGATTCGCGCCGGCGAGAAATACGTGCAGTTCGCGGGCGCGCTCGATCAGCCCGCCGAGGTCAGGCCGGTCAAGCAGCCCGAACCGCGGCCGCCGCGCGCGACGCGGCCGCTGAAGATGTCGGTCACCGCGATCGAGGACTGGCTGCGTGATCCCTACACGATCTACGCAAAGCACATTTTGCGGCTTGATGCCCTCGATCCCGTCGACATGCCGCTGTCGGCCGCCGACCGCGGCTCGGCGATTCACGATGCGCTCGGCGAGTTCACGGAAAGCTACGCCACGCGCCTGCCCGACGATCCCGCCCGCGTGCTGCACGCGATCGGTAAGAAGTATTTTGAGCCGCTGATGGAGCGCCCCGAAGCGCGCGCGCTGTGGTGGCCGCGTTTCCAGCGCATCGCGCGCTGGTTTGGCGAATGGGAGACGGCGCGTCGCGACGTGATCGAGGTCATCACGGCAGAAACGCGTGGCGAGATCTCGATCCAGCTCGACCACGACCGCAGCTTCCAGCTCTCCGCCCGCGCCGACCGCATCGAGCGGCGCCAGGGCGGCAGCTATGCCATTCTCGACTACAAGACCGGGCAGCCGCCGACCGGCAAGCAGGTTCGCATGGGCCTGTCGCCGCAGCTCACCCTCGAAGCGGCGATCCTGCGCGAGGGCGGCTTCCCTGACATCGACGCGGGTTCGTCCGTCAGCCAGCTCGTCTATGTGCGCCTGAGCGGCAACAATCCGCCGGGCGAGGAGCGCATCCTCGAGCTCAAGTATAGGCAAGGCGACGAGCCGCAGCCGCCGGACACGGCCGCCGCCGAAGCACGGGCCAAGCTCGAGGCGCTGATCCGCGCCTTCGAGGACGAGAATCAGGCGTACACCTCGCTGAACCTGCCGATGTGGACCAACCGCTACGGCACTTATGACGACCTCGCCCGGATCAAGGAATGGTCCGCGGCCGGCGGCCTGGGCATCGAGGAATGGTGAAGCTGCCCCGCCCCATCCCGGATGAAGTGCGTGCGCGGCAGGCGCGCGCGTCCGATCCGACTGCGTCGGCGTTCGTGTCGGCCAATGCCGGCTCGGGCAAGACCCATGTGCTGGTGCAGCGGGTGATCCGCCTGCTGCTGTCGGGTGTGCCGCCGGAAAAGATCCTCTGCATCACCTTCACCAAGGCCGCCGCCGCCAACATGGCCGAGCGCGTGTTCACGACGCTTGGCCATTGGGTCACGCTGGACGACAACGCACTCGACGCGGCGATTAAGGCGGTCGGCATCCCACATCCCGATCGAAAACTGCGCCGCGAAGCACGAAAGCTGTTCGCCTGCGCGCTGGAGACGCCGGGCGGATTGAAGGTGCAGACCATCCACGCACTGTGCACCCGGCTGCTCCAGCAGTTTCCGTTCGAGGCCAACGTGCCGGCGCGCTTCGCCGTGATCGACGAGCGCGACCAGACCGACATGATGGAGCGCGCCAATCTGAAGGTGCTGCTCGAAGCCGCGCGCGATCCGGAGACCGTCACCGGCCGCGCGCTGCTCACCGCGATGGCGAGTGCGGCCGACGTCACCTTCAAGGAAGTCGTGCGCGAAGCCTGTCTCAGCCGCGATCATTTCATGGCCTGGACCGACGAGGCCGGCAACGCCGGGGCAGCTGCTGAGCAAATGGCGTCAGTGCTGGGCGTGGACGCGAGCGATCGGATCGAGGATGTCGAAACGGAGATTCTCGACGGCCCGTTCCTGCCGCGATTGCGCTGGGACGACATCGCCTTCGCGCTGGAAGACGGCACCTCTTCCGACAAGAGCCAGGCCGCTCGTTTCCGCGAGGCCAAGGTGTTTTCCGGCGCGGCACAGGTCGATGCCTATCTCGGCGTCTTCCTCACCGACGAAAAACTGCCGCGCAAGGCGGTGCTGACCAAGAAGTTTGGCGACCACAACCCATCTGTCGCCCAGCTGTTCGAGAACGAGGTGCAGCGCCTCAGCGGATTGATCGAGAAGCGCCGCGCGGTGACCATGCGCGACCGCACCGCGGCCCTGCTGCACATCGCGACCGCGGCCGCCGCAAACTACCGCCGAGAGAAGCAGGAGCGCGGGCTGCTCGACTACGACGACCTCATCGACAAGACGCTGGCGATGCTGAACCGCGTCTCTTCAGGCTGGGTGCATTACAAGCTCGATCGCGGCGTCGATCATGTGTTGATCGACGAGGCCCAGGATACGAGCCCGCGGCAATGGGACATCGTCGCGCATATCATTTCGGAGTTCACCGCCGGCGAAGGCGCGCGTGAAGGGTTGAACCGTACCGTCTTTGCCGTCGGCGACGAAAAGCAGTCGATCTTCTCGTTTCAGGGCGCGCAGCCCCGAGAATTCGATGCGCGCCGGCGCGAGTTGCGCAGCAAGTTCACTGCCGCCGGGCTGAAATTCGATCCGGTCGCCTTCACCTATTCGTTCCGTTCGGGCGCGGCGATCCTGCACTCGGTCGACCACGTCTTCCGCGAGCCCCAGATCTACAAAAGCATCCATTCCGTCGACATCGGCCATCCCCTGCACAATGCGCTCGCCGATGCGGGCCCGAGTGTGATCGAGCTGTGGGATCTCGCCGAGCCCGATGACCGGCAGGAGATCGAGGGCTGGCGCGCACCGTTCGATGGCGTCGCCGCCACCAGCCCCGAGGTGAAGCTCGCCCGCCGCATCCAGACCGAGATCAAGCAACTGGTCGAGAGCGGCACGCTGACGGGACACGAAGGCGAGCGCCGCCCCTTACGTTACGGCGACATGCTGATCCTGGTGCGCCGGCGCGGCAATGCGTTCGACGCCGTGATCCAGGCGCTGAAGCACGCCAATGTTCCGGTCGCCGGCGCCGACCGGCTGAAGCTGACCGAGCACATCGCGATCATCGATCTGATGAATCTTGCGGACGCGCTGCTTCTTCCGCAAGACGATCTCGCGCTCGCGGTTGCACTGAAGAGCCCGCTGTTCGGGCTCGATGACGACGACCTGTTTCAGCTCGCCTGGGGCCGCAAGGGCTCGCTGCGCCGCGCGCTTGCCGAACATGCCGCCACAAGCGAGACGTTCGCCACGGCACTGCGGCGGCTTGAAGCCTGCGAGGCGCGCTCGCGCGACGAGACTCCGTTCGCGTTCTACGCTTGGCTGCTCGGCGGCGACGGCGGACGCGCGCGGATCCTGCGCCGGCTCGGCCATGAGGCCAACGACGCGCTCGACGAGTTCCTGGAGCTGGCGCTGAATTACGAGCGCAAGGCACCGGCCTCGCTGCAGGGTTTCATGGCCTGGCTGCGCTCGGCCGACACCGAGGTGAAGCGCGACATGGAGATCTCGCGCGACGAGGTGCGGGTCATGACGGTGCACGGCGCCAAGGGCCTCGAAGCCTCCGTCGTGTTCATGGTCGACACGACATCATCGCCCGCAGATTCGCAGCGGGTCCGGCTGATCCACGTGCCGCGCGGCAATGGCGGCGAAGTCGTGGTCTGGGCCGGGCGCAAGGCCGATGATCCCAAGCCCGTCGCCGACGCGCGCAAGGCCATGATCGAGGAGACCGAGGACGAGTATCGCCGCCTGCTCTATGTCGCGATGACGCGCGCGGCCGATCGGCTGATCGTCGGCGGCTGCATGCCCGGCAACATGAAGACGGTGCGCAAGCTGAGCTGGTACGACCTCATCGACACCGGGCTCACCGGCTCGGGCCTGGACAAGCAGACGATCGAGACGCCGCTCGGCAAGGTGACCCGATTCGCCCGTCCGGAGGATGTCGCGGCGCTTGGCACGCCTGCGATGTCGGTGGACCAATCGATCGCATTGCCGGACTGGCTGCGGACGCCGTTACCGCACGAGAGCGTCGATGACGATCCAGTGCGCCCCTCCGGCCAGTCGGCCGAGGACGGCCGTAGCGTACGGTCAGGCGAATCGGTGCAGTCGCGCGCGGTGGCGCTGCAGCGCGGCACGCTGGTGCACCGGCTGCTGCAATCCCTCCCCGACATCGCCCCCGAGCGCCGGCGCGACGCCGCGCTTGGCTTCATGGCGCGCAACGCGCCCGACTGGACGGAGGCCGACCGGACCGCGCTGGCCGACAAGGTTCTCGCCCTGATCGCCGAACCACGCTTTGCCCCGGTGTTTGCCGCCGGCAGCCGTGCCGAGGTCTCGATCGTCGGTCGATTGGACCGGCCGGGGCGGCCGCCAGCGCTGGTGTCGGGGCAGATCGACCGGCTGGTCGTTCGTCCGGACGAGGTTCTGATTGTCGATTTCAAGACCAACCAGGGGGCGCCCAAAAGCGCCGCGGAGGCGCCCGCCGCCTATGTCCGGCAGCTTGCGCTGTACCGGGCGGTGCTGGCGCGGCTTTATCCCCAAAAGCCGATCAGGGCCGTCCTGCTCTGGACCGAGGCCCTTGAATATATGGAGATTTCAGCCCCCGCGCTGGACGCGGCGCTGGCATCCCTTCATGTCGGCGTGAGTGTCCTTGACCCGGCAAGGGGCCGTTCATAGGTTGACGGCATGATCCCGGGCGCGATTCCCATGCGCGCCGATTCTTTCAACCGAGTGAGGTACTCCCATGGCCGTTGGCAAGGTTTCCGACACCGATTTCGAAGCCGAAGTGCTCAAGGCGAACGGCCCCGTGGTCGTCGATTTCTGGGCCGAATGGTGCGGCCCCTGCCGCATGATCGCACCTGCGCTTGACGAGATCGCCGGCGCGATGGGCGACAAGGTCAAGATCGTGAAGCTCAACGTCGACGAGAGCCCGAAGACCGCGTCGAAATACGGCGTGATGTCGATCCCGACGCTGATGATCTTCAAGGGCGGCGAGATGGCCTCCCGCCAGGTCGGCGCCGCGCCGAAGGCGAAGCTTCAGCAGTGGATCACGTCCGCGGTTTGATCCGCGGCACGTGTCACTGAGAATTCTTCAACGGCCGGCAACATGCCGGCCGTTTTATTTTTGCTCGACGGCAATCATGCCGATCTCGTTTCGGCGAGTTTGGCGAGACTGGCGAGAACATCGGGAAAGTCCGAGGCGACAGCCGGACCGATCTCAGACGCTTGCGGCCCTCGCGCGTCGACGGCGTAAACGATACGCGTGCGTCCTGCCCCAAGGGATTCGATGCGATGGGCGACCTTGATGACGAGATCGCCGACTCGCGTTTCGTCGATGAAGCACGCGTTCTCGCGGGCCTCGATCAGCTGCGAGCGTAGCGCCTCCTCGCCGGGAGGCTTCATCGTGAACCAGGTCCCGGCCGCAAATGGCCCGTCAATGTCGATCTGCTCGATACCTGCGTTCCAGGTTTTCCAACCGGGCACATCGCGGAAGATACTCCAGATCGTCTCCGGGGCAGCCGATGTCTCGACCGCGTATTCGCCCCGCCAGACATTGTCGTCGTTCATCGCACGCTGCCTCTTCAATATGTACGCTGATAATAGGCGCGCTTATTCAGGAGTCGAGGCAACCGGGACGAAGCGCCTCTATCCGATCCACCCCGTCGCCAAGGCATTGGCCAGCTCCGGCTGGCCATTGCGGCGCGCGAGTGCAGCCATCGCCTCGTGGTCATATGCGATGTGCCGGAACGTCACCTGCCATGCACTCCCGACAAGCTCGAGGATCGCGTAGCGCGCGTGCGGCGTGGCGGCTTCGACGACATGCGGGAATGGATGCACGTCGCGATAGCCGGGGCTGCCGACGCTGCCGGGATTGACGATCAGCCGACCGTCGCGCAACCGCACCGCGCGGGCAAGATGCGTGTGCGCGCAGAGGATCAGCGATTGCGTGACGCCTTGCGCGAGCGGCTCGATCCGGTCGAGCGGCGAGAGCGCCACCGTGCCGTCGGGATGCACGGTATCGAGCCAATAGACCTCATCGTCATCGGGCGTCGCATGACAGAGGAAAACCTGCTCGCGAAACACCCGCGTCATCGGCTGCGCGCGCAGCCAGTCGAGTTGCGCGGCATTGAGCGCTTCGTAGGCTGGACGGTCCCACGATCCCATCTGTTCCGGCGGGCGATCGAGCAGGTAGCGGTCGTGATTGCCGAGCACGTGCACGGCGTCGAGCTGCATCAGGATCTCGATGGTCCGGCGCGCATCGAGCGGGCCGCTCAGCATGTCGCCGAGATTGACGATGTCGGCGATGCCCTGCGCGCGGATGTCGGCAAGCACCGCCTCCAGCGCGAGATGGTTTCCGTGGACGTCGGCAATCGCGGCAAGACGCATTGAGATTCCTGTAGCCCGGATGGAGCGAAGCGTAATCCGGGGCCGTCATTGCTTGTGGCGCGATTCCCGGATTGCGCTTCGCTCCATCCGGGCTACGCAACCTTATGCAGGAGGCGTGCCGTTGATGCCCAGCACATGGCCGGCAAGATAAAGCGAGCCGGTGATCAGGATGCGCGGTGGCACCTCGTAGGCGAGCTTCGCCAAGCCGCGCAGCGCGGCTTCGATGCCGGGCGCGGTCTCGACGCGCATGCCGAGGCTGCGCGCGGCATCCGCGAGGCGGTCGACCGGCATTGCATTTTCGGTGTCGGGGATCGGCACCGCGATGATGTGACGGGTCAGGCCGGCGAAATTGGCGAGAAAACCTTGCGCGTCCTTGTTGGCCATCATGCCCGCGATCACGACCAGCGGCCGCGAGACCCGCTCTTCGAGATCGCCGAGCGCGGCCGCTGCAACGCGCCCGCCTTCGGCATTGTGGCCGCCGTCGAGCCAGATCTCCGAGCCCTGCGGTCCGAGCGCGAGCAGCTCGCCCGAGGTGATGCGCTGCATCCGCGCCGGCCATTCGGCGCCGACAATACCGGCCTCGAACGCCGCCTGGTTGACCTTGAAAGCCGGAATCGCGCGCAGCGTCGCGATCGCAAGGCCGGCATTATCGAACTGGTGGCGGCCGAACAGGCGTGGCGCCGCCAGATCCATCAGGCCGCGCTCGTCGGAATAGACCAGGCGCCCGTGCTCGACATTGACGTGCCAGCTCTCGCCCGCGGCAAACAGCGGCGCGCGCATACGTTTGGCTTGCGCCTCGATCACGGCCATCGCTTCCGGCGACTGCTCGGCACAGATCACAGGCACGCCACGCTTGATGATCGCCGCCTTCTCGCCGGCGATGGAGGTCAGCGTATTGCCGAGGAAATCCATGTGGTCCATGCTGATGGGCGTAATCACGCAGGCTGCCGGTGTGTCGACCACATTGGTCGAATCGAGCCGACCGCCGAGGCCGACCTCGAGCAGCACGACATCGGCAGGGTTCTGCGCGAACAGATGGAAGGCAGCCGCGGTCTTCAGCTCGAACACGGTTGCAGCTTCGCCGGCATTGAGCCGCTCGACCTCTTCCAGCGCCGCGCGCAACTCATCGTCGCCGACCAGCACGCCACCGCCGACGCGGCCGAGCCGGAAGCATTCGTTGATGCGGACGAGATAGGGCGAGGTGTAGGCGTGGACACGCAGGCCGGCGGCCTCCAGCGTCGCGCGCAGATAAGCGAGCGTCGACCCCTTGCCGTTGGTGCCGGCGATGTGGATCACCGGCGGCAGCTTGCGTTCGGGGTGGTCGAGCCGCTCGAGCAGGCGGTGCATCCGCTCCAGCCCGAGATCGATGCGCTTCTGGTGCAGGGCCGACAGCCGCCCGATCAATTCACCGAGCGGCGGCTTTGCGCTGTCAGAGGACGCGTTCACGCGTGCGGCGCGGCCGGCGCCGTCTCGGCGGCCGAGACGATCTGCGCCGGACTGACGACCGGCTGCACCGATTTCGATGCGCCCTCCTGCGCCGGCGCCCTGGTCAGCAGGCGGCACAGCCGCGCCAGGGTCGGGCGCAGTTCGTGACGATGCACGACCATGTCGACCATGCCGTGATCCTTCAGATATTCGGCACGCTGGAAGCCTTCCGGCAATTTCTCGCGGATGGTCTGCTCGATCACGCGCGCGCCGGCGAAACCGATCAGCGCGCCGGGCTCGGCGATCTGCACGTCACCCAGCATCGCGTAGGACGCGGTGACGCCGCCGGTGGTCGGGTTGGTCAGCACGACGATGTAAGGCTGTTTTGCTTCACGCAGCATCTGCACGGCAACCGTGGTGCGCGGCATCTGCATCAGCGACAAAATGCCTTCCTGCATGCGCGCGCCGCCGGATGCGGCGAACACGATGAACGGCGATTTCTTCTCGACCGCGAGCTCCAGCCCGCGCACGATGGCTTCGCCCGCGGCCATGCCGAGCGAGCCGCCCATGAAATCGAAATCCTGCACGGCGACGACGACGGCGGCACCTTCGAGCTTGCCGTAGCCGACCTTGATCGCGTCATTGAGGTTAGTTCGCGCGCGGGCATCCTTGATGCGGTCGACGTACTTTTTCTCGTCACGGAACTTGAGTGGATCGGGCGTGACGTCGGGCAGCGCGACGTCGTACCAGGTCTCGTTGTCGAAGATCGACTTCAGACGCGCCACCGCGCCCATGCGCATGTGGTAGTTCGAGCCGGGGATGACGAACTGGTTGGCCTCGACGTCCTTGTAGAACACGAGCTGTCCGGAATCCGGGCACTTGATCCACAGATTCTCCGGCGTCTCCCGCCGCAGCATGTTGCGGATCTTCGGCCGGACCACATTGGTAAGCCAGTTCATGGTTTGCTCCGATGTGCGAGCCCCGCGGAGGGGCCGCCTGAAGGATATATGGCGGCCGGGCCTCTGCCCGGCAAGCCGCCGTGTTCGCCCGCCCCCAAAGCGGAATTATGGCCTATTCGGCCGCAGCTTTCGCGCCCTTGACACCCTGGGCCAGGGCCGCCGTCAGCTCGGCCACGGCGTTAACGGTTTTGGCGGTCGCGCGACCCTCGGCATCGAGGCTGTTCTTGAGTGCATCGACCAGTGCCGTGCCGACCACCGAACCATCGGCCTTCTCGGCAATGGCGCGCGCCGCCTCCGGCGTGCGGATGCCAAAACCAACGCAGATCGGCAGCTTGGTATGCCGCTTGATGCGCGCGACAGCTTCACCAACGGCGTTGGCGTCCGCCGCCGCTGCACCGGTGATGCCGGCGATAGAGACGTAATAGACAAAGCCTGATGTGTTCGCGAGCACCGCGGGCAGGCGCTTGTCGTCGGTGGTCGGGGTCGCGAGGCGAATGAAGTTCAGGCCCGCCTTCAGCGCGGGAATGCAGAGCTCGTCGTCTTCCTCCGGCGGCAAATCGACGATGATCAGGCCGTCAACGCCGGCCGTCTTGGCATCGGCCAAAAACTTGTCGACGCCGTAAATGTAGATCGGATTGTAATAGCCCATCAGCACCAGCGGCGTGACGTTGTCTTCCTTGCGGAAGTCGCGCACCAGTTCCAGCGTCTTCTTCAACGTCATGCCGTTCTTGAGCGCGCGCAGACCTGCAGCCTGAATCGAGGGACCATCCGCCATCGGATCGGTGAAGGGAATGCCGAGTTCGATGACGTCGGCGCCTGCCTTGGGCAGTGCCTTGACGATATCGAGCGACGTCGCGAGATCGGGATCGCCGGCCATCACATAGGTGACGAAGGCCGAGCGGCCCGCTTTCTTCAGCTCGGCGAAACGGGTGTCGATACGCGTGGTCACTTGCTCTTGCCCCTCAGGATGTCGCCGACCTGCGGGACGTCCTTGTCGCCGCGGCCGGAGAGATTGACGACCATCAGGTGATCTCTCGGCCGCTTCGGCGCGAGCTCCATCACCTTGGCGATGGCATGCGCGGGCTCGAGCGCGGGGATGATGCCTTCCAGCCGCGACAGCAACTGGAATGCTGCGAGCGCCTCGTCATCGGTCGCGGAGAGATAGTTGACGCGGCCGATCTCGTGCAGCCAGGAATGCTCGGGGCCGATGCCGGGATAGTCGAGGCCGGCGGAGATCGAATGCGCGTCCTGGATCTGGCCGTCCGCATCCATCAAGAGATAAGTGCGGTTGCCGTGCAGCACGCCGGGACGGCCGCCTGCGATCGAGGCCGCATGCAGTTGCGTGAGCCCATGGCCGGCGGCTTCGACGCCAAAGATTTCGACGGAGGGATCGTCGAGGAACGGATGAAACAGGCCCATCGCGTTCGAGCCGCCGCCGATGCAGGCGACCAGCGAATCCGGCAGGCGTCCCTCGACCTCCTGCATCTGCGTCTTGGTCTCGTTGCCGATGATCGACTGGAAGTCGCGCACCAGCGTCGGATAGGGATGCGGGCCCGCCACCGTGCCGATACAATAGAACGTGTTGTGCACGTTGGTGACCCAGTCGCGCAGCGCCTCGTTCATGGCGTCCTTCAGCGTGCGCGTGCCCGACTGCACCGGGACCACCGTTGCGCCCAGCATCTCCATGCGGATGACGTTGGGCTGCTGCCGCTCGACGTCGACGGCGCCCATATAGACCACGCATTCGAGGCCGAAGCGCGCGCACAGCGTCGCGGTGGCGACACCGTGCTGGCCGGCGCCGGTCTCGGCGATGATGCGCTTCTTGCCCATGCGCCGCGCCAGCATGATCTGGCCGAGCACATTGTTCACCTTGTGCGAACCGGTGTGGTTGAGCTCTTCGCGCTTGAGGTAAATCTTGGCGCCGCCGAGATGCTCGGTGAGGCGCTCAGCGAAATAGAGCGGCGAGGGCCGGCCGACATAGTTCTTGAGATAGCCGTTCATCTCGGCCTGGAACTCCGGATCGGCCTTGGCCGCCGTGTAGGCCTTCTCCAGGTCCAGGATCAGCGGCATCAGGGTTTCGGCGACGAAGCGGCCGCCGAAAATGCCGAAGTGCCCGCGCTCGTCGGGACCGCTGCGGTAGGAATTTGGTTTGGCGATGTTCATCGAACGCTCAACTCTTGACTTGCATCTTGGGTGGCGCGCGCGGCGCGAATGAAGGCCTTGATCATCTCGGGATCCTTGACGCCGGAGGCGCTCTCGACACCGGAGGAGACGTCGACGCCGCCGGCGCGCGTGACCCGAAAGGCCTCGGCGACGTTGTGGGCATCAAGTCCACCCGAGACCATATACGGCAGCTTGAGTTCCAGGTTTTCGAGCAGATGCCAATCGAAGGCCGCGCCGAGGCCGCCGGGACGTGTCGCGTCTTTTGGCGCCCGCGCGTCGAACAGGATGCGATCGGCAACCTCTGCGTAGCCAGGCAGCACGGCGAGATCGGCGGCGGTTGCGACCGGCACCGCTTTCATTACCGGGCGGCCGAACCGCTGCTTGATGTCGCGCAGCCGTGCGACGCTCTCCTTGCCGTGGAGCTGAAGGATATCCGGCGACAGCGCGTCCATGATGTTGTCGAGCGTGGCGTCATCGGCATCGACCGTGAGCGCGACCTTGAGCGCGCGCCGCTTCACCTGGCGGCCGAGGTCGCGGCCAAGCTCCAGAGAGACGTGCCGCGGCGACGGCGGAAAGAACACGAACCCCACCATGTCGGCGCCGGCATCGAGCGCTGTTTCGAGCGTCTCGCGCGTGGACAGGCCGCAGATCTTGACGAGCAGGGACATGGTCTCGAAGCAGGTGAAGGCCGCGGGTCTGCGGCCGGAAAATCGGGTTTTCGGTTGCGGCCGCTTCTACAACGTCGCGCGCTGCTTGTCTCGCCCGATGGGCCCGTAAAGGCCAACCCCGGAGGGAACGGGGAGGCGCTGGGGCTGGGGCTTCGCTGCGGCCGCCTGGGCCCGCAGATCGGCCAATTCGGTCCTGGCAGCCCGTGCATCCGCATCATTCCGGCGCGCCGCGCGCCGCCAGCGCCGCTGGCCGAACCAGACCGCGCAGCCGCCCGCGAGGACCCCGAGGGCCGCCACCAGGATGAGGAGCAGGAACAGCGGCAACGTCACCGAGAATGACGGGTCGTTCGTAATGAAGGGATCGAATGAGACCGTGACGAAATGCCGGTTGGCGACCGCGAAGGTCACCAGGATCAGGCCCAGCGGAATTACGATCAGCGCGGTCAGGAACTTTCGCATCTCGCTTCGCTCGCCTTGAATCAAGCTTCCGGCCGCATCGCTCGCGACCGCGGAAAACCCTGACGCCGGTCTCAGTCTGGCGCGCCGGGATCCGGATGGTCGCGGTTCAGCCGTTCGCGCATTTCCTTGCCGGTCTTGAAGAACGGAACGCTCTTCTGATCGACGGGCACATGGGCGCCGGTGCGCGGATTGCGCCCTGCGCGCGCAGGGCGATGCTTGACCGAGAAGGCACCGAAGCCGCGCAACTCGACGCGATCACCGCGCGCGAGAGCCGCTACGATCTCTTCGAGAATCGCATTCACAATGTTCTCGACATCCCGCTGGTACAGATGCGGGTTGTGCTCGGCGATACGCTGAACAAGTTCGGATTTGATCATCGAGAGATAGGACCCGGAAGCGTGCGGATGACCATTTCCGTGAAAATACTGTGATCTGTCAAGACGCTAAATGAAGGTTGAGCGTCGGGAAAATGCGTGACAAATGCCGAAAAAGCGGGCTGCCCCGCTACCCGCCAGACGGGAAAAGCCTCTGAAGCTCGCCCGGTTCCATCAATTTGACGCTGCCGGCTGCCACAGGGCCAGCATTCCATCCATTCCGAGCCGATCGACGGCCTGCGCGACGCCGGTTTGCCCGATCTGATGCGCAATCGAGCCTAAACCAAGCGCTTCCAGCGTGACGACAGCAGCTGTTTTGAGGAACGGCAGATCGCCAAAGCGGGGCTGGAGCTTGTAATCGCGGACGGTGAGGCCCTTCTTGACGCCCTTCTGCTCGACCAGCCAGGTCACGGCGGTCTTCTCGTCGCCGAGCTGATCGATCAGCTTGAGATCGATCGCCTGGCGTCCGGTGAAGACGCGGCCATCGGCGACTTTTTCGAGCTGCGTGTCATCCATGCCACGCCGCTCCTTCACCAATCCCTTGAACCAGGCATAGGAATCCTTCACCAGCGCATCGAGCGCGGCGCGTGCCTCGGGGCTGGTCGGCTCAAAACCGTTCGGCGCGGCCTTCAGCGGCGAGGATTTCACCTCCTCGACCTTCACACCGACGGTCTTCAGCAGCTCCGTGACGTTGGGAAACTGGAACAGCACGCCGATCGAACCGACCAGCGAGCTCTGCTGGGCAATGATGTGGTCGCTCGCAATCGCGGTGATGTAACCGCCGGACGCGGCGAGGCCTTCGACCACGACGACGAGCGGCTTCTTCGCCTTCAGCCGTACAAGCGAATCATAAAGCTGCTCGGAGCCGGCGGTGGTGCCACCCGGCGAGTTGATGTGAATGATGACGGCGGCGGCCTGCGAGTTCTCCAGTCGCTCCAGCGCCTGGGTGCGATCGGAGTCGCTGCGGATCAGGCCATCGATCTGGACCCGCGCGATCGAGCCGGCGGATGCGAACGTGCCGCGCGCACCAGGTGTTGCGATCAGCGCGAAGCCCGCAATCGCCGCGATCGCGATCAGCGCAGCCATCACGCGCCAGAACGTCAGCTTGCGACGAATCCTGCGGCGATCGACGATGATGTCCGAATCGAGCGACATCGGAATATCTCCAAATGAAAGGCTGGGCGCGTTGTGCCGTCACAGCGTGACCAATGGCTTATCTGGATACATCAATTGCGGCGTAATTTGAAGAAAACAAGGCTGCGTGAGGCCGGATGGTAGCCAAGCACTCAGATGTCATCCCCGCCTAGTGCGCAATTGCGCACGGACGCGGGGACCCATACCCCCAGGGAGAAGTTGTCGCGCGAATTGGCAACCACGAGTCTTCGCCAAACTCGATCCTGTGGTTATGGGTCCCGGGCTCGCGCTTCCGCCTTCGCTCTTCGAGCTACGGCGGACAAGTCGCGCGCCCGGGACGACAGTTGAGTATGCTGCCGCAACAAAAAAGCCCCGGCTCGCGCCGGGGCTTTGATGGTTGCGAAACAGGCGTTTCGCTTACTTGTCGCGGTTCTTGAGCGCGGTGCCGAGAATGTCACCGAGCGTCGCCCCCGAATCGGAGGAGCCGTACTGCGCGATGGCTTCCTTCTCTTCGGCGACTTCGAGCGCCTTGATCGACACCTGGACCTTGCGGGCCTTCTTGTCGAACTGGATCACGCGGGCATCGACCTTCTCGCCGACGGCGAAGCGCTCGGCGCGCTGGTCGTTGCGGTCACGGGCGAGCTCCGAACGCTTGATGAAGGTCGAGAAGTCGGTACCGGTGATCTTCACCTCGATGCCGCTTTCCTTCACTTCGAGCACTTCGCAGGTCACGACCGCGCCCTTCTTGACATCGCCCGGCTCGGCGAAGGGGTCGCCTTCGAGCTGCTTGATGCCGAGCGAGATACGCTCCTTCTCGACGTCCACATCGAGCACCACGGCTTTCACCACGTCGCCCTTCTTGTAGTTGTCGATCACCTGCTCGCCCGGAAGCTTCCAGTCGAGGTCGGAGAGATGGACCATGCCGTCGACGTCGCCCTCGAGGCCCAGGAACAGACCGAACTCGGTCTTGTTCTTGACCTCGCCTTCGACCACCGAACCGGTCGGGTGACCTTCGACGAAGACCTCCCACGGGTTGCGCATGGTCTGCTTGAGGCCGAGCGAGATGCGGCGCTTGACGGAATCGACTTCCAGCACCTGCACTTCGACTTCCTGCGAGGTCGAAACGATCTTGCCGGGGTGCATGTTCTTCTTGGTCCACGACATCTCGGAGACGTGGATCAGGCCTTCGATGCCCGGCTCGAGCTCGACGAACGCACCGTAGTCGGTGATGTTGGTGACGCGGCCGGTGAAGCGGGCACCCAGCGGGTACTTGGCTTCGATGCCCTGCCACGGATCGTCCAGCAGCTGCTTCATGCCCAGCGAGATGCGGTGCGTCTCGTGGTTGATCTTGATGATCTTGACCTTCACGGTCTGGCCGATCGAGAGCACCTCGGTCGGGTGGTTGACGCGGCGCCACGCGATGTCGGTGACGTGCAGCAGACCGTCGATACCGCCGAGATCAACGAACGCACCGTAATCGGTGATGTTCTTGACCACGCCGTCGATGACCTGACCCTCTTCGAGGTTCTGCACCAGCTCCTGACGCTGCTCGGCGCGGGTCTCTTCCAGCACCGTGCGGCGGGAGACGACGATGTTGCCGCGGCGGCGATCCATCTTGAGGATCTGGAACGGCTGCGAGTTGTTCATCAGCGGCGCAACGTCGCGGATCGGACGGATGTCGACCTGCGAGCGCGGCAGGAAGGCCACGGCACCGTCGAGGTCGACGGTGAAGCCGCCCTTGACCTGGTTGAAGATGACGCCGTTGACCTTCTCGTTGTTCTGGAAGGCCTTCTCGAGCTTGCCCCAGCTCTCCTCGCGACGCGCCTTGTCGCGCGACAGCACGGCTTCGCCGAGGGCGTTCTCGATGCGATCGAGGAACACTTCGACCTCGTCGCCGACCTTGATCTCGCTCTCACGGCCGGGGCCGGAAAATTCGCGCAGGGCAACGCGGCCCTCGGTCTTCAGGCCGACGTCGATGACGGCCATGTCTTTTTCAATTGCAACCACCTTGCCCTTGACGACGGAGCTCTCCTGCAGGTTGCCACCTGCGAAGGACTCGTCGAGCATCGCGGCGAAATCGTCGCGCGACGGGCTATAGGTATCAGCAGAAGTCGAAGCCATTTGTTCTCCAGTTGCGGATGTCGTGCCGGCCGTTGGGTTCATGGGCGCATCGCACACGCAGTGTCGGAAGGTCCGCAAGACCTTCGAGCGACCGCTCGTTGCTCCGGCATGGAGGCGGAACAGCGGAGGCGGGCCGGCTGAGGCCCGCGCGTTCGATACGTGGAAATCTTGGTCCGGAGCCTGGATCGCGCCGGGCCCAAACAGGGGACCGGGGTTATCGACCTCAAAGAGCGGGAGCGGGCGCTTCCTCCAATGACGGCGGCGGCTTAACCCCGCGACCGGCCCGCTCGGACGGCCTCGATAATGTCGATGGCGGCCCGGACGCCGCCTTCTATATCCAGTTGGGAGTTATCTAGCAAGTAAGCATCCGGGGCCGGTTTCAAGGGCGCAATCGGCCGGTTCTTGTCGCGCTCGTCGCGCCGGATGATGTCAGCGAGCACCGCCGCCTCGTCCGCCTCCTCGCCCCTCGCCTTGGCCTCCATGGTCCGGCGGCGGGCGCGGACCCTGGGGTCGGCCACGACGAAGATCTTCACGTCGGCATGGGGGCAGATCACGGTTCCAATGTCCCGGCCGTCGAGCACGGCGCCGGGCGGATCGGCGGCGAATTGCCGCTGGAAATTGAGCAGGACCTCGCGAACCCTGGGGATCGCCGAGACGATCGAGGCGCCCTCGCCGGCCTCCTGGGTCTTCAGGGCGGGATTGCCGAACTTTTCGGGATCAAGCTCCAGCGCAGCCTGCACCGCAGCCGCCTCGTCCCGGAGATCATGACCGGATTCCACCACGGCGTAGGCCACCGCGCGATAAATGACGCCGGTATCGAGATGACGATAGCCGTAATGGTGGGCGAGGCGCTTGCCGAGCGTCCCCTTGCCCGAGGCCGCGGGCCCGTCGATGGCGATGATCATGAAAACTCGGCCCCAAGCGAACGCATCATCGGGATGAAGTCCGGGAAACTGGTGGCGATGAAGGCGGTGTCGTCGACGGTCACGGGCTGGTCGGAGGCGCAGCCCATCACCAGCGCGGACATCGCGATGCGATGATCCATGTGCGTGGCGACTGTGCCGCCGCCCGGAACGTGGCCACGCCCCTCGACGATCAGGTCGTCGCCGGAGACCTCGACCTTGACGCCGTTGACGCGGAGCATGTCGGCGGTGGCCTCAAGCCGATCGGATTCCTTGACGCGCAGCTCCTGGAGGCCGCGCATGATGGTCGTGCCCTCGGCGAAGGAAGCCGCCACCGCCAGCACGAGATATTCGTCGATCATCGAGGGCGCGCGCTCCGGCGGCACCTCGACGCCGCGCAGTTTCGACGCGCGCACGCGCAGCTGCGCCATGGGCTCGCCGGCATCGCCGCGGACTTCGCTTTCCTCGATCGAGGCACCCATTTCGCGCAGCGTGGTGAACAGGCCCGTGCGCAGCGGATTGGTCATCACGTCGGACAGGACGACATCCGAGCCTTCGACAATCAGCGCCGCGACGACCGGGAAGGCCGCCGAAGAGGGATCGGCGGGCACAACGACGGTGGCGCCGTGCAGCTCGGGCTGGCCAACGAGCGTGATGCGGCGGCCGTGCTGACCCTCCTGCGCGGAGGTGATGTCGGCGCCAAAGTGCTTCAGCATCAGCTCGGTATGGTCGCGGCTGGCCTCGGTCTCGATCACCGTCGTGGTGCCGGGCGCGGCCAAGCCCGCCAGCAGCACGGCGGATTTGATCTGGGCCGAGGCGACCGGGGTCTTGTAGGTGATCGGCAGCGGATCGCGCGCGCCCTGGACGGTCAGCGGCAGGCGGCCGCCCTCGCCGCCGGACACCACTTTGGCGCCCATCTTCTCGAGCGGGTCGAGGATCCGGCGCATGGGGCGGCTGCGCAGCGAGGCATCGCCGTCGAAAATCGCCGAAATCGGGCAGCCGGCGACGGCGCCCATGACGAGCCGGCAGCCGGTACCGGAGTTGCCGAAATCAAGCGCTGCCCTGGGCTCGGCAAAGCCGGCGACGCCGACGCCGTTCACCTTCCAGGCGAAATCGCCGGTGCGCTCGACCCTGGCGCCCAGCGCCTGCATGGATTTGGCGGTGTTGAGGACGTCCTCGCCCTCGAGCAAGCCCGAAATCCGGGTCTCGCCGACCGCGAGCGCGCCCAGGATGAGGGCACGGTGGGAGATCGACTTGTCCCCGGGGACCCGTACTTTCCCGGTCAGGGGACCGCTTGCGCGCGACTGAAGCGGCGTCGGCTTGTCGGAATCAGTCAAGTTTGTGTCCTTGGATAGGCCCGAAACATCCCTGCGGGGCTCGCGGGGCAGGTACCACAAGGTCTGCCCGCCGTCACGGGCATGTCTTTCTCCCGTAATGCGCTATTGACAGCGGGCCGCCAACTAGCCAAGTGAAACACCGCTTTTCAGACATTCCCAGGATTCCTGCCGTGGCCAAGTCCGAACTCGGAACCAAACGTATTTGCCCGACCACGGGCAAGAAGTTCTATGACCTCAACAAGAATCCGGTGATCTCGCCCTATACCGGCGAAGTCGTCCCGATCGCGCCTGTGGCGCCGGCCCGCGCGACTCGCGGCGCCGAACCTCGCCACACGCCGGCTGCCGACACCACGCCGGAGCCGGCAGAAGTCGAAGAGGTCTCGCTCGAGGAGGCCGACGCCGAGGAAAACACCGGCAAGGTCAAGGCCGCGGTGCCCGAATCCGAGGACGACATCGAGGTCGACGAGACCATCGAGGACGATGACGACGATGATTCGACCTTTATCGCCGACGACGAAGAGGGCGATGAGGACGTCACGGACATCATTGGTGATGTCGGAGGTGATGAAGAGACTTGAGATCAGCCCTGATCTGTGAAAAAGGGTGCACCGCGCGAGTCACCAGGCTCGGCGGTCGGGAGTGATCCACCAGGATCCTCCCAACTGGAAGACTAAGGGGCCATAGCTCAGCTGGGAGAGCGCTTGCATGGCATGCAAGAGGTCGGCGGTTCGATCCCGCCTGGCTCCACCAGCCTTCGCTCGCTTCGCGAGCCACGGCTCGGCAAGCCAGCTCCGCTCCATCGTAGCGAAGCTAGCGAAGGCTGCCGCGGCGTAGCCCGAAGGGCGAAGCCGGGCCTCGGCAAAAGCTTATCCTGAGAGATACTGTCCATCCACTGCGCAAGGCGGGGGATAGGATGAAGTACGTCTACATTCTCGAAAGCCTCGATTCCGGCCATTTCTACATCGGCATCACTGATGATCTGCGAGCCCGGCTCGCAAAGCACAACGCCGGCGAAGTGCCACATACATCAAAGTATGGCCCATGGCGCATCAAGACCTACATCGCTTTCAGCGATGAGGCTAAGGCTGTTGCGTTCGAGAAATATCTGAAATCAGCTTCGGGCCGCGCATTTGCAAAGAAGCGGCTTTGAGGAGAGAAACTCGCGGCGAGGTACGAGAGGATTGAGCTCGCCGCCCCCCCTACTCCCCGATCACCGCATTCAACCGATCCCGCAGCGCCACGATCTCGTCTTTCATCGCGACCAGCTCCGACACCGAGCAGTCCGACGCCGCCAGGATCGATTGCGGCACGGCGCGCGCTTTTTCCTTCAAGGCATGGCCCTGCGGGGTCAGCGCGATCAGCACCTGACGTTCGTCCTCGCGCGAGCGCGTGCGCCTGACGAGGTGGGCGGCCTCGAGGCGCTTGAGCAGCGGCGTCAGCGTGCCCGAATCCAGGAACAGCTTTTCGCCGATGTCTTTGACCGGCACGTCGTCACGCTCCCACAGCACCAGCATCACCAGATATTGCGGATAGGTCAGGCCGAGCCGGTCGAGCAGCGGCTTGTAGACCCGGTTGAAGGCATGCGCGGCCGAATAGACCGCGAAGCAGATCTGGTTGTCGAGGCGCTGCGGGTCCAGCGCCGATAATTTCCGGGGCATCGAGAATCTCACGCGGTTTCCTCCATTCTGGGACCGGGCGGCCGTACATTCAATTGCGAACAATTAAATGTGAGGCATGCAAATTTCAATTGCGCGCAATCTAATTGTTTGCGATGTAGGTTCCACCCCAACCCGAAGACCTGAGGAGACGAAAATGTCGGTAAACGTCCTGTACAAGACCAGCGCAAAGGCCACCGGCGGCCGCGACGGCCATGCGGCGACCCTCGACGGCGCGCTCGACGTCAAGCTCACCACGCCGAAGGAACTCGGCGGTGGCGGCGGCGCCGGCAACAATCCCGAGCAGCTGTTTGCGGCCGGCTATGCTGCCTGCTTCATCGGCGCGATGAAGTTCGTGGCCTCGCAGGGCGGCCCGAAGGTTCCGGCTGACGCCTCGGTCACCTCCACCGTCGGCATCGGCCCGCGCGCGGCCGGCGGCTTCGGTCTCGACATCGATCTGGCCGTCTCGCTGCCGGGCCTCGCCCGCGCGGAAGCCGAGGCGCTGGTCGAGAAGGCCCACCAGGTGTGCCCCTACTCCAATGCCACGCGCGGCAATGTCGACGTTCGCCTGACGGTCGTCTGATCAAACGGCGGATTGGCTGGCCCGAGATCCCCCTCGGGCCGGCCGCTTTCCTTTGTTTTGCCACGCCGCGGGATTGCACGGCGGCACCGCATACGCCCCTACGCACCAAGCCATTGCTGGCGCAAAAAAACCTCGCTAGGCCTGTGATCAATGATCGACACAGGGGAAGCGAAGGCATGACTGAAGCCGTTTTGGGCGCAATGAGCGGACTGCGCGTCATCGATCTCACGCGCGTGCTCGGCGGTCCCTACTGCACCCAGATCCTCGCCGACCACGGCGCCGACGTGATCAAGGTCGAGCCGCCCGCCGGCGACGAGGTGCGCGACTGGGGCCCTCCTTTCCACGAGGAAGACGCGGCCTATTTCATCGGCATCAACCGCAACAAGCGCTCGATCGGCCTCGACCTCGCCTCCGAGGGCGGCCGAATCGTGCTGCTCAAGATGCTGGAGACAGCCGACGTCCTGATCGAGAATTTCAAGCCGGGCACGCTGGAGAAATGGGGCATCGGCAACGATGTGCTCAGCAAGAAATTCCCGCGCCTGGTGCATTGCCGGATCTGCGGCTTCGGCGCCGACGGACCGCGCGGCGGCAATCCCGGCTATGACGCCATCATCCAGGCGATGACCGGCATGATCGCGGCGACCGGCTCGCCCGAGAGCGGACCGATGCGGATCGGCGTGCCGCTGGTCGACATCACGACGGGCCTCTATGCGGCGATCGGCATCCTGATGGCGCTGTCGGAGCGGCAGCGCTCGGGCCAGGGCCAGTTCCTGGAGACGACGCTGTACGAGACCGGCCTTGCCATCATGCATCCGCACACCGCGAATTATTTCATGCACGGCAAGCCGCCGTCGCTCACCGGCAACGAGCATCCCAACCTCGTGCCTTACGCGATCTTCCCGACCAAGACCGACGACATCTTCATCGGCGTCGGCAATGACGGCACCTTCCGCAAGCTCGCCAAGGAAATCGGCAAGCCCGAGCTCGGCACCGATCCGCGCTTTGCCCGCAACAAGGACCGCATCGCCAATCGCGAGGCGCTGCGGGCCGAGCTCGCCGCCGTGTTCAGCCAGCACGAGGCCGAGCCGCTGTGCAATCGTCTGCTCGCCGCCGGCCTGCCCGCAGGTCCCGTGCAGAAGATCGACCAGGCCTTGACCAACCCGCACACGATCGCCCGCGGCGATGTCATCGAGAAGGACTGGTACAAGGGCGTGGCCTCGCCGATCCGGCTCGATCGCAGCAAGCCGAGCCTGCGCCGCCTGCCGCCGAAATTCAGCCAGCACTCCCAGGAGGTGCTGGGCGAGTTCGGCTACTCCAAATCGGAGATCGACGCGATGGTCGAAAAGGGCACCGTCTGCGGCCCCGAGCGCAAGCGCTAGACGCCCTCGCCGCCTCACCCGAGCAAATGCCGCACTGCGGCGCGGGCACGCATGTGCGCCGCGAACAGAGGAGGCTGCGCGCTCGGCATTCGCCTATTTGACGGCTTCCCTTTTGGCCGCGCTTGCTGCTTTCGTTTCTCCCGCTTACACAGTCATGTGAACGTCATATGGCGCTGCTAGCGCAAGCGCTTCTTTTTGACGGCCAAGGGAGGTTTACTTGATGGCTCTTCGACACTTTGGGGCGGCTGCCGCAGTTGCGATCACGATCGGCATGGGCGCATCGCCGGCCTTGGCCGTGACCGAAATCCAGTGGTGGCACGCGATGACCGGCGCCAACAACGACGTCATCGTCAAGCTCGCCACCGACTTCAACGCCTCGCAGACCGACTACAAGGTGATCCCGACCTACAAGGGCAACTATCCCGATACGATGAACGCCGGCATCGCGGCGTTCCGCGCCGGCAACGCCCCGCACATCATGCAGGTGTTCGAAGTCGGCACCGCGACCATGATGGCCGCGACCGGCGCCGTAAAACCCGTCTACAAGCTGATGGCCGAGGCCGGCGAGAAGTTCGACCCCAAGATCTATCTGCCCGCCATCACCGGCTACTACTCGACCTCGAAGGGCGAGATGCTGTCCTTCCCGTTCAACTCGTCGTCGACCGTCATGTGGGTCAACCTCGACGAGCTCAAGAAGGCGAATGTCGAGATCCCCAAGACCTGGCCGGAAACGTTCGAGGCCGCCAAGAAGCTGAAGGCTGCGGGTCATGACACCTGCGGCTTCTCGGGTTCCTGGGTCACCTGGGTCAATCTCGAGCAGCTCTCCGCCTGGCACAACGTGCCGCTCGCCAGCAAGGCCAACGGCCTCGACGGCTTCGACACCGTGCTCGAGTTCAACGGCCCGCTCCAGGTCAAGCATCTCGAAACCCTGGTCGAGCTGCAGAAGACCAAGACCTACGACTATGCCGGCCGCACCAACACCGGCGAAGGCCGCTTCACCTCCGGCGAATGCCCGATTTACCTGACCTCGTCGGCGTTCTTCGGCAACGTCAAGGCGCAGGCCAAGTTCAACTTCACCGCCGTGCCGATGCCATACTATCCGGACGTCAAGGGCGCGCCGCAGAACTCGATCATCGGCGGCGCTTCGCTCTGGGTCATGGGCGGCAAGTCGGCCGACGAATACAAGGGTGTCGCGAAGTTCCTGACCTTCCTCTCGGACACCGATCGCCAAGTCTACATCCACAAGGCCTCGGGCTATCTGCCGATCACCAAGGCGGCCTACGCCAAGGCGAAGGAAGAAGGCTTCTACAAGGATCAGCCCTATCTCGAGACCCCGCTGATCGAGCTGACCAACAAGGAGCCAACCGACAATTCGCGCGGTCTGCGCCTCGGCAACATGGTTCAGCTGCGTGACGTCTGGTCGGAAGAGATCGAGCAGGCGCTGGCCGGCAAGAAGACCGCCAAGCAGGCGCTGGATGCTGCCGTCGAGCGCGGCAACACGATGCTGCGCCAGTTCGAAAAGACTGCCGTCAAGTGAGGCGATGAGCGGCAGGCCGCAAGCCGGCCTGCCGCTCACCTGACATCATGCAAAAGCAAGCCATTTTCCAAGCAAAACTATTGCCCTACGCGCTGGTTGCGCCGCAGCTCGCGATCGTCCTGATTTTTTTCTACTGGCCGGCCGCGCAGGCGGTGATCCAATCCTTCCTGCTCCAGGACGCCTTCGGTCTGTCGACAAGCTTCGTCTGGTTCGAGAATTATCAGGACCTGTTCAAGGACCCGGCCTATTTCGAGGCGGTTGTCCGTACGTTCGTCTTTTCGTTCGCCATCGCCGTCTCGTCGCTGTCCTTCGCGCTCTTGCTCGCCGTGATGGCGGACAAGCCGCTGCGCGGCTCAATGCTCTACCGCACGCTGCTGATCTGGCCCTATGCGGTGGCGCCGCCCGTCGTCGGCGTGCTCTGGATCTTCATGCTGCATCCCTCGCTCGGCGTGCTGTCGCGCTATCTGCGCAACCTGGGCGTCGACTGGAATCCGCTGCTCGACGGCAACCAGGCGGCTGGGCTGATCATCCTCGCCGCGGCGTGGAAGCAGATCTCCTATAATTTCCTGTTCTTCCTCGCCGGCCTGCAAGCCATCCCCCGAAGCGTGTTCGAGGCCGCCGCGATCGACGGCGCCCGTCCGATGCGGCGGTTCTGGACCGTGACCTTCCCGCTGCTGTCGCCCACGATCTTCTTCCTGCTGGTCGTCAACATCGTCTACGCCTTCTTCGACACCTTCGGCATCATCGACACCATGACCCGCGGCGGTCCCGGCACATCGACGGTCACGCTGGTCTACAAGGTCTATTCCGACGGCCTGCTCGGCGGCAATCTCGGCAGCTCGGCAGCGCAATCGGTGATCCTGATGGTCATGGTGATCGTGCTGACGGGAATCCAGTTCCGCTTCGTCGAACGCAAGGTGACCTACTGATGGTCGAAGAAGAGGGCTTTCGGCGCTACGTCGCCCACGCGATTCTCTGGATCGGGATCGCGATCGTCGCATTCCCGGTCTACATCGCGATCGTCGCCTCGACCCAGGACAACGCCCTGATCGCGAACGGGCAGATGTCGCTGCTGCCGGGCGGACACTTCTTCGAGGTCTACTACAAGACCATCTTCGTCGGCACGAGCGGCTCGACCCGCGAGCCCGTCGGCAACATGATGCTGAACTCGCTGGTGATGGCGCTGGCAATCGCGATCGGCAAGATCGCGATCTCGATCATCTCGGCCTATGCGATCGTGTATTTCCGCTTTCCGTTCCGGATGGCGATCTTCTGGATCATCTTCATCACGTTGATGCTGCCGGTCGAGGTGCGCATCTATCCGACCTACAAGATCGTCGCCGATCTGCACATGCTCGACAGCTATGCCGGCCTCGCGCTGCCGCTGATCGCGTCGGCCACCGCGACGCTGCTGTTCCGCCAGTTCTTCATGACCGTGCCGGACGAGCTGCTGGAGGCCTCGCGCATCGACGGCGCCGGCCCCTTGCGCTTCTTCTGGGATACGCTGCTGCCGCTGTCGCGCACCAACATGGCGGCGCTGTTCGTGATCCTCTTCATCCTCGGCTGGAATCAATATCTCTGGCCGCTGCTGATCACCACGCGCGACGACATGCAGACCATCCAGGTCGGCATCCGCAAGATGATCACCACCACCGATGCGCTGACCGAATGGCCGATCGTGATGGCGACCGCCGTGCTGGCCATGCTGCCGCCGGTGTTCGTCGTCGTCGCCATGCAGAAATTGTTCGTGCGCGGCCTGGTCGAGACGGAAAAGTAGAAGCGAGTTTTCATGGCTAACGTCACCCTGCGCAACGTCCGCAAGACCTATCCCGGCGGCTTCGAGGCCATCAAGGGCGTCAACGTCGATGTCGGCGACGGCCAGTTCTGCGTGCTGGTCGGTCCCTCCGGCTGCGGCAAGTCCACGCTGCTGCGCATGGTCGCAGGGCTCGAGACCGTCACCGGCGGCGAGATCGACATCGGCGGCCGCGTCGTCAACCAGATCGAGCCCGCCGATCGCGACATCGCGATGGTGTTCCAGAACTACGCGCTCTATCCGCATATGAGCGTCTTCAACAACATGGCCTACGGCCTGCGCAACCGCGGCATGAAGGAGGCCGAGGTCAAGACCCGCGTCGAGGAAGCCGCACGCGTGCTCGAGCTCGCGCCGATGCTGGAGCGCAAGCCGCGCCAGCTCTCCGGCGGCCAGCGCCAGCGCGTCGCGATGGGCCGCGCCATCGTGCGCCAGCCGAAAGTCTTTCTGTTCGACGAGCCGCTGTCGAACCTCGACGCAAAGCTGCGCATTGCAATGCGGGTCGAGATCCGCAAGTTGCAGCGCCGGCTCAACACGACGTCGATCTACGTCACCCACGACCAGCTCGAGGCGATGACGCTCGCCGATATTCTCGTGGTGATGAATGGCGGCCAGGTCGAGCAGGTCGGCAATCCGCTCGCGATCTACGAGAAGCCGGCGACGACCTTCGTCGCCTCCTTCATCGGGGCACCGCCGATGAACCTGATGTCGACGCGCGCCGATGAGATCAAATCGCAGCTCGACGGCAGCGCGACCGAGGCCGGCATCCTCGGCATCCGCCCTGAAGACTTCGTGATCACCGACCAGACCCCGGCCGGCGGTGTCGCATTGCCGCTGACGGTGGAAGCGATCGAGCGCGTCGGCGCGGAAACCTTCGTCTACGGCACGCGGGCCCAGGACGACCAGCGCGTCGCCGCCACCCCCGGCGAGTTGCCGCCCGGCGAGGTCATCGTCCGCATTCCCGGAACCGAGGCCCCCGCCATCGGTGAGAGGATCCGCGTCGCGGCGGTACGGCCGAAACTGCACCTTTTCAGCGGTGACGGACGGACCCGGATCGAAGCCTGACCGGTTCCGAGGGCCGCCCGATCAAAAACCAGAAAAACAACCCCATGCACAGTAGCCGGGGTTTGTTTTCATTGGAGAAATCGCTCCGCCAATTCGTCATGCCCGGGCTTGTCCGAGCATTTAAGTTCCCGGTGCCGAATCGGGCGCATCTGCGCGGCCGCAGGCGGGGTCAGGCGCGAAATCGGCCAATCCACAGGCCCCCGCTACGTCCTTGAACCGACACGGGGTTATGACCATATTGCTGACCAAGGGGCGCCGCTTCCGGGCCCTGAAATGCCAAAGTCGCTTCGAGAGGACTTTGTAAACTATGTCTCGTGTTCCCACGCTTTCCAGTCCGTTCCTTCTGGGCTTCGACGAGATCGAGCGCGTGCTTGATCGCGTCGTCAAAGGCGCCGACGGCTACCCTCCCTACAATATCGAGAGGTGCGACCGGTCGGACGGCCAGCCCGAGCGGCTGCGGATCACGCTGGCGGTCGCCGGATTCACCCGCGACCAACTCGATGTAACCATTGAGGAAAACCAGCTCGTGATTCGCGGGCGGCAGCAGGACGACAAGACCCGGCAATACATCCATCGCGGCATCGCCGCGCGCCACTTCCAGCGCACCTTCGTGCTGGCGGAGGGGATGCTCGTGCTGGGAGCGGATCTGAAGAACGGGCTGCTGTCGGTCGATCTTGCCCGGCCTGAACCGGAGAGGATCGTTAAGACAATCGCTATCAATGAGCACGAATAATGGAACGAGTAGCGGACTCGACCGCTTAGTTTCTGTGAAGGAGTCGAGACCATGAGTGAAGGTCACGTTGCGTTCGAATACGAAGCCAAGAACGTCTCGCCCGAGACGCTGGCAACTCTCGGCGAAGGTCATATCGCCTATGTGAAGCAGATCCGCTCCGAGGATGTGCCGGGCCTGTTTCCCGAAGCGCCAAAGATCGCGCCGGGCCTCAAGCTCTTCGCGCTCCACGCCGCCGACGGCACGCCGATCATGCTGACCGACAGCCGCGAAGCCGCGGTCGCCAACGCCTGGAGCAACGAGCTGCAAGCCGTGAGCGTGCACTGACGCACGCTTAGCGCGACATCTGCGAATTCAAATGCGCGGGCATGCCTCAAGGCGGCCCGCGCATTTTTTATGGGCCATCCCATGACGCGGCACCAAGCGGACGCCTCGCTTTCTTTGTGCTATGGCCCGATATCCTCCGGCTACTCGATCAGCCGGATCGGGCTATGGAAGCGTGACCAGACCATCATGACCGACGAGCCAATCGCGTACATTGGAGGTGCTCAGGCTCGATTCGTTAGGGCGGTGTTGGCATTTCGCCGTTGGGCTGATCGCTACCCTGTTGGCCAGAGATCTGACGAGTGGGAATGCGACTATGGAGAATGGCCCGCGATCACGACTGCCTTCGCCGCGTTCCTGGATTCGGGCGTTCCGCAGCATTGGAGCGCTCCTATCGTCGAGTTGCTGCTTTACATCCTTGCTCGCGACAATGAGGTGGAGGTACTCAAGCGTGAGTTGATGGCCAAGCCGGCTCATCTGCTGGCTTTGGCGAGGTTGGCCCCGCATTCGCCGGAGCGAGATGCCCGGTGGCAACTCGCTGATGCGCTTGGGAGCGACGAATTTGCCGCCGATGAAGTCGAACCACTGTTGGAGCAATTCTTTCACGACGCGGATGAGTATGTAAGCCGGCGAGCGCTTCTTGCTCTCGCGCGCAGGCGGTCGAAAAGGTCGGAGACGCTGGCGCTTCGCGCGTGGAGCACGGAGCATGAATATCAGCGGATGGCCGCGCTCGACGCACTTTCCGCGGTTAACTCGCCGTTGTTGCCGTCATATCTCGATCTCGCTCAGCGCGATGGGCGGCAGTATCTCGTCAATTTTGCCAATTCGCTCCGCGCGAAGCCGGCTTCAGAAGGTAGCGAGTAGGAGAAGGCGACCACATCGACCGAACGTCGTCTTGCACCGCTCGGGTATTGCCGACGCACCGTCACCCTTGATTAGCTGCCTGACCGCCCTGCCAGCCGCGCGCGAATGTCCGGCTTCAGCACCTTGCCCACCTTCGAGCGCGGCAGGTCGTCCCGGACTTCGATCAGCTTCGGTGTCTCACCGTCGCCCGCGCTCCCGCCATTTTTCTTCGCCGACCAGACAGGACACCCGGGGCTCTTTCTCGGCGGTTCGGACGATCCTCCCCTCCGGCGTGAGGCCCGCAACTTCGAGAACAAGCTTGGTCCGGATCGCTTCCTGGAATTTTTCGCGATCCTTGATTGTCATGATGAAGGCGCCCGGCCCTCCGATCACGCAGTCCTCGTAATAGAGATCGAGATTCTCGATATCGGTCGTCAAATAGGACGGCTCCTTCACCATGATCGGCAGGCCGTTGATGATGATGCCTTTCTCAACGGCAGCGTCGCGCGCGCCGGTGACGGGGGCTCCGTCGTTGTTCGGCCCATCGCCGGAAATGTCGATGACGCGCCGCGACCCGCGATAGGGATTCTCTTCGAACAGCTGCACTGCGAAATTGATCGCGCCGGAAATCGAGGTGCTCGAACCTCGGCGAATCGGCGTTTTCATGATCTCGGCGGCCACGGCGTCCGCCGATTCCGGGCCGTCGATCACGCGCCACGGAATGATGATCCTGTCGTCGCCCGACATCGACCATTCGAAATAGGTCAGAGCCACCTTGCTGGCCGGACGGGCCCTTAGCGCCTGAAGAAAGTCTTTCGAGACGATGGCCTGTGCATAGCCCTCGCGCTGAATGGCGAGTTCGTCCAGATCCATCGAATAGGAGACGTCGACGGCGATAACGAGCTCGACATTGACGGACAGTGCGCTGTGCCTGGCGTCGGCTATCCCTGATTTCGGGCTCGGCGCGGCAATGCTGGCAACGTCACCTCCGACGATCGCCCCCGCAACAAGCACCGCCCCGACCGAGACACACCAGCGCATGGCGGCCCTCCCGTCCGTTCAAAAGCATGGTGACACCCAAAACGCGCATCGAAAAGCGGAAACATGCCTTTGCCTGCCCGGACACGGATGAGAGTTCCAGGCCCGCGCGAATGTCCGCGTCAGCGCGTCTCGCGGATATCGTCGAAGCGATGGGCGCTGCAATAAGATGCGCCTCAGCCGCCTGAACGCTCCGCCAGCCGCGCGCGGATGTCCGGCTTCAAGACCTTGCCGACCTTGGAACGCGGCAGGTCGTCCCAGACTTCGATCTGCTTCGGTGTCTTGACGCTGCCGATCCGCGCCTTGACGAAGGCAGCCAGCGCCGTCGCATCGACGCTTTGGCCGGCGCGGGGCTGCACCACGGCGACGATCCGCTCACCCCATTTCTCGTCCGCCAGCCCGATCACGGCGCAATCCTGCACCGCCTCATGCGCCCGCAGCGCGTTCTCGACCTCGATCGAGTAGACGTTGAACCCGCCGGTGATGATCATGTCCTTGGCGCGATCGACGATATAGAGGTAGCCGTCGTCGTCGATGTAGCCGATGTCGCCGGTGTGATGCCAGCCATGCGCGGAGGCTTCCGCCGTAGCCTCGGGATTTTTGTAATAGCCCTCCATCACCAGCGAACCGCGGACCACGATCTCGCCGCGGGCGCCGGTCGGCAGCAAATTGCCGTCGCCATCCATGATGCCGGCCTGCACCAGCGGGCTGATCCGCCCGGCCGAGGCGAGACGCTCCATCGCGATCGTGCCGTCCGCATTGTAATGCTCGCTAGGTGCCATCATCGAGATCATCATCGGCGCTTCGGTCTGACCGAACAACTGCGCCATCGGCCCGATACGCTGGAGCGCTTCCGCAAGCCGCGCGGCCGAGATCGGCGCCGCGCCGTACCAGAAACATTGCAGAGACCCGAGCCTCGCGGAGTCGAGCTTCGGATGATCGAGCAGCATGTAGATCACGGTCGGCGGCAGGAAGGTGTGCGTGACGCGATAGCGCTCGATCAGATCGAGGAATTCGGCGATGTCGGGGTGATGCATGATCACGATGCGGCCGCCGAGCGCCATGATCGGGAAACACAGCACGCCGGCCGCGTGGGTCAGCGGCGCAAGCGCGAGGTAGATCGGGCGGCCCTTGAAGGGATAGCCCATCAGCGTCAGTGCCGTCATAGCCTCGATGTTGCGGCCCGACAGCATGACCCCCTTCGGCTTGCCGGTGGTGCCGCCGGTGCCCGGGATCATCGCGAGATCGTCGATCGTCTCGCGTTGATAGTGGTCGTCTGCAAGGCCGGCGAGCCAGCTGTCGAACGAGGGCGCGAAGGACAACTCGGCATCGAGGCAGACGACGGCGCGCAGCTTTGGCAGCTCTGCACGCACCGCCTCGACCATCGACGCGAAGCTTGAATGAAACAACAGCAGGCTGCAGTCGAATTGCTCGAGGATGAGCCGATTTTCGGCTGCCTCGTTACGCGGATTGATCGGGCACCAGACCGAGCCCGCGCGGGAAATGCCGAACACGCAGGCAAACGCGACCGGATCGTTGCCGGAGAGGATTGCGACCTTCTCGCCGGCAGCAATGCCCGATCGCGCGAGCCCGCGCGCGACGCGGTAGCTCAGCCGCTGCACGTCGCGATAGCTGAGGTCGCGTCCATCCATGGTGAGGCATGGCGCGTCGGCGCCGAGCGAGGCACCTTTGTCCAGGTAATCGATGAAGCGCATGATCAACACCCGAAGCGGCAGCGGGTGACGCGGAGGTCCGCGCCACCCGCGATTGACTTAATCGTGCACGGTCAGAACCGGCTTGCTGACGAGCCCGAAGCTGCGCAACTGCCCAAGCAGCTCGTGATGGCCGAACGCCTGGCAGCCGGAGGCGAACCCCACGCGCTTCGGCGGCTGCTGCAACAGATGGGCCGCAGCATAGGCCTGCAACATGCCGGTCTGCTTGTAGTTGCTGTTGCCGTTGATGACGCAGTGCGCGCGCCCCAACGGGCCGGAGGCATGCACCGAATCCATCGACTTGTTGACGCGCGGGTTCTCGCGCGGCGGCATGGTGTTCATCACACCGGCAGCGGTCTGCGCCAACGCGGCGTAGCGGTCGTCGGGCTTCATGTCCTTGGTCGCGTCCAGCGCGGCCGCGACGATCTGCGGCACAGCCAACATCAGCCCGCGGTTGAACACGCCGCCCAGCACCTTCACGTTGGCCACGCGCGGATCGCGCTTGAACCACACCGGGTGCGAGGTGCCTCCCCAGGGCAACGCCAGCGCCAGCTCGTGCTGACCGGGGATGGCGAGGTTGTAGAGGCCGGCATCGGGCTGATGCTCGACGTACTTGTTCTGCTCCAGGTAGTAGGCCTTGGCCATCGCGGCGTTGACCAGGATGGTCTGCGTCGATGCGATGGTCGGGCTGCCACCCCAGAACACGGCAATGTCCAGCGTGTCGAGGCCGGGCGTCTCCAGGCACAGCTGGGCGGCGATCTCGCCGGTGGTGTACATCTGCGCGATGCCTGGCGCCAACAGCAGCCCGGCATTGGCGAACTTCGTGCCCCACTCCTGCTCGAGCGTGATCAGCCAGTCCTGCTCACCGGTGGTGTCGGTGTAATGACACTTGGAAGCGAGGCAAGCCTGCACCACTTCGCCGCCGAACTTGGCGAAGGGACCCACGGTGTTGAGCACCACCGAGGCGCCCTTGAACAATTCAGTCAGCGCAGCCACGGTGTGCGGCACCTTAACCACCTCGTAGTCGGCGGTCTCGATGCCCGCTACATTCGACTTCATCGCGGCGTTGAGCTTCTCATTGCTGCGGCCGGCGGCGATGAAGGGGATGTTGTATTCGCGTAAGTATTCACAGACCAGCCGGCCAGTATAGCCGGAAGCGCCATAGACGATGACGGGCTTCTTCTCGCTCATTGCGTTCCTCCGAAATGCTTGTTGTCGGCTTTGTTGTTACATGCCCATGCCGCCATCGACCGGCAGTCCGATGCCGGTGATGAAGCGCGCCTCGTTCGAGCACAGGAACACCGCGGCATCGCCGATGTCCGTGACCTCGGCGAGACGGCCGAGCGGGGTTTGCTCCACCACCGAGCCGACTGCGGCGTTGACGTCAGCCGCGAGCCCGACCTTGACGATGTCGTTGGCGAGCTGCATGCCCATGTCGGTCGGGATCAGGCCCGGATAGATGCAGTTTACGCGCACGCCGAAACCGAGCTTGCCGGCTTCCATCGCTCCGACCCGCGTCATGCGGTCAACCGCGGATTTGGTGCCCGAATAGACCGCGATGCTCGGGAAGGCGATCGTTGCCGCAACCGAGGCGATGTTGACGACGGCGCCGCCCTTGCCGGCCGGCCCGCCCGGGCGCATGGCACGGAAGGCGTGCTTCATGCCGAGCACGGTGCCAACGATATTGACGTCGCACATCCGCCGCGCGTCCTCGGCCTTGACCTCGGAGATCAGCGACGTGATCTCGATGCCGGCATTGTTGATCAGAATGTCGTAGCCGCCGAGGGTTGCGACGGTGTTGGCAACCGCCCGCTCCCATTGAGCGTCGTCGGTGACGTCGAGCTGGACGAAGCCCGTGGCGACGTCTTCCTTCGCGATAGCGGCTGCGCTGGCGCGGCCGGTCTCTTCCAGGATGTCGGCGATCATGATCGAGGCGCCGGCTCGCGCCAGCGCTTGCGCGATGGCCGCCCCGATTCCTCGGGCACCGCCGGTGACCAGGGCTTTCCTGCCTGCAAGGCTCTTCCCACTCATGACCCACTCCTCCGTTGCTGGTGATCGATTCGTGCTGCGCCAATCGGCGCGCACCAAGTCGATGGGCGCAGGCCTTTCGGCGGCACCCAGCGAAGCGTTCCTCCATGGTCGGACGTCTTGACGACTGTCCAAATTCTTGGTGCGAACCTCCGCCAGAATCTTGACACTTGTCAAGAACGAATTTGACAGTTGTCAAAGGAAGTGGTTGTGAGGGGATGGAGCATTCCGCGGTCGACGCGGTATAAGTCCTTGAAAGAACGGGACTGAGGATAAGGACAAGATGGCGCGGCAGGTGACGGGAGCGGCCCGGCGTGTGGCTGATGCGGCCGAGGTGCTGCGCGACGAGAAGTTCAACGCGCGGCGCGTCGAGCTTGCCGAGGCCGCGCTCGAAACGCTTGGAGAGCTCGGCTTCGCACGCACCAGCCTGCGCGAAATCGCGCAGAACTCGGCGTTCACGCACGGCGTGTTCCACTATTATTTCAGCGACAAGCTCGACCTGATCTGCTGCTGCGTCCGCCACTACAAGGCGAAGTGCGTGACGCGATATGACGATGTCGTCGCGACAGCAACGAGCCGCGACGAATTGACGGAGGGTTTCCTCGCCAAGCTCGCAGCAACGCTGCAGAGCGAAGCCCGTATGCACCGCCTTTGGTACGACCTGCGCTCGCAGGCGATGTTCGAGGCGGCGTTTCGCAAGGATGTACTCGAGATCGACAAGAGCCTGGAAGCGATGATCTGGCGCATCGCCTCCCGCTATGCCGAGCTCGGCGGCAAGCGGCCGGCGTCGTCGCCCGCCGCGCTCTATGCGCTGTTCGACGGTCTATTCCAAAGTGCGCTGCTCAAGCACCTCGCGGGTGACAAGACGGCGATTCCCGAACTGCTCGACGAAGTCCGGCGCCTGCTGCCGACGGTCTGCTGACGCACACGAGCGGCGCCGGCGAAGGCTCTGCAGCGCACCGCTCTCGACGATGCTTCGCATCGCGAGGGACGCGCTGCGCTGCGTCCGGGGCACGAGAGCGGAGATGCGCGCTCTTTCGAGACGCATCACTTCAAAAAGCCAAGTCCTTCGCGCGCCGTGTCCACGGCCCATTGGTCGCCCGGCGGCAGCGCGAGCACGCTATTGAAATCGGCGCGCGCATGTTTGGCGTCGGACAGTTTCATATAGAGGATGCCGCGATTGACCAGAGCGACCTGATTGCCGGGATCGAGCCGTATCGCCTCGTTGTAGTCGGCGAGCGCGCGATCGTTCTCGCCCATGTCGCGAAACGCACTGGCGCGATTGTTGTAGGCCGTCGAATTTCCCGGCTGAAGCCGAATCGCTTCGTCGAAATCGGCAACAGCACGTTGATCGTCGCCCTTTTTGTGCCAGGCGAGGGCGCGAGCGAGATATGCCCTCTCGAAGGAAGGCATGATCCTCGTGACGTCATCAAGCTCGCGGATGGCGTTGTCGGTGTCGTCCTTTTTCAGGAGAACGATGGCCCGGCAATAATGGCCGCCAGCACTCCCGGGCTCCAGACGGACGGCGGTGTTGCAGTCGTCGAGAGCCTCGTCGATCTCGCCCTTGTTGAAATGGACGGTGCTTCGCAGCTCGTAGGGCCATGCGGCGGCGGGATTGCGCCGCATCGCCTCGTTGTAATCGGCGACGGCATGATCGGAGTCGCGCTTCGCCGCATACGCTTCCCCTCTCTTGATAAGAGCAAAGTAGGCTTGCTTGGGATTGCGTTCGATGGCCTCGGTAAACGCGCCGATCGCCAGATCGAAGTCGCGATTGTTGAAATATTCGAGGGCACGGGAGGTGTAGGACGGTCCGTAGCCGGGATCGAGGCGAATGGCATCGTTGTAATCGGCCAAAGCGCGATCCCGTTCGCCCTTCGCCGAATAGGCGCGGCCGCGGCAGTTATAAGCCCGTCCGAAATTCGGATCGATCCGTATCGCGGCGCCGCAGTCCTCGAAGGCGCGATCCCTGTCCCGCTTGACCAAGTTTCGCCGCGCAGCTCGTAAGCAACCGCGTTGGTCGGATCAGCTCGGTCACCATTGCCGTGACGGTTGCCGTTCATGCCGACGATACGTCCAACGACCGCGTCATCGCCGAAAAGACCGAGATCATTGAAACAGACCGAAAATCCGGCCGATCGAACCGCAATTCATGGCTCAAAAAACCCTGCATCGAAGCCGCGCCGGGTCGCGCAAGCGGGCGACGATCGAATCCGGCGGAAAGACATCACAGCGCCCGGCTGCGAAAATAAGTCGCAGACTGCGGGGCTTCGGTTCGAACGGACGAGGGCCGCCCCTGCGGTCTCACCAAGCGTAGCGCAGGACGCCCTTGCCGGCGTCTGCGATTGTGCCGCTCCGGGTGCTTTAAGGCAGCACGACCTCGCCTCGTTTCAATGAGCTGTGTCCTGCGTTCGGCAGGGTTGTCCACCGTTACCGCCGTCCTGGCACCGTACGGTCCTGAACGTGATCGGGCCCGCGGACTGACCCGCGCCGGAGACGGGCGCCACAATCTCAAGCGGGACCGCAGCATTTCGTCCGACATCCAGCGCGGGATTGGGCGCAATTGTACCACAGATCCCGCTGCTGCCGGCACCATAGGACGAGCATGTGACGACATCCGGCCTCATCGTGATGTCGGCCGTCGTCGTAGCCGTCGAGTTGCCGAGAATGTAGTTGCCTCCATCGGCCCCGCCGAGCGTCAGGCCGGTAATGTCGACCCTCTTGTCCCGGCCTACCATAGGATCCGTGAAATTGCCGATCGACGTCGCTACCATCACGTCGTCGCCCGCGATCATGCCGACGAACTTTGCCGCTGAGGTGTCGAGGGTCGCCGTCGTCGTGGCGTCGAAGCTCTTGTTCAGCGCGGTGATGCCGGTGATCGCGGATATCGTCGCGCGATTGATCGTCAACGTGCCGTCGACCCAGGTGATCGCGTAGTTCTGTGCCGAAAGTCCCGATGCGCCGATGCTGTAGTGCCCGGCATTACGAGCACCCTGTGCGCTGCCATCATACACCACGGTTCCCGACAGAACCGACGCATCCTCACCATTCACAAATCCGGAGTACGTGACCCCGTTGCCACCGCCAAAGCGCGTGCCATCGTAGATCCTGGACGCGTCGTTGGCGGCGATGGTCAGCGGCGCCTTGTTGACGATGAGTGTGCCGCTGCCGTAGTCGAGCCAGGTGGCTCCGCTGCTGCTGGATACGTTCAGCACGTTGGGTGCCGCATACGCATAGGACCCCGCGCTGGTCCGCGTCGTGACTGCGCTCCCCCAGGCCAGAGATACGTTGCTGGTCCCGACGCCGTCGAGCGTGATACCGGATATGGCCGGGTTGGCGTCGCCATAGGTCTTGGTCGTATCGCCGGAAAGCCGAACATAGTTGTCGTAGAATGTGCCGCCGAACGAGCGCAGCATCATGTTGCCGTTGTTTTCTCCAACTCTCGACTTCCCCCAGACACCGCCAAAATCCCACCCTGCGTCAATGAAGGTAAAAGGATTGGTGACGTCTGCCGAACTCCCGCCGAATATGCCTGAATAGGTTCCATCCAGTGGTATTCCCACCGTTTCGCTCGCCGCACGGCGCGCGGATGTGGTCGCAATCGCGTAAGCGTTTCGCATGGTACCGAAATTGTTGACCCCGATCAGTCCGCCGATCGCCGTGTCTCCGGATACATGGGTCAGCGCGTAGACGTCCTGAACGGTGCTGCTATCGTTCCAACCGATGAGTCCACCTACGTAGTAGCTTCCATTGATGTCCCCGGTGACATAGGAGTTCCGCAAGATGCTGCCGTTGGTGCTCCGGCCGATCAGGCCTCCGGTGGAGAAGCTTCCTTTGACCGAGACGTCTCGCAAGCCAACATTCTCGATCAAGCTGCCGTTTGTCATGCCGAACAAGCCAACTTGTTCGCTGGCGGGGCGATTGATCACGAGACCTGAGATCGTGTGATTGCCGCCGTCGAATGTTCCGTAGAAATTGTAGACGATCGAGCCCACCGGTGAAAACCCGGTGCCCGCAAGGCTGCTCGTGGCCCACATATCGGAGCGGCTGCCGTCGGTCAGGACTGCGAAATCGAGATTGTTGGCAAGGACGAAGCTGCCCCTGAGATTCATCTCCATCAATTGAAGCTGATGAGTTTCGGATGATCGTCGAATATTCGGAACGCAGGAAGGGCCGGGTATAGCCATGGATCCCGTACCAGTGCCCCCAAGGCACTGCGGGCCAGAAGGAGAAGCCGGGATAGCTTTGGTGCAGAAGCGCGGCCGCCGTGGTCAAGCCGGTCGCCGAACAACCGCCGAGATTTGTGGCGCATCCCGTCGACACACCGGTGGTCTCGATATCCCAGTAGCTTCTGTCGACCGTACCGCTGGCGCTGTTATATCCGATCAGTCCGCCGGTATCGGCGGAGCTGCCGCCGGAAAGCTTGCCGGTCGCATAGGACTCAACGACCGCGCCGTCATTGTACCCGACCAGCCCTCCCACATAGGCACCGCCAGTTACGTCGCTGGTCGAATAGACGTAGGTCGCGGTGGAATTTGCGCCGAGATACCCGATCAGGCCCCCGACGTGAGACGCGCCCCTGACGCGCCCCTCTGCGTAGGAATCGCTGACTGCGCTGAGGTTGTCGACGTTGCCGGCGAGCCCACCGACACGACTGCCGCTTCCCGTGACGACGCCGGTCGCAAACGACGCGGTCACGAGCGAGTAGCTGGCGTAGCCCAGCAGCCCCCCGACGGAATCATTGCCGATGATCGTACCGTTCGCATCAGCGTGATTGATGGTGGTGGAATTCGCAGCCCCAACCAGAGCCCCGACCGAATTATTGCCGATGATCGATGCATTGCTCAGGCTGACGTTGCCAATGATGATCGCGCCGTTGGCATAGCCGAACAGACCGACATTATTTTCTGAGGGGCGGTTGATGGAGAGTCCACTGACGACGTGCCCCAATCCCTCGAAGCTTCCCGAAAACGCGTTGCTGCTGTTTCCGACTGGTGCAAATCCAGCGCCTGAATTCCAATTCCTGGTCGCGGACGCATCAATATCCGACCCCAAGGCGTAGCGGCCGGACAGATCGGCATTCATGTTCTGAAGCGCGCTCACGTCCGTGATGATCTTGTAGGTGATCGGCCCCGAGCTCCCGTTCTGAGTCTGAAACAAGCTTCCCGCGGCGAGATTGATCGGGGAGTTGATGGTGTAGGTGCCACTGCTGGTGGTCTGCGCATATTGCAGAATCAGCCCATCACTACCCGTCGTTCCCGTGGAGGTGAGCGATGCATTGACGATGATGTTGTTGTCGGCTCTCAGAGTGAGAACGTGCGAGCCCCAGATGACCGGCGAATTGACCGAGATGTCGCCGGGTTCGGTATCGCTGCTGGACGTCGTCACCGTCACGTCGCCGCTCGCCAACGCGGTCTGCAGCGCCGCCGCGTAATTGGCGTCGATGGTTATGTTTGAAGGATCGATCAGCCAATGCCCGCCCAGCGTATCGACCTTCAGATCGGCGGCGAGATTGACCTTGGCGGCGGAGGTTTCGACCGAGCGGGCCCGCAGCGTGCCGCCAGCATTGACCTCGCCGTGCCTGGCATCGCCGAGCAGCAGGATGCGGCCGTTCCTGCTGCCGATGCTCGCGGCCTGCACCACGCCGGTGTTGTTGACGACGCCCTTCATGGCGTCGCTCGCGCCCTTGGCGGTGAGGATGGCGAGCCCACCATCGGCGCGGATCAATCCCTTGTTCTCGACCAGGGTCTTGACGGTGGAGGCCTTGACCTCGACCGAGAGCAGGCCGTCGCCATTGAAGTCGAGCAGCACGTCGGTGCCGGCGGCGAGCGCCGTGCTGCCGGTGATGGTGCCGGAATTGCTGACGCTCGGCGAGATCAGCGCCACCACCTTGCCGGAGATGCTGCCCTCGTTGGTGATCGCGCCGCCGCTGCCGGTGAAGTTGTAGCGACCGGCCAGCCGAGACGTTCAGCCACTCGCGCGTCCAGCGCGCGGCGAGGCCGGCGCTGGCGAGCCCGTAATCGTTGCAGCCGCAGACAGTGACCGGCGCGATGCCGTTCGGCGACACGTTGATCTTGACG
Organism: Bradyrhizobium sp. LA2.1; assembly: GCF_040547725.1. NCBI lineage: Bacteria > Pseudomonadati > Pseudomonadota > Alphaproteobacteria > Hyphomicrobiales > Nitrobacteraceae > Bradyrhizobium > Bradyrhizobium sp. LA2.1. Next base: position 175,646 of record NZ_JBEPQI010000015.1, read on the forward strand.
TAGCCGCCGTCCAGGAAGCTCGCGAGTTGCAGGCTGCCGAAGCGCACAGGCACCGGCGCGTTGTAGCGAAGCTCCAGCGTGCCGAGCACGCCCATGTCGCCGCGCGCCTCGCCGACGGGATAGCCGCGCACGCCGAACGGGCCGCCCAGCGCAAAATCTTCCGAGGAATCGAGGTTCTTGTCGGCCCATTGCCCGTAGAGGCGACCGAACAGTGCGAAGTCGCCGGGCAAGGCCTGAAGCCGGGCAACCGAGGCATTGATCCGATTGAACGGCCCTTGCGTCCGGAGTCCAGCCTGGTCCGCCGCGAGCGCGCTCGCCAGGCGCGAGAGATCGAGGTCGCCAAAAGTCCAGCTCACCGACCAGTTGGTGATGCCGCCGCCGAGCAGCGCGTCGCGCCGGTCGCCGTTGAGGCTGAGCGTACCGGAGGTCGAGCGCTTGTCCTGAAGCTTTCCGACGATGCTGTCGTCGACCAGCGCCTTCCAGGTCACGGTGCCACCAAGCTGGAGGTTGAAATCGCGCGAGCGGATCAGGCTGTAGTCGACGCCGCCATTGGCGAAATGGGCAAAACCGGTGAGACCGAGGGCGCTGCCGATGGCGTCGATATTGTGGTAGTCGAGATAGCCGTAGCTCGCATTGGCAATGAAGCCGCTGGCGCCGAGCGGCACGCTCGTCACCAGCGAGCCGTACTCCTGCCCTTGCGATACCGTGCCGGAGAGCCGCGTCAGGTCGCCGTAGCCGGACACGTCGGTGAGCGAGATGAGCCCGTTGCCCTGCGCCTTGCCCACGTTGGAGCTGCCGTAATTATCGGCCCAAATACCGCCCCCGAGAATGGGCGCCTGCGCGACGCCGACGACGAGCTTGCTGGTGTTCGGCGCCTCGCCCGGCGCGAGCTTGGCATGCACCGACACGCCCGGCAGGTCGTTCATCCGCAACAGCGCGTCTTCCAGATCCTGCCGCGTCACGCCGTCCGGCTTGAGACGACCCTCGATGATCGCGCGCAATAGGTCCTCACGTACGCGCACGCCCTTGGCGCGATCGAGCGTGATGGTCTTGAGCGCGCCCTCGGCGATCTCGATCGTGACGATGCCGTTGGTGACGTCCTGAGGCGGCAGCAGCGCGCGCGCCAGCAACCGGCCGCGGCCCTGGAGCACGGCCGTCACCTGATCGGCCAGCGCATAGAGCCCTTTGATGCCGAGGCGCTTGCCGCGCACCGAGGCAACGAGCTGCTCGCGCTCGGCCTGTGGCAGCAGCTCCACCTTGCCGGTGAAGCGAACGCCCTTCACGATGATGCGCTCGCCCCGGTCGGGGATGGCGGCGGGCGCCTGCTGCGGTCGAATCTCGTCAGGGGACGGCAGCCTTTCCTGCCGCTGCATCTCCTGCTGCCGCTGCATCTCGCGGAGCAGCGATCCGGCATCCTGCGCGACGGCCGGGACTGCGGTAACTGCTATCACTAGCCCCACCACAACAGCCCTGCTCTGCACCGCGCCAACCACTTTCATCCTACGGGCCCGACCTTCGGGCGATAGGTAACGACCTCAGCGAAAGCGCAGGACGGCGCGTCGATCCAAGCGCCACTTGCGTTTGCGTTCCTGAGCGTCTTTAGCGGACTCCGACAAGGCACGATGTGCCGGACGTCTCAACTGGGGAAATTTTTCGCGGTCTCTTGCCGGCTAGTACGAGATCACGACATCCCGCGCGCATGCTACGGAGATGGCCGGCGTACATTGGCAATTGCGTGGATCGATTCCGCTTCTCAGCGGGCGACGAGGACAGGCGACGTTACGCCGCGGTTGCGGGCGGCAGCGCCAGCACCGAATAGATCGCCTGGGCGTCGCGCGAGGCGCGGAGCTTCTTGGCGATGTCCTGGTCACGTAGGAGGCGGGCGATGCGGGCGAGCGCCTTGAGGTGATCGGCGCCGGCGCCTTCGGGCGCGAGCAGCAGGAAGACGAGATCGACCGGCTGGCCATCCATCGCCTCGAAATCGATCGGGCGATCGAGCCGCGCGAACAGGCCGAAGATCTTTTCCAGCTTGGGCAGCTTGCCGTGCGGAATGGCGACGCCGTAGCCGACCGCGGTGGTGCCGAGCTTCTCACGCTGCAGCAGCACCTCGAACACGGAGCGTTCGTTCTGCCCGGTCAACTCGGCGGCCTTGGCCGCGAGCTCCTGAAGCGCCTGCTTCTTGCTGTTGACCTTCAATGCCGGGAGAATCGCCTCGGGTGCGACCAGATCGGTAATCGGCATGGAAGGTTTCCGAGGTGAATTAAACCGTCAGGTTCCGAATTGGCCAGCTTGGTCAAACCATGCCTGGCCGGCATCAAGAAGGTGAAGCAGGAGGGGGACTTAGCCCCGATCCTGATGTGGGGCGCTTCTACTCCAACGCAATCCCGGTGCCAACTGCTGCGTGCGGCTTTGCCCCGCTCATTGTTAAGGGCTGCGGTTGGTACGGGGGCCGGTTCCAGCCCTTAACCGTCCGGTTTGGGCCCCGGCGGGTCGATCCAGCCGACATTGCCGTCGGCCCGGCGGTAAATGATGTTCACCCGGCCGCTGGAGCCGTGCTGGAATACCAGGCAGGGCGCTCCGCTGAGGTCCAGCTCCATCACGGCCTCGCTCACCGACAGCTGCTTCAGCGAGGTGGTGGCCTCGGCGATGATGACCGGACTGTAGCCGGTGACCTCGTCCTCGTCCTCACCCTCGCCCGGCGCCTCCAGCACGTAGCTCGTGGCGTCCATGGCGGCCAGCGCCGCGGAGGCGACATGGGCCTTGCGGGCCGAGCGGTCCTTGAGCCGGCTCTTGTAGCGCTTGAGCCGCTTCTCGATCATCAGGAGCGCCTGGTCGGCGCTGGCATAGGCATCCGGCGCGTTCGAATCGGCCTCCAGCGTAATTCCCGTATCAAGATGCAGGGCACAGTCGGTGCGGAAGCCGAAGCCATCCTTGCTCAGGGTGATGTGGCCGGAATAGTTCCCGTCGAAATATTTACGCAGGACCTCGTCGGTCCGATCGGTCACGCGGCCGCGCAGGGCGTCGCCGACGCTGACGCTCTTTCCCGAGATTCTGAGGGTCATGTGATGCCTCGCTTGGTTTTAAGTGCCCAGCTTGGATCGGTCTCGATGGGGGATCGAGAGTAGCGCGATTTCGCGCCAGCGCAATCAGGCCGGCTCGGTGTTGCGGGAGCGATCGGGCATTGCGGTGGAGAGGACGTTACCAAGAGCGCTCTGCTTGTCACGGCGGCGTTGCACCGAAGAGGGAATCCGCATGGCTTCGCGGTACTTTGCGACCGTGCGGCGGGCAATATCAATTCCCGAGGCGCGTAAGCGTTCCACGATGGTGTCATCCGACAGGATCGCCGACGGCGCTTCCGAATCGATCAGCTGCTTGATGTGGTGGCGCACGGCCTCGGCGGAATGCGCCTCGCCGCCGTCGGCGGAGGCGATCGAAGCCGTGAAGAAATATTTCAATTCGAATGTGCCGCGATTTGTCGCCATGTACTTGTTGGCGGTGACGCGCGACACCGTGGATTCATGCATCTGGATGGCGTCGGCAACGGCCTTCAGATTCAGCGGCCGCAGATGCGCCACGCCATGGGTGAAGAAGCCGTCCTGCTGGCGCACGATTTCCGTCGCAACTTTCAGGATGGTACGGGCCCGCTGATCGAGCGCGCGCACCAGCCAGGTCGCGTTCTGGAGCGCGTCGGTGAAATAGGACTTGTCGCCGTCCTTGCCGACCTTCTTCGAGAGTTGCGAATAGTAGGTCTGGTTGACCAGCACGCGCGGCAAGGTGTCGCTGTTGAGCTCGACATGCCAGCCGCCATCCGGGCCCGGGCGGACATAGACGTCGGGCACCATGGTCTGGAGCCGCGCCGAGCCGAACTTCATGCCGGGCTTGGGATTGAGGCGGCGGATCTCGCCGATCATGTCGGCGATGTCCTCGTCGTCGACGCCGCAGAGCTTGCGCAGCGAAGCGATGTCGCGCTTCGCCAGCAGATCGAGGTGCTCGACGAGGGCCTGCATCGCCGGATCGTAGCGGTCGAGCTCGCGGAGCTGGATCGCCAGGCATTCGCTCAAATTGCGCGCACAGACGCCGGGCGGGTCGAATTTTTGCAGCACGGCAAGGACGTCCTCGACGTCGGCTTGCGATGCGCCAAGGCGCTCGGCGGCCTGGCCGAGATCCGGCGGCAGATAGCCGGCCTCGTCGACGAGGTCGATCAGATACTGACCGATCATGCGCTGCGCCGGGCCGGTGAAGGCGACCGAGAGCTGCTCGGCAAGATGGTCGCCGAGCGTGATCTCCGCGGCGACGAAGGCTTCGAGATTGTAGTCCTCGTCGCCGGAGGCACCGCCGCCCCATTCGGTATAGGTGGTCGGCGCCGCATCCTGGGCGTTGCGCGCGGCGGCCTCAGCCGGTTCCTCGGAGAAGACGTTGTCCAGGCCCGTATCCAGGGTCTGCTCGATCTCGGCGCGGGTGCCGAGATCCTTGCTCATCCATTCTTCCTGGCCCGGCTCGAACGCCTCGCCCGGACCGCCGCCCGGCTCGTCGTTGTGGCCACCGTCGGAATCGCTGAACTGGCCGGTCTCGGCCGGGGCTTCACCCGCGGGCGGCTCGTCGTTGGCCCGCTCCAGCAGGGGGTTCCGCTCAAGCTCCTCTTCCACGAAGGTCGTGAGATCGAGATTGGACAATTGCAGCAGCTTGATCGCCTGCATCAGCTGCGGCGTCATGACCAGCGACTGCGATTGCCGGAACTCTAATCTCTGCGTGAGCGCCATGAAGCAAGAACCGATCCCAAAAGTTGGTCCGATTTTTGCTTATCCTAGTCCAGGCCCGATGTACACGGCTTGACGAACGGGAAAAAAGGGCTAGAGGCGGAATTCCTCGCCAAGGTAAAGTCGGCGAACGTCGGGATCGGCGACGATCTCATCCGGGCTTCCCTCGGTCAAGATTTCACCGGCATAGACGATATAGGCGCGATCGGTCAGGCCGAGCGTCTCGCGGACATTGTGGTCGGTGATCAGCACGCCGATGCCGCGGTTGGTGAGATGGCGGACGAGGTCCTGAATGTCGCCGACCGCGATCGGATCGATGCCCGCGAAAGGCTCGTCGAGCAGCATGTAGTTCGGACGCGTCGCCAGCGCGCGCGCGATCTCGACGCGACGGCGCTCGCCGCCCGACAGCGCGATCGACGGCGATTTCCGCAAGCGCGTGATGTTGAATTCGTCGAGCAGCGAGTCGAGCTGCTGCTCGCGCTTCTTGCGCGAGGGCTCGACCACTTCGAGCACCGCGCGGATGTTCTGCTCGACGGTGAGGCCGCGAAAGATCGAGGCTTCCTGCGGCAGATAGCCGATGCCGAGCCGCGCGCGCTGATACATCGGCAGCTTGGTGACGTCGTGGCCGTCGAGCTCGATCGCGCCGCGATCGGGCTTGATCAGGCCGGTGATCATGTAGAACACGGTGGTCTTGCCGGCGCCGTTCGGGCCGAGCAGGCCGACCGCTTCGCCGCGGCGCACATAGATGCTGACGCCGCGCACCACCTGACGGCTGCCGAAACTCTTTTCCACGCTATGCACAGCCAGGAAGCCCGGCCGCTTGAGAAGCTGCGGCCCGCCAGCGCCGTTGGGCCTGCTGGCGGCCCTCACGGGATGCACCGCCTGGGCACGCGGAGGCTCGGTCTGGTAGTCGGCTTGGTAGTCGGCCTGGAAATGGTCGGGCGCGCGCATCGACTGGTCACGGGCGATCGGCGATGCATCGCGCACCGGGCTGGGCACGAGACCGCCGACGCTGTCACCGAGGGCGGTGATGTCCTGACGCGCAAATCCTGGCCGGCCGCGCTTGGCGGGGCGCCGACGGAACATGCTGAAGAGATCGACCATCCCGCCTTCTAGCCTTTCACGACAATCCTGCGCGATGATCCGCGCGTGATCCCGCGATCTGCCGCACCGGCCTTGCGATTCGCCAGCACAGCATGAGTGAAGGGATGTCTCATGCCCAGTGAAACACGCCCGAAAAGCGGCGAAACCCGCTTGGAAAGCCCTTCGCGCTAGATACAGCCTCGCCGGGCAAGCTTCAACCTCGGATCAGGAGAATCTGGCTCAAGCGCTTGAAGTTGCTTCAGGAATTTACTTTTGCTTGCCTGCGCCGGGCAATTGCAGCGGCGGCGCCGCGGCGGGCTTGCCCGGGCTCCCCGAACCGCAATCATTGCTGCCGCCCTGCGGCAGCAATGCCTGCACCCTGCCGCTGTCGGATTCCACCCGCGAGACGCCCGTGGTCATGTCGACCGCCAGACGGTCGCCGCGCAGCACGTTCCTGCACTGCGTGAGAACGACGCCGCCGAGCATGGTGATGAGGTTGGTTTTGGTGTCGAACACGGCGGTCTCGCCTGTTACCACCTGGTCCTTCTGGGTGACGACGACATTGCCGCGCGCTTCCAGCCGCTTGATCGAGGAACTGCCGCCCGGCCCCGGCTGCGCCGACTGCATCGGCGCACCCTTGGTCCCCTTCGCCGCGGGCTGCGGCGCGGCCGGCTTGTCGCCGCCGCCGGAGTCGTAAAACACCACGAGCGTCTTCGAGGTCATGGTGGTGTCGCCCTGGATGACCTTCACATTGCCGGAGAAGGTCGCCTCCTTCTTCTTGTCACGCATCTCGAGCGAGGCGGCTTCGATCTGGATCGGCTGGTCGCGGTTTTGCGAAAAGCCCTGCATTGCGTTGGGCACGCCTTGCATCGTGCTCTGCGCGACGGCCGCACCGGTTGCGACCAGCGCGACGGTGACGGCGAGCGCGGCCGCACCGAGAATGGCGCACCGCTTGTCTTCGTTGCGCGAAAAGAATCTCACCATGAAAATCACTTTGAATTGGCAGACTTGTTCTGAGGCGTGCGTGTCTTCACCGGCGGCGCGGGCTGCTCGGCCGGCGCAGGCTGGGCAGCGGCGGGGTCATCCAGCTTGTCCAGATGCATCACCACATTGCCCTCGAAGCGGATGACGTCGCCGCCTTCCGTGATCCGCAGCCGGTCGGCGGTCAGCGTTCCGTTGGTCAGCTTGACGTCGACATGCTCATCCGAGGAGACCGTTCCCTTGCCCATGTCGACGAAGGCCGAGTTCAGCCGCGCCTCATAGCCGGACGAGGTGCGCAGGAAGATGTCCTTGTGCAGGTCGAGCTGCTGCTGCTTGTTGTCGAAGCGGCCGGTGCGCGCATCGAGCAGCAAAGTGGATTTGTCTTCCATCAGCACCTTTGCGCGCAAATCATTGAGATCGACATGATCGGGGTCGGTGATGTCCTGCGTCGCGGTCTTGGCCCAGAGCTCGTAGGGCCGCTGGTCCGGGGTGAAGCCGGACATATGCGGCGTTTCCATCGTGATCTTGGTGCCCGTCACCACGAGATTTCCGGAGTCGAGCTTCACGGGGATCTGGAACGGATTGAGGAAGGTCGAGACGGCGACGATCGCGGCCATGGACGCAGCCACCGTCACCGGCACCGCGATGCGCAGAATCCGCACCAGGCGGCTGTGGCGCGCCGCGCTGGCAAACTTCGCCGCAAGCGCGGCGTCGTAGGTTGGATTCTGGGCCGAATTCACCTGAGCTCCCGAGGTGTCGCTCGTCTCGTCCGGTTGACGGGCGCACGCCATTGTATCCGGCGCCGCCTGAATATGCAGCCTGCGACAGGCCGCACGAAAGTGTCCGAAACGGGGCGGCGGCCCTAAGCTAACAGCGGCCCGAGGCCTCAGGAATGCGCGAAAATGTCCTCTTCCTGCCAGCCCTGGAGGTCGAGCAGGGCGCGGGTCGGCAGGAAGTCGAAACAGGCTTTTGCTAGCGCAGTACGACCCTCCCGCACCAGCATGGCGTCGAGCCGCTCGCGCAGGGCATGAAGGTGCAGCACGTCGGAGGCGGCGTAGGCGAGCTGCGGCTCGGTCAGGCTGCCGGAACCCCAGTCGCTGGATTGTTGCTGCTTGGAGAGGTCGACATTGAGCACCTCGCGCACGAGGTCCTTGAGGCCATGCCGGTCGGTGTAGGTGCGGGTCAGGCGGGAGGCAATCTTGGTGCAATAAATCGGGCCGGTCATGACGCCGAAGGTCTGGTACAGCACCGCGACGTCGAACCGCGCGAAATGGAAGATCTTCGTGATCGCGGGATTGGCCAGCAGGGCCTTCAGGTTCGGCGCGTCGGTGTGGCCCTTGGGGATCTGCACCACGTCGGCGCTGCCGTCGCCGGGCGAGAGCTGCACCACGCAGAGCCGGTCGCGGTGCGGGTTCAGCCCCATGGTCTCGGTGTCGATCGCCACCGCTCCGGTGTAGCGGGACAGGTCGGGCAGGTCGCCGCGATGCAGGCGTACGGTCATGGCGTTTCAAAACCTCAATCGAATTGGTCGGTCGGCATCATAAGCTAATCGGATTGCCCGCGATGTAGCCACTGGCGGCGGGCCGCGCAAGCGGCAGCTGTTCCCGGCGGGGCGCGGTCAGATCGCCGCCAGCATGATGCAGATCATCGCCGCCACCGTCGTTCGGCTGGCACCATCGCGAAAAGTGTAGAGAATCGGATCGTCGGGCATCTCGCGGCGATGGGCCATCATCAGGGCGCGGCCGAACCAGTAGAGCAGCAGCGGATTGAGCAGCCACAGCATCCAGGGGCGGCTGTAGAGCGGCGTCACGGCGGAGGAGGAGACGTAGAGCGAGAACACGGTCACCGCGTTCATGGCACTCGCCGCCGCCATCGCACCGATGATGTGCAGGTCGGTGATCCTGTAATCGCGGTTGGAGGGATCGGCGAGACCGGCGCTCTCGCGCATGCTGAGCTCGCTGAAGCGCTTGATCAGGGCCAGCGAGGTGAACACGAACAGCGAGAAGATCAAGAGCCATTCCGACAGCACCACGCCGACGCCGACCGCGCCGGCGATGATGCGTAGCGTGTAGAGACCGGCGAGCGTCACGACGTCGACCAGCATCTTGCGCTTGAGCACGAGCGAATAGGCGATCGTGGTGGCGAGATAGCCACCGAGCACGCCGAGGAACAAAGGCGAGATGCAGAGGCTGGCGGCGACCGCGAGCAGCCAGAGCGCGGGAATCGCAAGCAGCGCCGAGGACATCGGCAGTCGACCTGCCGCCAGCGCGCGATGGCGCTTGGTCGGATGCTGCCGGTCGGCTGAGAGATCGAGCAGATCGTTCATCAGGTAGGCGCCCGACGCGCAGGCCGAGAACGCCAGGAACGCCAGCAACGCATAGCCGAGCGTCGCAAGGTTCATCTGATGCGCCGTGATCGCCGGCACGAATACCAGCGTGTTCTTGGCGTATTGATAGACGCGCAGCGCCTGCGCCCAGGTTTTGAGGCTGGCACGGCTGCTGCCGCGCGTCTCGATGCGCTCCATGGAGGCGCGGTCGAACGGCAGCCGGTCAGGCGCCGCGAGATCGGCTGGCGCAACGACGCCATCAAACCCGAGATGTGCGGCAATGCCCGCCGCGTGATGCGCAAACCGGCCGGCCACCAGATAAATCTTGTCGCCCCGCGCCCGCGCCGCCAGGGCCTGGTTCAGCACGTCGGCATCATAGGGCAGATGGGCGTAGTCGAGCTCGGCACGCGCCAGGATATCCGTGAGCGCCGCCATGCCCGGGCGTCCGCCCGCGCCGAAGCGGGCCAGCATGCGGCCGGGACTGGAGAACAGCGCTTCCAGCAGCAGCTCGGACCGCAGCAGGGCGCCTTCGAGATCGATGACAAGCGTCCGCGCCGCGGCGGGGGTCGCCGACGGTGTGGGGACGCCCGAATCGTAGTGCCAGGCAGGCTGCTCCATCCGAAAACGCTCTGACTTGCCGCAACATGACCGGCCCTGAGGCCGGGGAGCAGGGAAATGGACGGCCGAGAGCCTAGGGGGCATTCGCTAAGGGCGACTTAACCGGGGGGAGAAGGGCCGGCGCCCCCTGGGGGATGCCGGGCCCAAACCATGCACCCTGCTGTTGCATGGATCCCACAACCCGGCGCCAGCTTCGTGTTCCGGCAGGGCTTTTGCCGCGCGCCCCGTGAAAATCCTCCCGGCCGACCCCATCTGCCAGTTTTCGCGCGCTCGCCTGCCCCGCCCACAATGAAATCAGGTGTCATGACCGAACAGACGCTCGCTGCGCCTATCGACGACCAACAGGAACGCCAGCGCGGCTTTACGCGCTACCAGGCGCTCCTGATCGCGCTGCTTGCGTTCACGCAGTTCACGATCATTCTGGATTTCATCATCATGTCGCCGCTCGGCGCCATCCTGATGCCGGCGCTCGACATCACGGCCGGACAATTCGGCGTCGCGGTGTCGGCCTACGCGTTCAGCGCGGGACTGTCGGGCATCCTGGCCGCCGGCTTTGCCGATCGCTTCGACCGCAAGCGCCTGCTGCTGTTCTTCTATGTCGGCTTCACGCTCGGGACCCTGCTCTGTGCCGCCGCGCAGACTTACCATGTGCTGCTGCTCGGCAGGATCGTGACCGGATTGTTCGGCGGCGTGATCGGCTCGGTCGTGCTGGCCATCATCACCGATCTATTCGCGCTGCACCTGCGCGGCCGCGTGATGGGCTTCGTCCAGACGGCGTTCGCCGCGAGCCAGGTGCTCGGCATTCCCGCGGGGCTGTTTCTCGCCAATCACTGGAACTGGCATGTGTGCTTCGTTGCGATCGTCGGCCTGTCGATCGTTGCGATCGCCGTCATCGCCTTCGCGATGGAGCCGGTCGACGCGCATCTGAAACTGAAGCAGGACAGAAACCCGTTCCGCCATCTGATCGCGACCATCGGACAGCCGCGCTATACGCTGGCCTTCGCCGTCACGACATTGCTGGCGACGGGCGGCTACATGCTGATGCCGTTCTCCAGCGCCTTCACCGTGCATAATCTCGGCATCGACATCACGCATCTGCCGACGATCTATCTCGTCTCCGGCCTGTTCAGCATCGTCACGGGACCGCTGGTCGGCAGGGCGAGCGACGCGTTCGGCAAATACCCTACCTTCGTCTTCGGCAGCGTGGTGTCTGTCATCATGGTGCTGATCTACACCCATCTCGGCCACGTCTCGCTCGCGACCGCGATCCTCGTCAACGTCCTGATGTTCGTCGGCATCTTCTCGCGCATGATCCCGTCGCAGGCGCTGATGTCGGCGATCCCCGACCCCAGCCAGCGCGGCTCGTTCAGCGCGGTCAGCGCGTCGCTTCAGCAGCTCTCCGGGGGGCTCGGTTCGGTCCTCGCCGCCGCCATCATCGCGCAACAACCGGATGGTTCGCTGCTCCATTTCGACCGGATCGGCTACGTCGTGGTCGCGTCGGCAATCGTCTCGCTGGTCGCGATGTACTTTGTGCAGAAGGCGGTGGCGGAGCGGACCGGGAGACGGGTGGTCTGAGGGCTCGACTTGAAAAAGCCCGCTATGCCCGCCCGCCGGCCAGCATTTCAAGCTGGTCGTGCAGCTGCGCGGGGAGATACGGCTTGGGGATGAACCTCGCCCCGAGTGGGATGTCATCCGCTGCCGGGCTGACTTGGCCGGACGTAATGAGGAGCCGCACGGGCGGCCATCGATCTCTGATCACCGCCGCCAGCCGAAGGCCATCCATCGAGCCGGGCATCTGAATGTCTGTGAAGACGACGGTGATCGCCGGTTCCGTCTCCAGCAGATTGACAGCCTCGTCTGCGTCGGCCGCCTCGAAGACATCGAAGCCCATATCCCGCACCATGTCAGCCGCGTTCACGCGGATGAGGAAGTCATCTTCCACGATGAGGATCACGTCCCTATGCTGGCTGAGATTGGACACTTATGCTCCGGCATAACCGAGCATAAGGTTTGAACGGCTTCTTTGTTCCACCGAACGTCTTGCAAAGGATCGCGTTTGTTAGAGTAGGGCGTTAGGGTTCACCATGGCAGTTGACATCAAGGCGGACGTGGATGCCGTCCAGCAGATTGCGGCGGTTCCCAAAGTTTTGGATTTGGCCGCACGCATAACGGGCATGGGCTTCGTCGCCATAGCTCGCGTAACTTCAGATCAATGGATTTGCTGCGCCGTTCGGGACAGCATCGCCTTTGGCCTTGAGCCGGGCGGAGAACTGCGTGTCGAGACGACCATCTGCAACGAGATACGGCAGCACGGCAACACGGTGGTCATCAACGATGTGCAGACGGACGACGTCTTCTGCAATCATCCGACACCGGCCATGTATGGATTTCGCAGCTACATCTCAGCGCCCATCGTCCTGATCGACGGAGCCGTCTGGGGAACGCTGTGCGCCATCGACCCCACGCCTCGACAACTTCGCACGCCTGAAATCCTCGACACGTTTCAGCTGTTGGCCGAACTGATCGCTGCCCAGCTCGAACTCAATCAACGTCTGGAGCGGAGCCAGGCCGATCTCATCGACGAGCGAAAAACGGCAGAGCTTCGCGAGCAGTTCATCGGCGTATTGGGACACGATCTTCGCAATCCCCTCGCAGCCGTCGATGCAGGCATGCGCGTGCTGCTGAAGAACCTCGACACCGGGCGGGCGCCCGAAATCGCGCTTGGCGTTCAAAAAGCCGTCTATCGCATGGCCGGCATCGTCGAAAACGTCATGGACTTCGCGCGAGGCCGACTTGGCGGAGGCCTTACGATCAAGCAAGATGCGACGCTGCCGTTGACGCCGGTGCTGGAGCAAATCATTGCGGAGTTCAGGACGGCTTGGCCGACCGTGACGATCAGTTCATCGGTCCAGATCGAAGAGCCCATCAGCTGCGATCGGAGCAAGATGGGCCAACTTTTCTCGAACCTGCTCGGGAATGCAATTACGTACGGTGACCAGAGTAGGCCGATCCACGTCGTAGCCAGAACCTTGGACGGAACGTTCGATCTGACGGTGTCCAACGAAGGCCCGCCAATCTCCGAAAAGGCGCTGGCAAACCTCTTCAAGCCATACACGCGAGGCGACCGGCCCAGTCAGCAGGGTCTGGGACTTGGTCTTTACATCGCTTCGCAAATCGCCCAGGCCCATGGCGGCAAATTGAGTGCGATATCGACCGGACGCGAAACGACCTTCTCTTTCGAGATGCCGATCTAAGCGGGCCGGGAGCAGGATCGTCTGGAGCCAGGTTATTGCTTTACCGTGGCCGGGAAAATGAGCGACTGATCGTCGATCTCCTGATCCGGAAGCTGATGGACGCCCGCCGTGGCATGCAGCTCGACCAAGGAAGGCATGGCCGCGGCGGACAGCTCTATCGAGCGAGATTGCGTCCTGAAGATCAGGGCAGAAGCGGCGATCAGAGCTGCAACGGCGAAACAAGCGATCAGCAACCGGCGCATATGGCGTCTCCCACGTCTATGTGGAGAACAGAAAGCTTAACAAACAATAATGACCGCTAAACGCGGGCGCTCGACTCAGCGAACGCCGTTGTGGCGGACTCCTGCACGAAATGATCAAGGATGCCGGCGGCACCGAGTGCGACGACGGCGGCGAACAGACAGGCAATTATGAAAACGCGCATTCCGTTGATCCCTACCCTGCAACCTAGCACGCTTCCAAACGGATTCGTGCAGCGGCCGTACAAAACGCCGTGTTCAACCTGGAAGTGCGAAGGCCTCCGCCTCGATATCGATGAACGTCCGTCCGAGCGCGCCGACCGCCGCATAGAAGTCCGCCGAACTCGCCCGCTCGAGATCCGCGAAAAAGCGCCTCATCCAGCGTGAGACATGCTGATCAAAGAACAGGCGCTCGGCGCCTGCTGGCGCAGGAATGCTCCCGCGGGCGAAGCCTGCCATGATCTCACAGAGAAATCCCGCGTGATCTTCGGGCTCCGTACGCTCCGGAGCCTTTTCGAGGCCGAGACCCTCGAGGGTTTCCCGCAACCGCGCGAGTGGACGGCCATACAGGGTATCGGACAGGTAGTGTGACGCATAAGGCAGGAGTGCCCCCTTGCCCAACCCTGCAAAGAGGGCGAAGAACTCGCGCGATGCGGCCTGCTCATTTGTCCGGCGCGCCGCATCCGCCAGCGCCATGTGTGCCGTGCCCATCGCACTCGCATCGCCGTGCAATGCAGAGATCCGGTGCAGCAGCTGCGTGTCGGGGCTGCGCATCAGCAACGTCGCCAACAGCGCATATTCCTGCGCCCGGGCGAGGTCGAATTCATCGACGATACGCACTGAAGCCATTGTTGAAGTTGGATCCATCATTGTTCGATCGCGCAAGACATATCATCCTGCCGGTTGCTCGCGAGGTAATGCGCTGCCATGACGTCGTGTTCGCTGGGAGGGCGGCTCTCCGGCAGCAGGACTGACGGACTGCATGCTCTCATTCCGGTCCTGGTCCGGTCGTGCCGTGGCATCATCGGGCAGCGATTGAGCTGCCCATGTCGTCGGTTCGAGAATGGGCTGTTCGGCATCGGGCCGCCCTTGCGGAATGAGCTCGGTTGGCGGCGGCACGTCCGCAAGCGCGTCACCCACCTGCTCCAGCCCCTTCGACATCCGCGCGACGAGATCGGCGACGTTGTCCGCCGGATCGAGCGGGCCAAATCCTGGAATTGCGTTGGGATCGTTGAAATCCCACTGGTTCTCCGCGATCCCGATGAAGTCGCGGATCGCAGGGTCGGTTGCCCAGGCACGGCGCAATGCCAGGCGCGTCAGTTCGGCCGGAACGCCCGTCTGCAGGAACGCCGCAATGTCGGTGTGAGCGCTGATAGATTCGATCGACGGTAAACTGGCGAGATCGAAAGGCTGGTCGTTCCCGTCATTCGCTACGGACGGCTCGGCAGCTCGCTCTTGGTCGGCCGGAGCAAGTTCAGCGTTTTGGCTTCTCGAGGCTTGCTTGAGCCGCGCCCAGCGAACGAAGACGTTAGTCTCTGACATCGATCTCTTTCATGCCGCTGCTAACGATTGCGCTGCCGTTTGACGAATGGTCGTTCGACATGATGCTCGGCGACGAACCGGCCGACGATCTCGGAGATGCCTGGTGGCATCGGCACGGCTTCGACCAGATTGCTGCCTGCATCGGTAAACGCCTCGCCCTCCGCCGGATCGGCCGTGACCGCGAGCAGCTCGTAGGGCGGCTCGGAACCGGTCGGGCGCAAATTGACCCACAGCGTGGGCGAGCCTGACGTGAGATTTTCGCGATAGTTGGTGGTTTCGGTCCGGTGCAGTTCGATCACGGCATCACCGGCATAGAACAACGTGACCTCGCCCTCGCCTCCAATCGGAGTCCACGGCTTCGCAGTCGGCTCTCCCGCAAACACCGAGACGGGCCGCCACAGAAAATCGGCCCACGCGCTCTTCGCCTTGCGCCGTTCGATTGCGACACCGACAGCAATGCGTGCAAGACTTGTCGAGACCAATGTACCCTCTCGCGATGGAGACGTGGTTCCTGCTTCCGAAGCCAATCCAGCGACGCTGCGCGCTCGCCCCCGGCGAGAGCGATAATCGTGCGCTCATGATACGGGCGTCGTCTTTTCCGATACGCGGAGTATATACTTCGGGGGTGAACGGGCCAGTAGGTGGCCGCTCTATTTTGGGAGCCGCGAGATATTGTGACCGTCATATCTGACACCGGCAGGCGCCTCCTGATCTGCTCGTGCGAAGGGACGATGCCGCTCGATGCAGACGCAATTCGCCGCGGCTGCCGCGGTGAAGTGACGGCGGCGACGCAGCTCTGCGGCGCCGAACTCGGCCGATTCAAGGCTGTCGCCGCCGAAGATGGTCCGCTCACGGTGGCCTGCACGCAGCAGGCAGCGTTGTTTTCGCAGGTTGCTTCCGAAAATAATCGTGCGAATTCGATACAGTTTGCCAACATCCGCGAGACCGCCGGATGGTCTGGCGATGCCGACCGCGCGGGACCGAAGATGGCCGCGCTGCTGGCGGCCGCGGCCGAAGTCACCGCACCCACGTCGATGGTCCAGCTGGAAAGCAGCGGAGTCATCCTGATCTACGGCCGCGACGAGGCCGCGATCGAGGCTGGCGACTTGCTGAAGGAGCATCTCGACGTCACCGTGCTGATTGCGCCGCCAGCCGCGATCGCACCGCCACGTAACGCCGACTATCCGATTGCCAAGGGCCGGATAACGAGTGTCAAGGGACACCTGGGCGCGTTCGATGTGGTGGTCGACGATTTCGCCGAAGCTGCACCGTCCTCGCGTCGAGCCCTGACGTTTGGCGCGTCACGCAACAACGCCCGTTCGAGCTGCGACATCGTCCTCGACTTGACCGGCGGGCCGGCGCTGGTTCCTGCCGACTTGCGCGACGGCTATCTGCGTGCGGATCCCGGCAGTCCCGCAGCAATCCTCCAGGCCGTGCTGAAAGCGCGCGACCTCGTCGGGACCTTCGAGAAGCCACGCTACATCACCTTCGACGCCGGGCTTTGCGCACATTCGCGCTCGAAGCGGACCGGCTGCACCCGCTGTCTCGATTCCTGTCCGGCCGGCGCGATCACACCTGCCGGCAACCATGTGGCGATCGACGCCAACATCTGCGCGGGCTGCGGCCAATGCGCGACGGCCTGTCCCACCGGCGCCGCGTCCTATGCGCTGCCGGCGGAAGACGCGCTGGTCAGAAAGCTGCGTGCCATGCTGCTCGCCTACCGTCAGGCGGGCGGCGAGCGGGCCGTTGTCCTCGTCCATGACGAAAGCCACGGCGCGCCGCTGATCGACGCACTGTCGCGGTTCGGCGACGGCTTGCCCGCGAACGTGCTGCCGTTCGCGGTCAACGAGGTCACGCAAATCGGGTTGGAGAGCATCATCGCGGCGTTTGCCTATGGCGTGTCGGCGGTGCGCTTCCTGCTGCGGGCCAAGCCGCGCCATGACGTCTCCGGATTGACGCGGACGGTCGCGCTCGCCGATCCGATCCTTGTCGGACTCGGCTTCGGCCCAGCCCGACTTTCCGTCATAGCGACCGACGATCCGGACCGTCTGATCGAAGCGCTCCGCACCGCGCCGGTCGACGCGCCCACTCCGCGCCCTGCGAGCTTCCGCGCCGTGGGCGGCAAGCGCGACGTGCTGCGCTTTGCGCTGGCCGAACTGCACCGCGCAGCGCCCGCACCCGTCGATGTCATTCCGTTGCCCGAGGGGGCGCCGTTTGGCGCAGTCGAGGTCGATACCGCGGGCTGCACACTTTGCCTGTCCTGCGTGTCGGTCTGTCCGACGAGCGCCCTGCGCGACGACCCCGAGCGCCCGGCGTTGCGGTTCGTCGAAGACTCCTGCGTTCAGTGCGGCCTGTGCCGGACGACGTGCCCGGAAAACGTCATCACGCTAGTTCCGCAGATCGATTTCCGTGCCAGTCGGGCGCCGACCCGGGTTCTCAAGGAAGAGGAGCCGTTTTGCTGTATCCGCTGCGGCAAGCCGTTCGGCGTCAAGAGTAGCATCGAGCGTGTGGTCGCGAAGCTCGAAGGCCAGCACTGGATGTATTCGGGCTCGGCGCAGCGGCTCGACGCCATCAAGATGTGCGGCGACTGCCGCGTCGGTTTCGTGGCCGAACAAGGTTTTGAATCTTATGGCGCAACTGGCCCGACCGTCCGCACCACCGACGATTACCTGCGTGACCGGGACGGGAAGCGCGACCCCGACGGCCGCTCCAACTGAATTGCCCGGTTCAGGTTGGTCCGAGCGCCGTCGCGCTATTCAGCCGGTGTCGCTGAAGCTTGCCTGCCTTCCGCTTCGAGCTTTTCGGCGAGCCAGCGGTCGTGATGCTCTCTCGCCCAATTAATATCGACCTCGCCGGTACCCATGGCTTCGAATGCGCCTTCCATGCCGAGCGTGCCGATATAGATGTGTCCCAGGATCAGCGCGATGAAAAGGATCGCGATGACGGCATGGGCGACCTGGGCGATCTGCATGTCGGCAATGTCAGTGCCGTAGAAGGGAAACAGTAGCACGAATCCCGATGCGGAGACCAGGAGGCCGGCCGCGACCGACAGCCAATAGACGAATTTCTCACCGAGATTGAAGCGGCCTGCAGGCGCATGTTTCGACTTGATGAAGCCCCCGCCCTGCTTGACCCAGTCGATATCGACTCGCTTGAACAGATTGTCCCGGAAGAAGAGCACCGTGATCAAAACGAGGCCCGCCACGAAGGCGAAGCTCGTGAAATTGTGCACGTACTTGGCGACCTGGGAGATGTCGGAGAACAGATCCGGGCCGACCAGCGGCCGCAGCAGGACCTTGCCGAAGGTGATGTTCAGGCCGGTCAATCCGAGCAGCACGAAAGAGACCGCTGTCAGCCAATGCGCGAACCGCTCGAAAGCCTTGAAGCGGACGATCGTCTGGCCGGAGCGCCCCGCTTCGATGCGAAGCCGGCCCATGATCAGATAGGCCAGCGCGAGCACGGCAAGCATGCCGACGATCACCACCGCCCCACCCCAGTGCAGCAGGACCTCGTGGAAATAATCCCAGGTCCGTCCCGCCGGCTGCATCAACACGCTGGCTTTGACATCTGGAATGTCGATCCGGCCCTGGATGCGCGGCGCCTGCTCGAGAAGCGTCTTCTGATTGGCCACACTGGCGGTCGGATTGGGCGCCCCATCGGGACCGAGCTTCTGGGCGAGCACCGGGGCTGTCGCGAGACCGAACAGCATCAACAACAGCGCTACGAAGCGAATGCGTGCGAAAGCCGTCATGACGGATACCCAATCTTCGTCCCTAATCGTCGCGGTAAGCGCAGGTCCCTTATGACTTGACGTCCTCGTGATAGGCGGTTGTCCAGCCCCAGGCTCCGGAGCCGTAGCCGCGCTTCTCGACGCGCTCCTCGTAGATCTGGGCGATGATGTCGCCATCGCCTGCGAGCAGCGACTTGGTCGAGCACATCTCGGCGCACATCGGCAGCTTGCCTTCGCCGAAGCGGTTCGAGCCGTATTTCGCATATTCTTCGGCGCTGCCCGGCGCCTCCGGTCCGCCGCCGCCCGCGCAATAGGTGCACTTGTCCATCTTGCCGCGCGAGCCGAAGTTCCCGACCTGGGGATATTGCGGCGCTCCGAACGGGCAGGCGTAGAAGCAATAGCCGCAGCCGATGCACAAATCCTTGTCGTGCAGGACGATGCCGTCTTCGGTCGGATAGATGCACTTGACCGGACACACCGACGCGCAAGGCGCATCGGTACAGTGCATGCAGGCCATCGACACCGACCGCTCGCCGGGCTTGCCGTCATTGATCGTGACGACGCGCCGCCGATTGATGCCCCAAGGCACTTCGTTCTCGTTCTTGCAGGCGGTCACACAGGCATTGCAGTCGATGCAACGGTCCGCATCGCACAGGAATTTCATGCGTGCCATTGGTCTAACCTCTCATGCGGCCCTGATCTGACACAGCGTGGCTTTCGGCTCCTGCATGCCGGTGGCAGGATCATAGCCATAGGTCGTCAGCGTGTTGTTGCTCTCGCCGAGCACGATCGGATCGGCCCCCGTTGGATATTTCGCCCGAAGGTCGGCTCCCTCGTACCAGCCGGCGAAATGGAACGGCATCCAGGCAACGCCCTTGCCGACGCGTTCAGTCACCTGCGCCTTCATCCGGGCCCGCGAGCTGTTCTCTGCACCGGTCACCCAAACCCAGCCGCCATCGACGATGCCGCGCTCGGCTGCGTCCGCCGGGTTGATCTCGACGTACATGTGCTGCTTCAGTTCGGCGAGCCATCTGTTGGACCGCGTTTCCTCGCCACCGCCTTCGTATTCAACCAGACGGCCCGAGCTCAGGATCAGCGGGAACTGCTTCGAGATTGCGCGATCGACGGCGGCCTTCTGCACGGAGAAGCCGATATTGGGCACGCGGAATTGCTTCGCGTCCGGCAAGGTCGGATAGTCGGCGACGAGGTCGGGACGCGGCGTGTAGATCGGCTCGCGATGCACCGGAACCGGATCGGGAAGATTCCACGCAATCATGCGTGCCTTGGCGTTTCCGTAAGGCGAACACCCGTGTTCGATCGCGACCCGCTGGATGCCGCCGGAAAGATCGGTCGACCATGACACCTTGTCGGGGTCGGCCGGATTGATGCGCTCGATCACCTCGCGTTCTTGCGTCGTGAGGTCCTTGTCCCAGCCGAGTTTCTTCAGCACGCCAAGGGTGAACTCGGGATAACCGTCCTTGATCTCCGAACCAACGGAGTACGAGCCTTCGGCAAGAAGATTATCGTGATCTTCCCGCTCCACCTCCTGCCCGTTCTCCATCACCTTGCGCTTCACGACGCGCTCGACTCCGAACCGCGCGCGGAAGGTGCCGCCGCCCTCTTTCACCGGAAGGTTGGTATTGTAGAGGATCGGCGTGCCCGGATGCCTGTACTCGGGCGTGCCCCAGCACGGCCATGGCAGGCCGTAATAATCTCCACCAACCTCCGGATCATCCTTCGGCGCCCGCAGCGTCACCAGGTCGAACTTATGCTGGTTTCTCATGTGGGCCTTGAGCCGCTCCGGCGACTGGCCGCAATAGCCCGTCGACCAGCCGCCGCGGTTGATCTCGCGCAGGATGTCCTCCGCCGAGACCGCGCCGTTCTCGACCTTGATGTTCTTGAACATCAGGTCGGCAAATCCGAACTTGCGGGCGAACAGGTACATGGTGTCGTAGTCGTTCTTCGATTCGAAGACCGGATCGACGATCTTTTCGCCCCATTGCAGGGAGCGGTTGGAGTTGGTGCGCGAACCTTCCATCTCGAAGCTCGTGCAGGCCGGCAGGAGGTAAGTGCCGTTCTTGCGCTCCGACAGCACCGACCACGCGGTCGGATAGGGATCGCAGACCACCAGCAGTTCGAGCTTCTCGATGCCCTTCACCGCTTCCGGCATCCGGGTGATGGTGTTGACGCCATGGCCCATGATGAACATGGCCTGCACCGGATTGGGCTGGCTGATCTGATTCTTCGGGAGCAGGGTTGCGTCGAACCAGCGCGTGCTGGGAATGCCAGGCGTTTCCATCAGCTTCTTGTCGGGGAAGCGCGACTTCATCCAGTCGTAGTCGACCTCCCATACCCGGCACCAATGCCGCCAGGCCTCCTCGGCAAGACCGTAGTACAGCGGCAGCGACGTGACATCGAGACCGAGATCGGTTGCACCCTGCACGTTGGTGTGGCCGCGGAAAATGTTGGCGCCTGCGCCGGGCAGCCCCATGTTGCCGGTGGCGAGCAGCAACAGGCAGCTGGCGCGGACATTGGCGGTGCCGGTGGTGAACTGGGTCTGCCCCATCGCCCAGATCAGGGTGGACGGCTTCTGTTTGGCGAACAGTTCGGCGACGTGCTTGACCTGCGCCTCCGGCAGGCCGGTCACGCGCTCGACCTCCTTGGGCGGCCACTTCGTAACCTGCTTCCGGACCTCATCCAGGCCATAGACGCGCTGAGCGAGGAATTCCTTGTCCTCCCAGCCATTCTCGAAAATGTGCCACAGCATCCCGTAGATCGTGGCGATATGCGTGCCGGGGCGAACCCGGACATATTCGGTCGCGTGCGCAGCGGTCCGCGTCATCCGGGGATCGACCACGATCATGTTGGCGCGGTTGAGCTCCTTGCCTTCAAGAATGTGCTGCAGGGAAACCGGATGGGCCTCGGCGGGATTGCCGCCCATCAACAGGATGGTCTTGGCGTTGCGGATGTCGTTGTAGCTGTTGGTCATCGCGCCGTAGCCCCACGTATTGGCTACACCGGTGACCGTCGTGGAGTGGCAGATCCGCGCCTGGTGATCGGAATTATTGGTGCCCCAGAACGCCGCAAGCTTGCGATTGAGATAAGCGGCCTCGTTGGTGAATTTGGCGGAGCCAAGCCAATAGACCGAGTCGGGCCCCGCCTTCTGGCGGATATCCAGCAGCTTGTCGCCGATCTCGTCGATCGCCGTCTCCCAGGAGATGCGCGTCCACTGTCCGTTGACGAGCTTGACGGGGTAACGCAGGCGTCGTTCGTTCAACACGTCGTCGCGAACTGCCGCACCCTTGCAGCAATGCGAGCCGCGATTGATCGGACTGTCGTAGTCGGGTTCCTGCCCGATCCATACGCCGTTGGCGACCTTGGCGATCACCGAGCAACCGACCGAGCAGTGCGTGCAGACGTTCTTGCGGGTCGTGACCGTTGCGCCGACAGGTGGCGGCGGACCGGCTTCGGCCTTGCGCACGCTGTGCAGCGCGAGCTCACCCACCGCGGCCAATGCACCGGCCGTGACTCCAGAGCGCTTCAGGAACGTCCGTCGGTCCAGTTTCGCCGATGCTGCGTCGGCCGCCGCATCGAAAAGCCTGGCACGCTCCGGACGACGATCGGACTTCCTGATCAGCACGGAAGTCTCCTATCGAGCGGGATAGCTGTTGACGCGATAGAAATTCCTGACTTCCTGGGAGTCAGGTCGATAGCGAGCCTTCCGCTTCTGATCGAGATCAACGGGCTTTGCGGAAGCCGCTGCCGGCAACAATTGGCCGGCACCCAACGCACCGGCACCGACAATTGTCAGCCGAAGCAAGTCACGTCGAAGAAGCTTTGGCGCTTGATCATTCTTCAACGAAGCACACTCCCTGTCGGGGTCAGGCCTTCCCGAAGGCTATCCGAGTTTTGCGCCGGACATCAATCACAGACCTGCGTTGCATAATCTGCAGGAGCAGCCGTGCACGCAGCTTTGCGCCTGTGTTACCGCAGCAAGCGGTCAATCGTCGTCAACATCATTGTTATCAGCCGTTCGGCTCTGCAGATTGTCGTGCGAATTGGAAACAGCGAAACATCGAGCAGGTGATTGCCGGACGGGTGACGTCACACGCGTCGCGAGTGACGAACTCGCAATCGATACGAATGATACGTCGACATCGTGAGCGATCGCCGAAATCCGCGTCGGGTCGGCGGGGCCGCGCCCCTTCGTTGCGCATTTGAGGTCACGCAACACAAGGATGCGATTTATCTAGCTGGAAATGCTGGGTATCCAGAAAAAGCTGGCGCCCCCGAAAGGACTCGAACCTTCACGGCCGTTAAGCCACTGGCACCTGAAGCCAGCGCGTCTGCCAATTCCGCCACCTGCGCATGCCGTTTTGGCGCACGGAGGCGGTTACCATGGTTCGGTGACGCGCTTGGCGCAGGACGATGCGCCTCTCTGGCAGCGTCAGAAGTCAACCGTCATTGACAACCACAACGTACGCGGCATGCCGCTGATCACATAGCCGGTCGGATTGCCGATCCAATAGCGTTTGTCGAAGAGGTTCGTGAGGGAAGCACGGAACGTGGTGGGTCGTCCCGCCAGCTGGGTTGCGTAACGTGCACCAATGTCGAACGTCATCCAGGCCGGGACACTTTGGACGTTGTCAGCGCTGACATAGGCTTGGCTGGTGTAGATGGTACGCGCCGTCGTGGTCAGCCCGGGCAGGAACGGAGTGTCCCACTCGACACCGAGATTGCTCTGCCATTCCGGAGCGCCGATGGCACGGTTGCCATCATGGAGGTGCCCTTCAGTCTTTGTCAGCCGCGCGTCGAGGTAAGTCACCCCTCCCAGGACGCGGATCCCGGGCCCGACTTCACCGAACGTATTGAACTCGATGCCCCGGTTCCTTTGCTCACCATCGAGACTGAAGATCCTGGTAGCCGGATCGGTCGCGCCGCTCGGCAGGCTGATCTGGAATGCCGCGAGGCTCGCGCCGAAGCCTCCGAGATCGAGCTTGGTTCCGACTTCATACTGCTTTGTCTTAAAGGGCGCGAACACCGCATTGGTGTTGGCGGCGCCGGACGGCGGCGTTGGTCCAGGCGTGAGGCCTTCGATGTAGTTGGCGTAGAAGGACAGCTCCTTGATCGGCCGAACCAGCAGCGCCACGGAAGGCGACGTGGCGCTCTGATCGTAGTGGGTCATTTCCAGGCCGCTCACGGGGGCATAGCTGTTCGCGATAACCTGCTGCTGTCGCGCTCCGACGATCACCTGAAGCATCCCGTTCATCATCGAGAGCGTATCGGCAACGCCGACACTTCTCAGACCGAGGAAATCCGACTTCCCCTCGGGGAATGAAGACACCGGGGTGCCCAGACTCGCCAGCAGGGTCGGCGTGTAGATGTTGGTAAGATAGTTTCCGTAATTGGTCTGACCGAGCCAGTCAGTGCGGTTCATGGCGCTGCCGCTGACAACGACCTCATGACCAACCGGACCTGTGTCGAAACGCGCCCGCACGCCGGCTTCGCCCGATACGCCGTCGTTTTTGCCGGTCTGGAAGCGAGAGGTCGAGAGGGCATCGCCTGCTGTGCTTAGAATGGTGGCGCCGGGGGCTTCCTGCTTGTCGAAGGTGAATTGGTTGGCGCCGATTGCGCCGAACACGGTGACATTATTCGACACATCATATTCGGCGCGCGTAAGCCCGGTGAGGCTCTTCGCGCGGGCATAGTCGAACGGCTGGGCGAGGTTGATGCGGGGGTCCGGAGCATTCGGCACCGCGATGCCAGTGACGGGCGTGTAGCCGCGAGCTGCCGCTTTCATCCAGTCATCCTGATAGATGACATCGGCGGACCACCTGAACCGCTCGCCCCGATAGTCAACGCCAAGCGAATCGACTCCGTCGCGTACCGACTGACGGTCGATCGTCGTATTGCCGCCATCGATCCCGCCGTTGAAACGAACGCCCCATTCGCGCTGTTCGCCGTAACGGCGCGCCACGTCGATCTCCGTGCCAAACCGCGCATTCGAGATGTAGCCGGCAGTCAGACGCGTCAGGTCCTCGTTTGCCCGTTTGGTCACGACATTGACGCTGCCGCCGATGCTGCCGGACGGAGCCATGCCATTGAGGAACGCCCCGGGTCCCTT
This sequence comes from Bradyrhizobium sp. LA2.1, assembly GCF_040547725.1. Lineage (NCBI taxonomy): Bacteria > Pseudomonadati > Pseudomonadota > Alphaproteobacteria > Hyphomicrobiales > Nitrobacteraceae > Bradyrhizobium > Bradyrhizobium sp. LA2.1. Next base: position 200,300 of record NZ_JBEPQI010000015.1, read on the forward strand.
GAGCAGCTCGATGCGCTCGATCGGCGCAGGGTTGATCCGGTAAGCCGGCACGAGGCCGTACAGCCCATTCAGCGCGATCTCGCTGTTCTCGACCCGGAAGCCGCGAATGGTCAGCGCGTCATAGCGATTGCTGCTGCCGATCGCCGCCCGTACCGACGAATCGGAATTGGTCAGGACCTCGGCGACGCTGGTCGCCTGCTGATCGCGGATGGTCTTTTCCGTGTAGCTCGTGAGGCTATATGGCGTTTCCATATAATCCCTGTTGCCGAGCAGGCCGACCTGTCCGCCCCTTGCGACTTGCCCTCCAACATACGGCACCGGCAACGCTGCCTGTTTTGCTCCAAGCGTGGCCGGCGCGCTCATCATTGGCGCGTTCTCACGTCGCTCTGCCCGCCGCGTCGTCGCAGCGCGCGATGTATTGGATGACCGTTGTCGCCGCGCGAGAGAGGCTCGCTGCTCCGGCGCGACGACGGTCACGGGAGGGAGTGACTGTCCGGACGTCGCCGATTGTTGGCGGCCCGACTGCTGTGCGACGGATGAGGTCGTGGTCAAAAACACTGACACGCACGCAAGCCCGAATGCGCGCGAGAAGGTCACGTCGTTAAGCATGCAGTCCCCGGAGTCTTTTCTTCTTGATGCCCCGTCCCAGACACGAATCGCTTGGGACGAGAGCGAATAAGCATTCGGGAAAATCCATGCCAACTAGAAGGCGTCTAAGCTTCCAGGTGATCCTGGCGCGCCGCTCTACGTTTCGATTTCACATCGCATCGATTGTTGGTAAGCGCGAAAGCCTTTTGCTGCCGCCCGAACGCACGATTCGAAAAACTTCGTAAGACCGCAACGCGCCGGATGTGATCGCGACGAGCCATGAGGCAGACCGCGCAAAACCACCGCGGTCAATTGTCACAGACGCGCAATTGCTGGGGACTCAAGACCCGACATGACATCGCTACTGGTAAATGCGTCGCGTATCGCCGCGCGGAAGCGACCCGACATGCGATCGCTGCGGACGTGGGCTGGCATCCACCGCTGGACGAGCATCATCTCGACGCTGTTCCTGCTGACCCTCTCCCTGACGGGCTTGCCGCTGATATTTCAAAAGGAGATCGACGAGGCGTTTGGTTCATCGGGAACGTTGGCCGAAGTCCCGGAAAGCAAGGGCGCGCCAACGCTTGATTCCATCGTCTCGGCAGCGCTGGCGAGACATCCCGGCGATACGATGATCTCACTCGAATTTGCAAAGCGGTGGCCGATCGTAGAGACGCGCTCGGCGCCAACTCCGGATGGCGGCCCCACTCGGATACACCGCGAGGCGATCGACCTTCGCACCGGTCAGCTCACAACGATGCCGCAACGGCGTAGTCCCGTGATGCAATTCCTGCACACGCTGCACGCGGATTTGTATCTGGGGCTGCCCGGCGGCTTGTTCCTTGCCGGCATGGCACTCGTCGTCATCGCCGCTGTCGTCTCGGGCTTGATACTCTATCCGCCATTCGTCCGCCGATTTGGATTTGGCACGGTTCGCACGAACAAGAGCCGAAAACTATTGTGGCTCGACCTGCACAATCTGACGGGCATCATTACGATGGCATGGCTGCTCCTCGTTGCCACGACCGGAGCAATCAACACCCTGCATGGCCCCGTTTCCACGTCGGTAAGGACAGCCATGTCCGACGAGATTCGGCGGCGGGTCGTCATGACCCAGGCAGGGCGAATGGACGAGGTCGATCGGCCTGGGTCAATCGAAGCTGCGATTGCTGCTGCCCGCGGCAAGGTGCCAGCAGCGCGAGTGATGTCGTTGTTGTTCCCGAACGCTGAGATCAGTCCGTCCAACCACTACGTGGTTCTGATGAAGGACGGACAAATGATGACACAGGAGCTCTTCTACGCGGTGCTCATCGACGCCCATACCGGTGGCGCGTCGGACGTATTCGAGCCGACGGGTGTCACGAAGGCGCTGCTGATCGCCGAGCCGTTGCATTTTCCGACGACGTTTCCCGGCCTGGCGCCCAAGCTCGTCTGGGCGTTTTTCGATATCGTGACGATCATGGTGCTGGTGAGCGGTTTGTATTTGTGGGCCAGCAAACCGGGCGGTCGCATCCAGCGCAAACGCTCTGCGAAATAGGAAGCGCCGGTGCCGGCACGGCGAGCGTATTCTTGCTCGCCGGGCGAGACAAAACCACCCGTGGCCAAGAGAGCCGTCCAACCACGCAGATGGGGCTCAACTAACTGGAATTGCTCATTTTCCAGAATTGTATGGTGCCCAGGAAAGGACTCGAACCTTCACGGCCGTTAAGCCACTGGCACCTGAAGCCAGCGCGTCTACCAATTCCACCACCTGGGCATGCCGTTTGGGGCACGGAGGCGGTTACTACGGTTCGGTGACGCGGTTGTCAAATGCTGCTTGGCACCTGCGCGGGGATGCCGATTGCGCATCGCAAACCGGCCCGATACAAGCCTGATAACACGCACTCTTTCCGCAGGAATGGACCGCAGGAATGGATCCCATGGCATCGAATCTGGAAACTCTCGTCACGGTTTTCGGCGGATCGGGGTTTTTGGGCCGGAATGTCGTCCGCGCGCTGTGCCGGCGGGACTACCGGGTCCGCGTCGCGGTGCGGCGGCCGGAACTGGCCGGGTACCTCCAGCCCTCCGGCAAGGTCGGGCAGGTCCACACCGTGCAGGCGAATCTGCGCTATCCGGCGTCGGTCGAGGCGGCGCTGCGTGATTCGGATATCGTGATCAATCTGGTCGGCATCCTCACCGAGGGCGGCGCGCAGAGCTTTGACGCCGTCCAGGCCAGGGGCGCCGAGACCGTCGCCAAGGCGGCCGCCGCCGCCGGCGCGCGCCTCGTGCATGTCTCCGCGATCGGCGCCGATGCGGAATCGCCCTCGCGCTATGCCAAGGCCAAGGCGGCCGGCGAAGCGGCGGTGCTGGCCGCGGTGCCGTCGGCCACCATCTTCCGTCCCTCCGTGATGTTCGGCCCCGAGGACCAGTTCACCAACCGCTTTGCCGCGCTGGCGCGGATGTCGCCGGTGCTGCCGCTGATCGGCGGCGAGACCAGGATGCAGCCGGTCTATGTCGGCGACGTCGCCACCGCGATCGCGGATGCCGTCGACGGCAAGGCCAAGGCGGGCGCGACCTACGAGCTCGGCGGGCCGGAAGTGCTGACCATGCGCGAGATCATCGAGGCCATTTTGGCCATCACCGACCGCAAGCGGGCGCTGGTCCCGCTGTCGTTCGGCCTTGCTCGCTTCCAGGCCAACTTCCTGCAATTCGCGCCGGGTGCGCTGAAGCTTACGCCGGACCAGGTCACGCTGCTCGAGCACGACAATGTCGTGTCGGAGGCGGCCAAGGCGGCGGGGCTGACGCTGGAAGGCCTCGGCATTGCCGGGGATTCGCTGGAGGCCATTGCCCCGCAATATCTCTGGCGTTTTCGCGCGGCCGGGCAGTTCCAGCGAATGAGCGTTTGAGGTTTTTCTTCACCTCGCCCCGCCTGCGGGGAGAGGTCGGATCGCTCTTGCGATCCGGGTGAGGGGGGGTCCCTCAGCAGTTGTATGCGCGGAGAGAGGCCCCTCACCCCGACCCTCTCCCCGTAAGAACGGGGCGAGGGGGCGCACTGCCGGCGCGGCAGCTGCGCAATTCCTTCAAGCCTCAAAACTTCAGCTTCTTGAACACCGCTTCCGGCAGCGTCTTGATGATCAGCATCACGAGACGCCATTTGCCGCTGACATACACGACGTCGGTCTTCTTCTCGACGGCGTTGAGGATCGCATCGCCGACGACCGGCGCCTCGACGGTGAGCGGGCCGATCAGCTTCATGCCTTCCGTCATTTTCGTGCGGACGAAGCCGGGCTTCACCGTGACGACGTGAACGCCGCCGCGGCTGGCGCGGGCGCGCAGGCCCGACAGGAAGGCGGAGAAGCCTGCCTTCGCCGAGCCGTAGACATAATTGGAGGCACGGCCGCGATCGCCGGCGACCGAGGACACGCCGACAATCGTGCCACTGCCGCGCGCCAAAAATTTCTCTGCGAACAGGCCGAGGATCAGCGACGGGCCTTCGTAGTTCGAGCGCATGATCGTGGTGGCGTGCGCGAGATCGCTCTCGGCATTTTGCTGCACGCCCAGTAGGCCGACGATCGAGACAACGACATCAGGCAACGCAGGAAGGCCGCTCACAAAACCCTCGAACGAAGCGGTATCGAGCACATCGAATGTGTGGAGGCCAACCTCGACATTGTAGCGCGCGCGCAGATCGGCGGCGTCAGGCTCGAGTGCGGCGACGTCACGGCCCGCGAGGGCGACATCGTATCCGGCCTTGGCAAAGGCGCGCGCGGCGGCGCGGCCGATATCGGAGGAGCCACCGAGCACAATTGCGGACTTGCGTGACGTCACGGCTTAAACCTCATCGAACAGGCGTTGTGAAAGTTTTGAGCGGATGGTCCCGGCGGGATCGAGCGATTTGCGGATTGCGTTGAAGCGCCGCAAGGCCGGATAGCCAGCTTCGAACGTGGCGCGCGACTGGCGTGCATCCTTGGCCAGATAAAGCCGGCCGCCGGCGGCGACGACCAGGCGGTCGATCTCGTCGAGGAAATTCAGGATGTCGCCCTTCACCGGGAAATCCAGCGCCAGCGTGTAGCCGGGCAGTGGGAACGACAGGATGCCGTCGCCCTGGCCGAGTTTCTTGAGCACCGCGAGGAAGGAGGCATCGCCGCGCCGGGCGACGCGATCGAGGATCTCGCCGAGCACGGCGCGGGCGCCCAGCTCCGGGATCACGCATTGATGCTGGAGGAAGCCGCGCCGGCCGTAGATGCGGTTCCAGTCGGCGATACTGTCGAGCGGGAAGAAATACGGATAGAGCGAGACCACATGACTGCCCCCGGCGCGCCTTGCACCCATGCGGTAGTAGAGCTCGTTGAAGGCGCGGATGCTGTAGCGGTTCAGCGTCATCGACGGCAGGTCGACGGGCACCGCGAGGCCGGGATTTTTGCCGGCGGGAAATGCACCGGCGCCGTCGGCAATCTCGCCCGTCCTTGCGTGCTCGCCGAGATAGATCAGCGAGCGGCCGAGATCACTGCCGCGCGCGGCACAATCGATCCAGGCCACCGAATAGGTCGCGGAATCGCCCGCATCGAGCGCGCGCATGGCGGCGTCGAGATCAGATGCGGAGATCACCCGCTCGCGGATCCACCCCGTTTCGACCGGTCGTAGCCGCATCGTCGCCTCCAGGATCACCCCGGTGAGGCCCATGCCGCCGACGGTCGCGAAGAAGGCATCGGAATTCTGCTCGCGCGAGGCCTCGATGGTCTCGCCCGGCCCGGTACGCAGCAGGATGCTGTCGACATAGCGGCCGAAACCACCCTCACAATGATGGTTCTTGCCGTGGACATCGGCGGCAATGGCGCCGCCAACCGAGACGAAGCGCGTACCCGGCACGACGAAGGGCAGGAAGCCGCGCGGGCCAAAAGTGTCGATCAGGTCCGACAGCAGCACGCCGGCTTCGAGCCGGATGCGTCCGGTCACGGGATCGAACGACCGGACCCGGTCGAACCCCGTCATCGCGATGGTCCTTGCGGCGCCGATCGCGGCATCGCCATAGGCGCGGCCATTGCCCCGAGCCACGGAGCCCGTCACCACGGCTTCGCCCACGGCCTCGAACGACCGCGGCCGCAGCAGCTCGCTATCGACGACCGGGAAACGCCCCCAGCCGCTGACGAGGGTCATGGCTCAGCTCCTGTGCCGGGCGCGCGCCGCCCTGCTCTGGAAACTGCCTACCGATCAAAAGCTTATATTGCGTTGAGGCGCGTCAGTGAGTTTTCGAGAGGTTAACGGCCGAGCGCCAGTGCGATCAGGCCGAGCGTGCCGACGATCACGCGCCACCAGGCAAACACCGCGAAGCCGTGGCGGGTGACGTAGCTCAAAAACGTCTTCACCACGATGATCGCGGTGATGAACGACACCACGAAGCCGATCGCGACGATGCCCATGTGGTCCATCGTCATTTCGGAGCGGTTCTTGTAGAAATCGTAGGCGAACGCGCCGATCATGGTGGGGATGGCGAGGAAGAACGAGAACTCCGCCGCCGCGCGCTTGTCGGCGCCCAGAAACATCGCGGCGACGATGCTGGCGCCGGAGCGCGACACGCCCGGGATCATCGCAATGCACTGCGCGATGCCGATATAGAGATACATCAGCAGCGGAAAGCGGGTGGCGTCATGCTCGCGCGCCTTGAGATCGAGCCGATCGACCCACAGCAGGATGGCGCCGCCGACGATCAGCGAGAAGCACACGACCCACGGATTGAACAGCAGGCTCTTGATGTATTTGCCGGCGACGAGGCCGACGATGACCGCGGGCAGGAACGCCACCAGCACGCCGATCACGAAGCGGCGCGCATAGGCGTCGCCGGTGAACATGCCGATCGCGACGTCCCACAATTTCTTGAAGTACAGCACGACGATCGCAAGGATCGCACCGAGCTGGATCAGAACGGTAAACGAATCCCAGAAGGCGCCTTCGCCGAGATGGAAGAAGCGCTCCGCGAGCAGAAGGTGGCCGGTCGAGGACACGGGAAGGAACTCGGTCACACCCTCGATGATGCCGAGGATCACTGCCCGTATTGCGTCTGACATATTTACGGTCCATTTCCGCTGGAAAAGCGGGGCTCTTCTCGCCTATTCGTCCTGCTCTCGCAATCGCAAAATGCGACGTCACGCCCTTGCCTCGCGGTTTTGAAGGACTAGTGTGGCGCCGCACAAACATTGATGGATTCTTAATCACCATCAAATAGTCAAAGGCTTCATGTTTACGCTGTTTCATCATCCGTTCTGCCCGCACTCGCGTTTCATCCGCCTGATCGCGGGAGAATACGGGCTCGAACTGCGGCTGGTCGAAGAGCGCAGCTGGGAGCGGCGCGAGGCGTTTCTGCTGCTCAATGCGGCCGGCACCACGCCCGTCCTGGTGGACAAGGAACAATCGCCCATACCGGGCGCCGCGATCATCGCCGAATATGTCGACGAGGCCTATGGCGCCGACATGGGACCGAAGCGCCTGATGCCGGAAACGGTCGCCGAGCGCGTCGAGGTGCGCCGGCTGATGGCCTGGTTCAATGAGAAATTCTTCGAGGAGGTCTCGCATCCTCTGGTCACCGAGCGGATCTACAAGCGCTTCATGAGCGAGGAGAACGGCGGCGGCGCGCCCTCGGCCGACGTGATGCGAGCCGCCAAGGCCAACGTGCGCTATCATCTGGCCTACATCGGCTGGCTGGCGCAGACGCGGAACTTCCTCGCCGGCGACCGGCTCACCTACGCGGATCTCGCCGCCGCGGCGCATCTCTCGGCGATCGACTATCTGGGCGACGTGCCATGGAGCGAGGACGACGCAGCAAAGGCGTGGTACGCGCGGGTGAAATCCCGCCCGTCGTTCCGTCCGCTGCTGAGCGAATGGCTGGCGGGCGTGCCGGCATCGCGAACCTACGTGGACCTCGACTTCTGAACTCGGATCCGACCGAATTGAAGACGGCGCTTGCAAACGAGGCACGCGCGCTCGGCTTCGACTGCATCGGCATCACCGCATCCGGCACGATCGAAAACGCTGGGAAGCATTTTCTCGAATTCATCGCCTCGGGCGGCCATGGCGACATGGACTGGCTTGCAGCACACCCCGAGCGCCGCGTCGATCCGCGCGGGCTGTGGCAGGACGTGCGCAGCGTCATCATGCTCGGCGTCAATTACGGGCCCGACCAGGATCCGCTCGCGATCCTGCAGCAGCGCACGCGCGCCGCGATTTCGGTCTATGCGCAGGGCGACGACTACCATGATCTGATCAAGAAGCGTCTGAAGGCATTGGCGCGCTGGCTGGTGGCGACCGCGCCATCGGACGTCAAGGTGTTCGTCGACACCGCGGCGGTGATGGAGAAGCCGTTGGCGCAAGCCGCGCATCTCGGCTGGCAGGGCAAGCACACCAATCTCGTCTCACGCGAGTTCGGCTCCTGGCTATTCCTCGGCGCGATCTACACGACGCTCGAGCTGCCGCGCGACGACGCCGAGATCGATCATTGCGGCTCATGCCAGGCGTGCCTCGACATCTGCCCGACCGCGGCGTTTCCGGCACCCTACAAGCTCGATGCGCGGCGCTGCATCTCGTATCTCACCATCGAGAACAAGGGGCCGATCCCGCGCGAGTTTCGCAAAGCCATCGGCAACCGCATCTATGGCTGCGACGATTGCCTTGCGGCCTGTCCCTGGAACAAGTTCGCGCAGGAGGGACGCGAGGCAAAGCTCGCCGCGCGCGACGAATTGCGCGCGCCGTCGCTCGCCGAACTCGCACGCCTCGACGATGCATCGTTTCGCGCGCTGTTCACGAAGTCGCCGGTCAAGCGTATCGGCCGCGACCGTTTTTTACGGAACGTGCTGATCGCGATTGGCAACTCCGGTGAGGCAGCGCTGGCGGAAGAAGCGCGGCGATTGCTGGGCGATGAGAGCGCGTTGGTGCGTGGCGCTGCGGTGTGGGCGCTGGAGCAGCTGGTGTCGCGCGGAGAGTTTGAGGCGATGCGGTCTGCCTCGATGAGCACGGAGCGCGACGACGGCGTGCGTGAGGAGTGGCAGGCCGCTTCCCAACTCTCCACTGTCATGCCCCGCGAAGGCGGGGCATCCAGTACGCCGCGGCCTCTCGATTGAACCACAATCGTCTCGGAGTACTGGATCGCCCGGTCAAGTGTTCAGCCCGGGGACATGACCGACGGGTGTTCGGGGACATAGCCGACACATCATAGTGCACGGATTTGGCAGCGTGGGAGGCCAAGTCCATGCC
>NZ_JBEPQI010000016.1:0-208089 GCF_040547725.1 Bradyrhizobium sp. LA2.1
AACCGCCGCTGCCTGAACGGGTCAGATGCCGCCCTCGATACGAAGGCCATCCGTCAAAAGCGCGGGCGTCACCGTGCGGAGAAAATCGCGCTTACTGTCAGTCAATCCCCATTGATATATAAACTGTTTTTCATTCTAGCATGTGGGAACCTACGGTCTTGGCTACCAGCCAATGGCCCATCCGATGGTAGCTCATCCACGTTCTAAGCCTGTCAGGCAGGGTATGCCGTTCGATCCAGGTCGCCGTGCCCGCGAGGATCCGCATGCCCTGAATGGCGGTCCACTCCCGCTCCGTGTCCAAACAAGATGGAGAATATACAAGCCGGATAGCTTCCAAAAATGTTCGCCACGAACGAGCTCGTTCGGTGGGACGCTGATCAGTCAACGGGCCGTGACGTGCTTCGAAGTGGCTAGTCGGTTCGACCTCTCTCACCCCGCGCTTTTAACTTCGCGAACCGCCGCTCCTAACCGCATGGCTCGCAGCGGCTGCGAACCGACCAGGGCGAGCGCCATAAACCTTTGTATCGGTCCGTGCCCCCTTTAGATGCCCGACGTTTACCAACGTTCAGTTGAACCGCTGATCGCAATCGTCTTGGCTAGGGCATGCGGTAGCGCTCCCGCTATCGCTGCCCTCCTTGGGCGTTTCCTCCCTAGACTTGGGCCGCTTGTGGCAACGCAGGCGGCCTTTCTTTCGAGCGCTGACGGGGTCTCTTTGAAGTCCACGGCCCGCGAGGCCTCCTAACTCAATGCTGCCGTATGCCCTCCGCAGGGCTTCGTCCGGTTGAATTATCTCCCTACATCGATAACGCACTTGCGCCTCTCTTTGGAGTTGCGTCACTTCCTCCCTTCCTCGGCCCTGCGGCCCGGCCTAAGACATATGCCCTCCTAGTTCCGCTTAGTTCAGTCCAGACTCAGAGCAGCGGAACGGGCGAATGAAAAAGGGACGATGCAATTTGTCCGGGATGCGGAGCCGGATTTCGCAGGCTCGAATTTATCTTCCAGGAGAGCGGAGAGCTCGCGCTACCCGAAACTCACCTCTTTCCGTACTCGGTGAAAACGTAGTCGCGGTTCTGCACCACCGTGTGGCATGCGAACCCGCACTTTGCGTCGTTTTCCTGCGGCGGACTATCCGCTAAGGTGGCGGGCCTGAACGCGTCGGACGCCGCGTCATACTCGAACGCGCCCCATCCCCATCCGCCGCTGTCCGCGAACCTCTTGCTGTCCTTCACCATGAAATCAACATCATGCTGAGTACCTGGCACGGTTGGCTGACCGGGGTAGGCTTCTTGCTTCTTCGGGTTCCAATGAATTTTCGCCATCTTGGCGCCGTCTGGGAAAGGCTTGCCGTTGTCAGGCACGCCTTGCTTGTAGGCGTCGATCATTGCCGCATTCCCCACGATCACCGCGACCTTGCCTCCGTTCTCACTGATCGCGATCACCGGCCAGTCCTCGTATCCCCTAAACTCAGAGAAGGCGAGCCCATTCGGTACCTGCACAGTGTACTTGTCCTGTGCGGAAATCGCGACACCAGCCGCCAAGACCGCGATCGACAGCGAAATACTTAGACTGATCAGCGTGGCTCTTTTCATTGTCGCTTCTCCCTCACACGGTTTAGCGGCAGATGACGATCGACAAGGACTGCGCCGACCGTTGCTCACGAAGAGCATGATTAGAGCATGGATTTGCGCGTTGCGAAATGGGTCCGATGCAACGGTGCATGGCCGCTGTGGGTCAAAAGCAGTCGATGCCGACTATGCCGGGCGATTTGTGTTTTACCCTCGGAAGCTGGCGTTATGAGCGCACGCCCCTCGCCTTCTCAAGATCGTTGAGGAGTGAAAGGAGACCAACAACTTGCACTTCCTGTCGCCGCGGACCTCGCGGGATTTGGCGGAGCGAATCGAGCGCGCAATGCGGGCCGAGCAGACAGACATCCGAACAGCAGCACTGACGGGGTACGCGGGACGCGGATAGAAAAGCCTGTTCGCAGGAGGGAGGCGCGCCTCACTGCGGCCAATCCTTGTAGAGCGTGATGCCGAGCATGATCAGTGAGCCGACTGCGACCGCCAACGGGCAGATAAACGGCAGCTCTTCCAGCACGCCAATAACGACCGCCCGGACGCGGAGAGTTCTCTTCATATGCGCAAAGCGCGAGCCTGCCGCACCCATCGGACATCTCCGGTTGGCCCCCAGCAGCAGCTGGTCTCACTCTTCAGCACGAAGCGATCTCCGGCTATTGCCCCTTCGGATGTATCCCTAGATCAAGGTGAAGGAACCCTTGCAAGTCTCACGTCCGCTTTGCTCACAGAGGCGACGTTGAAGCCGACATGACTGCATGTTGGCCTTGGGCCAATAGGTGACATTCGAAACGACAGAGACCGCCATCTAGGCGGCCTCTGGAATTAGTGAATCTTAATTTCCTCCAAGGGAAGCCGCAACTCCACAGCGCGCTCCTCTCGGTCCTTCTTGCGGAACTCCACTTCTCGCCGCTCGAATTTAATTAGCTCCTTCCGAACTTCCTCCAAGAGATGGTCTCGCGGCGTCATTCCTTGTTGGTTATGCTGCGTCATCACTTGCTCCCGAACTAACGCCACAAATTACAGAAATCTGGAATCGCGGAAAGGTTCATTGCCATAGATTGCGGATTTATGACGGCATCGCGCCCATAGAATGTCGTCTTTTGATTTGTCCTTATGGCGGTTCATTGGGGCGACTGACCCAAGCATCCTTCGGTTTCCAAACATGGGGGTGACCACATCGCGGGCATTTGAGAGGGATTGCAATATCGGGCAAAGTTTCAAAAATGACAGTTTTCGCGCCAAATCCAGTCGGTACAATCCGCCCCGTACCGGGACAGTGGAAGGAATGATGCGAACCGAACGTCCGTTGAGGGTTAATCGCGTCGCTTTTTCAATCGGTCAGCTACTTCCGGTCTGCCTTTGATTTCAGACCTGACGCTCCACAGCGCTGACTGACGGGATGAGATGGGCCACTTGCTGCCGCGAGCAGATGCGGCGAACTATCTTATGAGACCGGACAATGGTTGATTGGAGGGTTGCGGCCGAAAAGAAGCACGACGTTGGGACGCCCTACATGCCGCCGATAACGCGCCGCTTGAGATGTCGGATCGATCCGAAGCAGAGCCCCTACACCTCCATGGAAGGGACCTCTCGTCTCCGAGCGCAAGTAACTAACCGCCGACGAACGTGACCGTCTCGTCGAGCGGGGCGCGGCCCGTACGGGCGTAACTCACCGTGGGGTCCACGTACCCGATCGACATGCCGCAGAAGAGGATGAGCCCGTCCGAGGGTGACAGGACCTCCGCGACCGTCTCGCGAACTTGCGACCACGCCATCTGTGGGCAGCTGTGCAGCCCTTCGGCGCGGAGCAGCAGCATGACGGTCTGCAGATACATGCCGACGTCGGCCCATTGGGGCCGGCCCAGGTCGCGGTCGATGTAGCAGAACAGGGCGGCGGCCGCGCCGAAACAGTTCCAGTTGCCGATGGCCGCCCGCTGGCGCGCCTCCCAGTCCTCGCGCGCAATGCCGAGCGCGCTGTAGCGCTCCTTGCCAAAGGCGGATCGGCGCTCCCCGTACGGGGACTTCAGCGCGGGCGGGTACATCTCGTACTGCCGCTCGTCCCAGGGGTCGCCGTGGCACACGCGCTCGACGGCGCGCGTCTTGAGCTCGGACAGCGGCGCGCCGGTCAACACGTAGATGTTCCACGGCTGGATGTTCGATCCGGACGGCGACCAAGCCGCGGCGGACAGCACGCGCTCAAGCACCTCCCTCGACACAGGCTCGTCTTTGAATCCGCGTACCGCCCGTCGGCTTGTGACTGCCTCATATACATCCATGATGTTCGCCTCCCTGCCGTTGGGCATCCGTTTCGTTCAAACGCATGCGGTCGTCTGGTTCGGCCCTAACCCAATAAGCGGTCAGTACTCCCAGGGGCCCGGTACCCAACGAAAGACGTCGCCGTCGACTGCCACATGGCAGACGGATGGGAACGAAAGGTGAGTGGCCACCAGCGACTCGCGGTTCGCCGCCAGCTCCCGCAAAAGACGGACCCGGACGCGGGCCGCCTCCTCCGGATCGTGTTCGAAGCCGTTGTACCAGTCGGGATGCTCGAACCCGACCTGGAACACGGCGTCGCCGGCGAACGTCAGCCGGTCGCTGCCGGATGCCAGACGGACCACGCTGTGCCCGGGGGTGTGGCCGCCGGTGCGTGTGACGAGCACCCCCGGCACCACTTCGTGCTGTTCCTCGAACGTCCGCAACTGACTCTCGTACTCTTTCAAGAACCGCTTGGCCGTCCGCCGAAGCGCGTCCGGGAACCCCGGCGGCATGGAGACGTGGGAGAAATCGGGCGACTCCCAGAACTTGGTTTCGGCGGCCGCCACGTGGACCCGCAGTTCCGGACGCAGCCGCTCCCTCACTCCGTCGATGAGCAACCCGCCAACGTGGTCCATGTGCAGGTGGGTGAGCACCACGTCGGTCACGGATGCGAGATCGATGCCGGCGGCCTCCAATCGTTGGACCGTGTGCCCGGCCCGTGGCAAGTCCGGAAACTCCGCTCCCATCCCCGCGTCGACGAGTATGGTCCGGTCGCCGCTACGCACCACGACCACGTTCAGCGCCCACTCGAGCACATCCACCGGCAGAAACATGTCCTCCAGCCAGGCCGCCCGGACGGCCGGATCAACGTTGTGGCCCAACATCGCGCCTGGCAGCGATAGCACCCCATCGCTGACCACCAGCACGTCAATGTTACCGACCTTCAGCGCGTAGCGCGACGGAACCAACTCGGGCTCCGGTCGACCGTGGATGTACTTCTCGCTTACCTTGTCGGCGCAGGATTTGACCGAGGGATGTGGGGTGTTGCCCAAGCTCGTGTTTGTGTCCAGGCTCATATTTGTCTCCTGTTGTTCGCCTTACCTTTCGTGGACTTGCGTTGCCGTAACAATCACTGCGCGGGCACGACCGCCGGGGCACCTTTGTCCTTGATCATGAGCACCAGGAATTTCGCCGGCTGGGTGCTGCTCGCGTTCCGGTCGACGACATGAACATCAGCAGGGCCTTCATAGAAGGACTGTCCCGGTGTCAGTGTCACCGGTTGTCCACCCTTCAGCTGCATCACGACGGAGCCCTCCAGCACGTATACAAACGCATGTGCATTGTGTCGGTGGATAGTGCTCGACCCGCCGGGCGCATGCTCGACAATGATCATCAGAGCTTCCCTTCCAGGATTCTCCGGAAGATCCTTAGACATGAGTGACGTGACCTTGGGCTCCTGAGCCACGGCCGTGCCGATCATGAGGCACAGAAGAACCAACGCAACGAGTTTGATCGTCATGGTCGCCTCTTTTCTTCGTTGCCGGGGATCCGCTCGCGACAGACTGGGCTTGCCTCCGATGTGGGATCAGGCTTTTGCTTGCGAGCGGCGAAGCCATTCGTCCAGACCGATGCGCCCGAGGCGCGCCTCGCCGAGTGGCACCAGCGATTTCTCCTCGACCCGACCGCCGCCATACCGCGCCTCGGGGTCGCTCACGACCTCGCGCGGGTCGCCGATCGCCTTCAGATAGCGGGCGACGATTTCGTTGAACGGTGCTCGTTCCGGGCCGGCGATCTCGACGATGCCATTTCGCGGCGCCGCGAGCGCCACTTCGGCGACGTTGGCAGCAACGTCGTCCGCCGCGATGGGTTGGAACAGGACCGGCGGGAGCCTGACTCTGTTTCCAACTGCGCTTAGATCGGCAATGCCGCGAAGGAATTCCAGGAACTGGGTCGAACGGACGATGGTGTATGGGATACCGGAGGACTTGATCAATTTCTCCTGGGCGACCTTGGCGCGGAAATAGCCATTGTCTGTCCGGTCGATTGCGACGATTGATAGTGCGACATGGTGCCGGACGTTCGCTGCCGCCTCCGCCGCGAGAAGGTTACGGCCAGACGTCTCGAAGAATTCCAGCACCGCCTTGTCTTCAAATGAGGGCGAATTGGCGAGGTCGACCACCACCTCCGCGCCGGCCGTTGACTCCTTGAGACCCTCGCCGGTGATGGTGTTGATACCGCTGTTGGGCGAGGCGGCGAGGACTTCGTGGCCACCCTGACGCAGAATCGCGACGGTCTTCGAGCCGATCAGGCCGGTGCCGCCGATGACGACGATCTTCATGATCACCCTCCCTTGTTAACGACTGGAAGGCGGAAAGTGAGAGTGCCGCGAGTTTTCGGTCCGCATTCTAGGTGCCCAGAATTACGGGTTCTTTCCCGAAGCAGCTGTGCTTTGCCTGATCCTGCTGCAAGCTTCCGAATGCAATATTTTATTCTGTGCCGGATTTTTTGGTCAGGCTCGCTGAACGATGCACTGGCACATTCGCATCCGGGCGTTGAAATCACTCTGAAAATCATCCTACCACAGGGCTCTCACCAACAGCCGCGCATCCCCTTCCGAGTCTAGACCGCCGCTCGCCGATCCCGGATAATGGGCGGCGACCTCGCGGCGAGACGAGTGATTTGTCCGATCCAACCCGACGGATGGGCCGGCCCAATGACATTAGTAAGTATGTACGGACAGAAGCTCGGGCAGACGTTGCATCTGAAGGACACGCGCCCTCGCTGATCACGCGCTCCCTGCGCAGCGCCGAACTCGCGGTTACCGAAACTCGAGATGACAACCCCCTGCCGGGTCTTTCCGGCTCGTTTCCTTCCGAGGATGCCTATCTCGTCAGCCTCAAGTTTCGCGATTACGAAAATGTCTCGGTTGTTGTGTCGCCGGGGCCCGCCAGAGCGGCGGATGATTACCGGAAGGCGACCTCGCTGAAATCGATCGAGACCAGCAGCATGTCCGTGATGGGCCTGCGATCAGGACCGCGCGCGTAGGCGCGCCGTATGCTCGGCAGACGAATGCCATCCGCTTCGATATAGCCAAATGTGAGTTGGGCGGCCGGAAGACCTCCCGCGATGTTCACACTGTAATCGTGACGGCGCAGCATCATGTCCTCGCCGAAAAAGAAGTCCTGGACCATGCAGTGGGTTTCCATCCAGCCGGGGAAGTAGGCGCGCAGCACGCGCCATGGCTCTGCCCCGTCCCGCCAGGCATCGGTCTCTTCGACACGGACCCCGTCCATCGCCAGCAGGAATGGCGTCGTGAGATAGGTCCACACGGCTTCGCCGTTGAAGTAGGCGCGGTGCAGGGGATCCCAGGGCGTGTGCATCTGGTGTCCGGCAAAGGAATCCCGGGGCGCGTAGCGCTCGGCGACCAACGCACCGTCAAGCTTTTCGATGGCGATCCGGTCCGGCGTGAACATCGTGCGCTGATCGGAAGCTCCGAAAGGCGTGATGGAAGAGCGCTCCTCGTGCAGCCACACAGTCATGCGCCGCGGATTGCGATCCTGCATCAGGCCTTTCAGCGGGAAGAGGCCACCACCGGTGACGATGGTGGCCTCAACCTTGCTGTGTCGCCGCCAGCGTTCCAGACCGCCGTGCGCTTCGAGGACTTGGCCAAGCAACGTGCTCATGGATACCTCATGTCTTCAGGATGGCCGGATCGACCGGCATCTTGCGCAGCCGCTTGCCCGTCGCCGCAAAGATCGCATTGCTGATCGCAGGGCACGATCCTCGACGTCCCCGTTTCGCCCAAGGAGTCTCGCCGCCTGACTCTACACCGCAGCAAATGCATCGCTGTTTCGACCGCCCTCGCGCGAGCCGACCGCAATCGCGGCATCGTAGCTTGCGCCGAAAATTCAGCGCGTACCTCCCCCGGTGCGGACAGACGGCAATGTGCGGGGGCGGCCATTACGCCAACCTTTTGTATGTCAGACGCGCAGCGCACTTATTCAGTCCGATCTTTGATCTAGAATCCACTCGAGCGGGCGCGGACGGAAGTCAAGCTCGCGCCTGGCTTTCTCGTTCGAAGCGCCCCTAAGCCTCGTCGCGTAATAGACTGCGTCGCGGCCTGACGCCCGAAGCGCCTCTTCTTCGCTGACGCGAGGTGGCGCAGGTGCTCCTGCAGCACGCGCGAACGCCGTCAACCACAAGTGCTGAGGCGACGGGTTTCCGTCGACGATGTTGTACGCTCCCGGCGGACAGTCCAGCGCGGCAGCGGTCGCCCCAGCCGCATCGTCAATATGCACGAAGCTGTAGACGCCCTGGCCCTCACCGATAATCGGAACCTGCTGTTGCCGCACCTGATCACCAATATCGCCCTCGCGCGTGTACCAGGTGCCGGGGCCGTAGAAGAACTCATTCACCTGTGAGTCGATTTCTCCAGATAGAACGTACGCGAAGACGAAAGCCGATTTTGCATGGGCGTGCGAAGCCGACGCTCCCCCCGGCACTGGTCAACGAATTGGGCGAACAGTGATTTGCCGGGAATATTGGATATCGCCAGATTGAAGTACGGCGTGACAGTTTCGCCGTCTTCAGCAGCAGCAGGCATTGCGGTCGCTATGGCGACAGCAGCGCAAGGAATCTGATATTCATTGTACTCGTTCTCCTTTGCTTCTCTTGCGGCCACGCCGCCGCCACGCCACGCACCTGAACTCGCCCCGCCTCATGTCAGCGCCACGTTGGAAAGCATCGTGTTGGCAAATACTAGCATTCCGGAAGGGGGAGCGGGTGCGGCATTTGCTGCACGACCAATGTCCGAATCGGGTCAAAAAGCGAAGAACTCAGAGTGAGCAAATCCAGTCCGCTCCGCCCCACTAAGCGGACCTCAGTGAGGAGTTTATCACTTCGCATTTGGGCCAATACCGACCATGAGTTCACTTTCGCCGACTACCATCCCTGACGAACCTGGGGCATCACAGGGAGGTCGCGCGCTAATCGCGGATCACTTCGATGGCCGAGCGCTGGGGCCCTGGTTCAACAAGCTGCGCCGAGCAAGGATCGCTGAATTTGGCGGCGTGCCGTTCGCAAGTGGAGTAAAATCGTCAATGCGAGCGGCAAACATCAGGCGTTAGAGCCCTGTGCGTGAGTGGGTTCGAGAGTTCCGCGAGTATGTGCGAGCCTACCGGGCCTATGTCTCGGCCAACCTTTTGTGGGTCAGAGCGACGCATCGCAGTTCACTAGTCTAGGAGCGGGCTTGCAAACAAGGAGGCCGAACATGACTGCAATCTCCTCTTCACCCACCCGGCGCAGCCTCCTCGCAGGGTCAGTCGCAACTGGTGCCGTCAGCTTGCTTCCAATACATTTCGTCGCCGCACGCGCGCAATCGAAGCAAGGAGGGTCCCCGTTTGGTACGACCAAAGCCGACGCAATTCTTCCCTTCCGCGTCAATGTCCGGGGTGAAGACCTCGCTAATCTCCGCCGGCGCCTCGCGTCCACGCGCTGGCCCACCAAAGAGCTCGTTGAGGATCGGTCGCAGGGTGTGCAACTGGCGACGCTGCGGGCGCTCGCCCGCTACTGGTCGACTGAGTACGACTGGCGCAAGTGCGAGGCACGGCTGAACGCGTTGCCACAGTTCACGACCGTGATCGACGGGGTGAAGATCCATTTCATCCACGTCAAGTCCCGGCATGAGAACGCGCTGCCGCTGATCATGACGCACGGCTGGCCTGGCTCGGTCATCGAACTCCTCGATACCGTCGGTCCCCTGACTGACCCGACCAAGTATGGTGGCACTCCCGACGATGCATTCCACCTGGTGCTGCCGTCCTTGCCAGGCTACGGCTTCTCGGGTGAGCCCACCGAACTCGGATGGGACGCCGCGCGCATCGCGCGTGCGTGGGCGGGGCTAATGGATCGCCTCGGCTACACGCGCTACGTCGCCCAGGGTGGCGACGTAGGAGCGGCAGTAACGGATGCGATGGGGCGCCAGGCACCCAAGGGACTTCTCGGCATCCACGTCAACTTGCTCGCGGGTGTGGCGGCAATGTCCGACAAGCTGCCCGCAGAATCCGAGAAGGAACGCGCGGCGCAGAAGGCGGCCGCGACGTTTAGGGCGAGTGGCTTTGGCTACTTCCTGGAGCAGTCGACGCGGCCACAGACAATCGGCTACTCCCTGCTGGATTCACCCCTCGGGCTCGCGAGCTGGATGCTCGACCATGACACGGACAGTTACTACAAGATTTCCCGCGCGTTCGTGGAGGGTAAGCCCGCGGGCAGTCTCACCCGGGACAGCATCCTCGACAACATCACGCTGTACTGGCTGATGGGCGCTGGGGCCTCGGCCGCACGGTGGTACTGGGAGGCTGGACGGGCCGCAGCCCGTGCGGCCGGCAAGTCTCCTCCGGCGGTCGCGGTTCCGGTGGGATTTACGACGTTCCCCGGCGAAATCTTTGCTGCGCCCCGAAGTTGGGTCGAGATTATGTACCCCGGCCTCGCCTACTTCAGCGAGGTCGAACGTGGCGGACATTTCGCCGCCTGGGAGGAGCCGATGCTGTTTTCAGATGAGGTACGCGCAGCCTTCAGATCATTGCGCAAATAGCGGACAAGAGGCTCGACGCCAACGATGTTGAACACGCGCGTCAGATTGCAGGTCAGCGCACACCGCGCCATCTCCGTGGCGACCTTCGGCAGCGTCTTGCACAGGAAGTTCGCCAGGCTAGGCGGCAGGAATGCATGCTTGCAAATTCTAACAGCGGGCGTCCGGCTCAAGTCAACTGAAACAAGTTTGTTGCGGGGACTAGGGCGCGACGAAGTGAAGGGCAAAGGCAGCCGCGACACAGAGCGCGACGGCAATGGAGGCGGACCACCATTTAGCGGGGTAGCCACCGAATGTAATTCCAACCAAGGCTGCGCCTAACACCCATCTGATCAAGGCCACGGGGTTGCTCCGCGTCATGTCCTATCAATATGCGCTTGGAGTCGCCCCGTTTCCAGCCCGTCCGGCTGCCATAATCAAACCGACCCACTACCCAAAAGCTGCCCTCAGCCGGTGCACTGCCCGTCGTCAGCTTCGGGTCAAGCTCCGAAGTCGGCGGGTCCATGGTAGATGGTCTGCTCTGCCACTGTGAGCGGACATCACCGGATCCGCGGTTCAGGTCCGCGAAGGGCCAGAAGCGGAAGCACTCCACTAAGTGAGATTTCGCTTCCAGGTGTAGTCTTCAGCTTCGGGCCGAGGTTGCAGGCAATCAGGTTGAGGAGGAAGTCGGTGGCGACGCGAGCGAGGCCTCGATGTTTCGTCATTGCTCGCCTCGTGCTAGACTTTGCCTGCCCGATCAGGGAGAACAGCCATGACCGCCGAGTTCGATGAAGACCGCTTCAATATGGCTATCCGTAAATTTCTGAAGCATGTCGGAGTTACATCGCAGCGTGAAATTGAGAACCTAGTGCGTAGCGGAGAGGTGAAGAGTAGCAAGCTCAAACTGCGAGTGACCTTGTCCGCGGAGGGGACGCCGCTGAACCATGTGGTCGAGGAAACAGTCGCGCTCTGACGATTGTCCCGGCTGTGGGAAGCCATGGCCCTGATCCTCACGAAGGCTACCATTGCGGTCGCCGGCCGAACGTCGCCTTCGGGTCAAGCTCGGAAGTCGGCGGGTCCATGGTAGATGGTCTGCTCCGCCACTGTGAGCGGACATCACCGGATCCGCGGTTCAGGTCCGCGAAGGGTCACATCCGGACTCATGCAGCGCAACAAGATACGCACTCAGCCGATCACTTTGTCAGCGCGCGCGAGTACCATCGGTAGTCGAACCTTGCAATTCGATTCGAATTGCGCGGCGCTTCATTCGGCTAACTTTGTGCGTCGGCGCCAAGTTCGAGGCTATGTCCTGCGATTGGGCTGAATCTTGGCCTCCAGGCTCTGCGCATCACCGGCTCCAACGGTCCGATCTCAGGCGCCAATACTAGTTCAACACTCTCACCAGATCATCAGCCTCGCGCAGATCGCGGGAAGTTTCCGCGGATGCGAATTTCGCCCGGGTCGATATTAGCAGGTCTCGTGCCTCAGTGCGTCCGGATGCGCTCTCGCCTGCGCTGACCAGGCGCGCGATGCTGATCGCCGTGCGCAATTCCCAACCGACCGCCCCGAACTTCCTGGCAGTGGCAAGCGAGCGCTTGAACAAGCGCATGGCGGCCCGGTCGTCCCGCGATGGATCGCGACACAGCAGCGAGCCGTGGATCCGGTAGATCTCGGGAGCTGCCCAGCGCTCGCCGGTTTGCTTCACCAGGGCCTCAGCCGAGGCAGCGAAGTTTCGAGCCCTGCCCATCTGCCCGATCCGTCCGAATTCCGTGGCAAGCAGAATTCGATAGAGCGGCATCTGGATGCACCGGTTCTCGGCGGGCAGCTTATCGAGCAGGCCGCATAGCTTCTCGAGCGCGTCCGGCGCGGGGCCTCGTGCCGCCAAGGCTGCGGTTGCCCACAATGGACCGATGACCCGGTACATCGGATAGCCATACTCGTCAGCGACCTTCAGACCACGCTTCACGCTGGCAAGGTTCTCCGCAAGGTCACCCTCATACCAGTGATCGGCGACGCCGAGAATGGAGGCAAAAGCCACCATGAACGGATGTCCGATCTCGTTCGCAAGCTGCCGCGCCGTCACGCAGCACTCTCTGGCCCGGCCGGGCCGGCCCAACAGCCATTCAATGTGTCCGGAATAGACGAGCGATACAATTAATGGATCATGCTGATAGATCTGGACCAGCTTGCCGTGCTCGCGCGGATTGTAGCGAGCGCTGACCAGAGCCGCGAGCTCACTCGCCTGCTGCAAACGACCGAGGAAGAAATTGGCGATCACGGCGGCGGTGTAGGCCATGAGGGCGGCCTCGTCGTTGCGCCACTCTTCTGCCCGCCGGACGAAATTTTCCGCGTGTTCGAGGCCCTTGGTGAGCTCGCAGTTGACCAGCTTGGCTATGGTACTTCCCCACAGCACCGTCGCCTTCTCGCGAATGGTGCCATGGCTCGCGCAAAGCTCGAGTGCACGACTGTAGGGGCCATAGACGTTCGGGTCGGACCATCCGGCGTTGGCCGTGTACGCCATCGCCAGATTGGATTGCAGTCCGATTTCAGCCTCGAAGCGCCGTGGCGACGCCGGCATCTTGGATATCAGCGAGAGGCCTTCGCGAAGGTGAGCCACGGCTTCCTTGGTGGCAGATCTGCGCAGCGCGGATTTTCCAGCCTGGAGCCAGGCCTCGATCGCCTCCGGAATGTTGCCTGCGCGCGCATAATGATAGCCTAATACCGCCGGCTGGCCGCTTTCTTCAATGGAGGCTTCCTGGAGCAGCCACGATGCCACGCGCGCATGGAGTTCACGCCTTTCCTCCATGAGCAACGAGGAGTAGGCGACTTCCTGTATCATCGCATGTTTGAACGTGAAGGCCTCGCCTTGAGGTTCCTTGCTGCGATACACGATCCCCGCTCTCTCGAGAGCTCGCAACGCCTGTGGCAGCGTTTGGCTCTTATCCGGAAACACGTTGAAAATGCCTTCATAGTCGAAACGCCTTCCGAAAACGGAGGCGATCTGGGCGACGCGCTTGGCAGGACCGAGACGATCAAGGCGCTCCATCAGGGAATCGTGAATACTTGACGGCACCAGGGGTTCCGGCAACTTCGGCACAGGGCTTTCGGCGGCCGGCGGGACCGCACCGGCATCGACGACGGCCCGCGTGAACTCCTCGACAAAGAGTGGCACGCCGTCGGTCCTTTCCACGATCTGGCTGGTAATCTGGCGCGGCACGAAATCGCTGCCCGCGACGGCTGCGACC
The DNA here is from genome assembly GCF_040547725.1 of Bradyrhizobium sp. LA2.1. Lineage (NCBI taxonomy): Bacteria > Pseudomonadati > Pseudomonadota > Alphaproteobacteria > Hyphomicrobiales > Nitrobacteraceae > Bradyrhizobium > Bradyrhizobium sp. LA2.1. The sequence goes on from NZ_JBEPQI010000016.1 coordinate 13,647, forward strand.
ATCTGCTCGCATTCATGCGCTGCAAGCTTCCGGAGGGGGATCCGTCTAATTGCCGTGCTTGGCAACCAGTCGGCCTTGTAATCATCGCGATGCGTGATCAGGACCATGATCCGCTCGCCAGGACAGCGAGCCATCACGCGTACCAGCAGTTCGATGGTGGTCGGGTCCATCCACTGGACGTCCTCGACGATCCCGAGGATCGGCTGCTTGCGCGAGGCGGCGACAAGAGCGTCGACGAACACCTGAAACGCGCGCTCGCGCTCCAGGGGAGATCCGAAATCCGCGGGCTCGTATCCCGCGCATGCGGGAATCGATAGCACCGCCCCGTAGTAACGAAGCGCCTGCTTGAGGTCGGTGACGGCGCTCGCCAACAGCGCTTGCAGTTTTGCCAGCGCGAGTTCCGCGTTGTCGGTCTCGTGGATGCCAGTCGCGCGTATGAGGCGCTCGATTTCCGGGGCAAGCGGCGTGTTGATGTGGAACGGTGAACATTGCAGCGACAGAACATCACGCGGAGACGCACCGAGCGAACTGCGGAACTGGCGGATCAAACGTGACTTGCCGATGCCGGGCTCGCCGGAGATGACGCCAACTTGTCCCGAGCCGGCGAGAGTCTGCTGCCACATCTCGGCAAGTAACGCACTTTCGCTGGTTCGGTTTATCATCGGGGCAAGAGGCGACCTCCGCGCGCGGTCGAACCTGCTTTCGTTTGACCCAAGCGCCTCTGCACGCCAAGCCTCGACCGGCTCCTCTACGCCCTTGAGAGCTTGTCGGCCAAGCGGCGCATAGCTGAAGGTTCTGCGGGTCAGATCGTAAGTGCTCGAGCCGACTACGATACCGTTCTCACTCGCGAGTCCTTGCAGGCGGGCAGCGACATGCGCCGTACTGCCGAACACTTCCCGTCGATCGGGGGGCTCGCCGGGCACGCTGCCGACGACGACGACCCCGGTGTTGACCCCGATGCGCACGCCGAGGCGAACGAAGTTGCCGTCCGACAGCAGAAACTTGTGTTCCTTGATCGCCGCGGCAATCGCCAGAGAGGCGCGGACCGCGCGCTCAGGATCATTTTCATGGGCTTGCGGGACGCCAAAAAATGCGAGCAACCCGTCACCAATCATTCTGGCGATATGACCGCCGTAGCGGCGAATCTGTTCGTCGCAGATATCGCGGTAAGTTCTGATAATCGCGAAGAACTCCTCGGGATCGATCCGCTCGCTTAGGGGTGTCGAACCGACAATGTCGATAAATGTCACGGTGAGCTGGCGGCGTTCGGCATGCGGAGCCTCATTCTCGACATTCGGCGGCCCCTGTGTCCGCTGAAGTCCGCCCAAACGATCGGGCTTCGGCTCGCTGCTCATGACCCACCAAGTTCACTTTCCGCCGTACCCGCCGCGAGGCAAGATAGACGGCGAGCCGCATCCAGTTGACGCTGCCGAGCGGCCCGTGCCCAGGCAGACAGTTCCAGGGATTGAATACCATGTGCTCGCAGTCGTACAGCGCATTCTGCGTCAAACTCTTGAAATGGCAGTGCTTCCTGGGCGCACTTTAGGACGGGTCCATGGCCGCGAAGCGTCCCCGACGTCATCCGACGTGACGGCGTGCCGTACCCTTTTGGAGAAATCGAACACGACGTCATCGCCGCCTTGTTGCGTGCGCGGGTGCGGATCCCCCACAAGCGATTCCTGAAGAAAGCTTTTCGATGGGCCCAAAACGCAGACGTCCACCATCTGATGTCCTCATTCGACCACCGGGAGGACCGACCAAATAGCGCACTACTTTGTGCTCGCCGATCTCGGCTTCGGGTCACAAGCGGCGGTCGAGGCAAGCGCGGCCCCGCGTCCGGTCCGCCGCCGATAGTCGACATCGCAATAGGCTCGGTCTTGTGCGGCTAAGGGCCACGAACAGACATGGCCTCACCTGTCGCGTTAGCGCCGAGCTCTGACCGCTGCTGTCCTAATAAACCAGGCTAGTGCCGGGCGGCTTCTCTAGCGCGGCGGCCAACGACCGGTACTCCTCGCAGCCAGTCCCGCAAATGGATGCAATCCGGCCGAGATGATAGAGCGCTTGCTCGCGGTTGCCCCGCTCGAGCTGCCACAGTCCATAATACTGCCACGTCAGCACGTGGTTCGGATCGGCCTTGAGCGCGCGCTCGTACCAGACCTGCGACTGCTCGTAGTCACCGAGCTTGCGGTAGGAGTAGCCGATGAGGTTGGCGACGTTTGGATTGTCGTCGTGGCCGAGCGTTTTCAATTGCTCAATCGCAGAGGCATAGTCAGTGCGGTCGTAGATCGCCGAATAAGCTGCGCGATACCCATGAGCAAAGGCGGGGGCGTCGAACAGGGACTGCTTGGCTTTTTTGGCCTTGGGCGCGTGAGTGGCCTTGGCGCCCGACCGCTTCGGGTATGACGAAGGGGGATAAGCGGAGCGTTGCCCCATCCCGCTATAGTCTGCGTCACTGCCACCTGGCCCAGTGCCCGGGGCCGCAACAGCCGAAGTGACCGAGAACGCAACGATCAGCGCAATCGAACACGTTGCCAGCGTCGCAATCCTGATCATCAAGTTGGTCATAGAAGCCTCCTACAAGCTACGCCTTCGAGCTCCCACTCCAGCCGAACATGTTAACTCCGGCTTATCTCAAACATTTCTGGAATAATATTCAGAAGAACGAGATTTGGTGTGACAGCAATGTTGTCTTATGAGCCGGTCAATGTCGCAGCAGGTCAAAAGCTGATGGTGCCGGAGCAGGAGTCCGCTGTCTCTTCTCGCGCGATAAGCGGACATATGGCTTAACCGCCGATCCCTTTCTGGCTTTGCTCAGACGCATCAGCGGCGTGCGTCTCAAGTGCTGTGGTAGCAAAGATCTTTCCGAGCCCAATCCCTGCCAGTGTAAGCCCTTGCGACGGCATATCGCCGCGTGGATTTATGGTGCGCTCGGAGGGCGTCCGTATTTGCTGTGATTTCAACGGGCTACAGCGGAGGAAACGAGTTTAGGTGCATTTCCCGCTCAAAAGAGCCTTTGGTCTAAAAGATCTCGGTTGATCAAGACCTGGAGGCATGAATTGGAGTTTGCCCCTCGCCTTGCCTTACCCCGACCTTCTCCAGGGTCTCCGCATAGCGGAATCAACATCTGTTGGATTATTCAACGATTTCAAGCCGTATTTGAAAAATGCGCAGAATTGCGCCCCAGCAATATCAATCGCTTGGCAGTTGTTTCCAAGTGAAAGAGGGGCATTCGAGACGGTCGAAGATCTAACCGCAACGGCACCGCGAGCGATCCATCAGCGACAGGCAATGTCTCCGAGAACGGCGGCCGCTCCGTCGGTGGTTTGCGCGACACGTACGCTTCGGACGCACAAGGTGATCACAGGTCCTTTTCGGCGAGCTCGCGAAACTCGTCGGGAACGGAACGAGAGATGCCGAGCGCCACCGAGCCATATCCAATCGCGTCCCACCCGAAGCGATCGCGGATCTTGTCGACGGCACGGTCGGCCGCCCATCGTGCCATGCCGACTTTGCTGCCGGGGCGACGGCGCTCATCTTTAAGCCCAAGCGGAAGTTCAAGCTCCAGATCCCAGTGCTCCTCGAGATGCGACACGGAGATCGCCAGCAGCGAGATAGTCTTCTCATCAGCGCGTTCTGCGAGGATCGCGCGCACGAGATCCTCGGCAATCTCGGCAAGGATCACGGTCGCGGAAACTGGTGCATCGAGCGTGACTGACCGGGTGGCCGAATTCAGATTGGCGAAACGAACGCGAACCGTCACGGTTCGGCCAGGCCTGGATTTGGCGCGGAGCCGGGTGCCGATCCGGTCAGCGAGGTGAAGCAGGGTTGGTCGGAAAACTTGCTCTTCGGCAGGCTTCCTGCCAATTGCCGATTGCGCTCCTGCCGATCGGGCTCGGCTGTGCGCCTTGATTTCCCGTGGATCACGATTCCACGCAAGCGCGGCGAGTTTCTCCCCTGCCGCGGGGCCAAGCAGCCGCTCGAGCGACCATCCCGGCGCCTTTGCCAGTTGCCCGATTGTTAGCACGCCGATCTCGGCGAGCCGCGCCTTCGTGACCGGACCCACGCCCCACATCAGTTCGACGGGCAAACGGTGAAGGAATTCCAGCTCGGTGTCGGGATCGACGACCACGAGCCCGTCGGGCTTGGCCACCTGCGAGGCAATTTTTGCCAAATGCTTGGTGCGCGCCACACCAACCGAGATTGGAAGACCAAGCTCGGCCCGCACGCGCTGGCGGATTATGTTTGCAATTTCGGCGGGCGGACCGAAGAGATGAGTGCAGCCCGCAACCTCGGCGAAGGCCTCGTCGATGGAAATCCGTTCCACAAGCGGCGTGAAATCGCCGATCACCTTGATGGCGGCATCACCTAGCCGTTGGTATTCCCTAAAGTGCCCGCCGACAAAAGTGATTTGCGGACAGAGCTTGCGCGCTAGTCGTCCCGTCATGCCGCCGCGCACTCCGAAGGCCTTGGCTTCGTAAGAAGCCGCAAGCACAACTCCACCGCCCACGGCGATTGGTTTGCCGCGCAACGACGGGTCCAGCAGCTGCTCGACCGAAGCATAGAAGGCGTCCAGGTCCGCATGCAGGATGGTGGCTGTCGTTGCCATCCCGATCGCTTGTCGGTGACGTTTCAAGGACGTTTCAGCTATGAGAACATAATGAGAACAATCACGGTGGATGTCAAGCCGCGCAGACGCCTCGAGTACGACGCGGCGTCCGATACGTTTAGGCCCGCCACCGTAGCGGACAATCGGCCGCAGGAAAATGACGCGAAATGCGAGTTCGCGTGCAACACGGTGGAGCAGAACCGCGACTCCCAATCCGGCCCGTGCCAGGGAGCACCGAACGCCCAATCGATGACCGGGAATATTTTGGACACGATATATCGCACTGCCTGCTTGTTCTCCGGCGAGGCGGCCGCAACTACGGCTTTGATCTTTTCTTTATCGGTGTCCCGCCGATCATGCGTGCCCGTTGTGAAGGCCTTGCTCTGCGCGACGGCCGCATAGACGTGCGGCTCGAACAGTCGCAGTGCTTTGAGTGCGACCGTATCGATGAGATTAACCTCCAGACCTCGAGGTTCTCGGTGCCAAAGTCAGTTGTACCTCGGCGCCGCCGATGAACCGCTTGGCGGCGCGCAGATTGCGGAAGAAGTGCTTTATCCCGCCGTTCCACAGGTTGCCCCACCGGGTTTGATCGAAGGCGAGATCGGTCGGCAGAGCCGCCGTAAGCACCTCGGAAAGAACGATATTGCCGATGCGCGCCCCCCTCGACGACCGGCACGTCGAAAGCGGTTTGCACGACCTTCCCGAGGTACTTGCGGCCGTCGCCGGGCGTCCCGCCGTCGAACGCGCGTTCTACGATGTCGCGCTGGTAGAGCAGCAGGTAGGTAAGCCCGGGAAGGCTCGCGGGCGCCTTGATGTGTCGGATGACCGTCCGGATCTATTCCGGCTCGAGCCGATCGATGTCATCGATCACCACCAGGATCTTCTGCGGCAGCGTCCGAGCGCGGCGGCGCTATCTCGGACGGTACGAGAGATGACATGTTGACTGCCATTGCTAGAAACTGATTTAGCCCTCGCCGCCATGGCCGAGGCGTTGAACCGATCTAGAGTGGAGGAAGCATGGCTTCGAACGTTCTCGCCTGGGTTACCTCCTGAATGGCGCCGTTTTCTTCCATCAAGCACACAGAGCGGTTCGACGATCGCCATGCTCTTCTCGAGATATTGGCATTCGAACCGCCGACAGCCGGCGCGCTGGCGCTCGCCATCCTGTTCGAGCAGGCTCGAAGAAAGACGATGCGAGTGTGGGCCGAGCAGTCGCCTTTTGAGCTCAAGGACGCGCTCAAGCGTCGAGGGTACCGCTGGAGCAACGGAAGCTACGGCAGGCCACGGTCGTGGTAAATCGACGTCGACGAAAGCAAGCTGGACGACGAAATCGCGCTCCTCAAAACCGAGATTTACCTCAGGGAAGTGGAGCCACGCTTGCAGGTCTGACAGCATTCGACCGGTTTTCGGTCCGAGCGTGAAGGCACGACAGGGTGTCGTCGATAGCGGCGCCGGCGGCTGTGCGCGTCGTGACCATCAGTCTCTCCTTCGACCGGTCCTTCGCCGAACCGACCCACGTATGACCCACCCGACAGCGTCGGTCGCCTCGCCAAGACGAAGAAGGATCTGCCGCTTCGAACTCCGTGCGCTCGCGGTCAGCCCATGCTCCCCGGCATGAAACAGCGTACTGTCGCATGACCATTTAGGTAGTAGGGCCAGACCATCGTGCGGCCAGCACGGTTCGGTCCGTCCACGACAGCGTCATTCGGAACATCAACCCACTCGCCATCGATGCGCACCCGATAGTGACCATCCTTAGTTTCCCAATCGACGTCATCAACGTGCTTCGCATCGCTGCCGTCGCAGCAGGGCCCTTTGCCACTATGCAAGCTTTCATACCAACCGTGCAACTCAGGGTGCTGATAATCGTGGGCGTGTCCGTGACCGATGGTAGAAATCGGCAGCATGACAGTAAATACGACAAGCGCCGCATGCCAACGGTGATCGGTCATCTCAGACGTAATCCCGAGAATCTTTGTGCAGTCAGGAAATTCATCTAGCCGCATCAGTATGCGAAGCTTTCTCAGCTCGTCGCTGGTAATCGTCGGCAAGGGTCTTAAGCTGACCTGCAATCGCTCGGTCGGTCATGGCTTGGGCGGCGCGGAGCAAAGTCCGCGCTGTCTCTAAATATGCCTTGCCTCGTTGTGACATCTCGACCGTCATAAGCCCTCGCGCGGTTCTCTGGGAAGCTGGTCGAAGGCAGTCTGGAGCCATCCCACCCACCTGCGATCACTTTCCCTGCCGGCTCTGAAGCGATCGACGCACTTCTTGGAACAAAGCGGGGTCCGCCACGAGTAGTGCCGGACGAGACCAAACTTGCCATTACAAACTGCGCATCGCGCGGCGCTGCCAGGTCTAAGACTTTCGGAGCAATTTGGCATTGTAGTCTCCTCTTCTTTTTCGCAGCTGTTCGTCGACCTTTTTTCACTGTCGCACTCAAGCCTGTGCGCTTTTCCAACGCACGCAGCTTAGGATGATCACGATCAGCAGCTCAATTGAACGTAGGTAATCGTTCGCCATCTAAAGGGGGCGACGGAACGATACGAAGGTCTAGAGGGCGCCCGCCGTTAAAGCCGACCATATTCACAACGGGTCAAAACGCGAAGAAGTCAACGCGAGAAAATCCGGTGCGCTACGCCCCGCCGAGCGGGCCTTGCGATGCGAGCGGGGCGACGGGCTCGTGGTGCCATTTCGCTCACGTTCCGGACGGTCCAACGTGCGGGCGAAAGAGACTTCGTTCCTGAAAGACGCTCGCGCGCCGCCTCAAGTAAGGCGGCTCGGATACCGGCTGGCTTGGAGCGTCACGGCGTTCACGCAGTTGCTGTTCAAGTCGCTCGATGAAATCAGTTCGCCGGCGCGACTTGGTGAACTTGGTGAGCGACATCGGATCGCCCGCTCCGCGGATGCTCCGATTGTGCCGCCTTGTTATAATCAACTTCCATGTCACGAGTACAGGCCTGTCGATCGTATCGGCTTCAACTGACGAACCCTGACATATGGACTTTACGCGTACGGTAGTCGGAGCGGCCATGTGTCCGGCCTGTTAGCGCGGTTCACGTGACCGCTGGCTAAAATGCCCTCCGCGGATCAGATCCCGGTCAAAAGCACGCACTTGATGGTGCTATGGCCCATGTGGGTTCTCGTGTTCGCCAGATCGACCGGCGCTGCATTACGTGCTGTTCGCCACCCAACCGTGACGTCACACCGGATGTCCGGCGCGATAGGTCACGCATCGAGCGCGACGGAGCCCCTTTAGCGCGCCCCCCGGGCCATCTTGTTGACGAGCGCGACCGCAGCAACCTTGGTGAGTCTGCGCGTCAGCAGTCTCGCAGGCCAGGGCCGATGCCCGTGCCTGGATCTTGGCATAGCGGATCACGGCGAGTGTGCCTGCTTTCAACAGGCCGCGCAAATAGCGATCGCCTCGCTTGCTGATACTGCCAAGCTCGTCCTTACCGCAGCTCAAGTTCTGCTTCTCCTCGCAAATCGCTTCCGCGTCCGTGGTGTCGATCTTCTGTCGCTTGACTTATGGTTTCACATAGGCCGAAGGCATCAACCGCACCGAGTGTCCCAATGTCTCCAGCTCACTGGACCAATAGTGCGATGAGGCGCAAGTCTCGATCCCGACCGGACAGAGCGGTAAGATGTCATCGAGCGTCGCTGCTGCTGAATAGCGTCCTCATCTTGCCAGAGGTGTTTTTCGAACATTCCCAATTCCAACAACAGAGAATCAACAAGAGACACCTGTTCCTCCTCTTTGAGGGCTTTTCTGAGTGCGCCTTCTCGAGCACTCTAGAGATTTGCGCTTTTAGGGTTGACTTGACCCCATCTGGACGCGTTGCCTCCAAAAGGATGGGCGCAAGGCCAGCAGGTTGGGTCATCTCGGTGTCGGCTCGATCCATGAACTCGGATATTTCAGGGACCGGAAGGCGGGGATGCGCGTTGTGCCTGACTGAACTAGCTGGCAACGCCTACAGGCGTCGAGCGCGAGTGGGGTTGCATTTGCTATAAGCGCGACCCCTCTGGTGTTGGCCTTGACCGGTGCGCATACGATGCTCCGACGCAGCAGCCATTTGGACCGCCGATCCGGCAATCAGCAACGCACCGAGAATAGTGAGAGTTGCTTTTCGCATCGTGCCGCCAACGGCGGCGCTGACGTAGATCTCTTGTATAGGGAACGACTGCTCTCTCCAGTCTGCAATGCGCCGCATACCGGCGCACGAAGCTGCACCGAAAGAAAGGGGCCCGCCCGTGTTGCCACAAGCGGACCCAAGTCTAGGGAGGAAACGCCCAAGGAGGGCAGCGATAGCGGCGGGGACCTGAGGATGGCGGGGTCGCTACCGCATGCGCTACATAAGAGCATCGCGATCCGCGACTCAATTGAACGTAGGGAAAAGTCAGGCATCCAAAGGGTTTGCGGGACCAATACCAAGGTTTATGACGCTTCACGTTATGCGAAGTACCTCGCACTTGACAGCGCGCCTGCCCCCGGAGCTGATCGCCTTAGCGATAGAACACTGCCGACTTCATCAACAGGATATCGATCCTGTCCGCGAGCCCGCGCGCGTGTCTTTCGAAGTTGCGCCGCGCCACTTCCTGATCGATCGATGTCGCTCGGTCGAGGTACGACGTTCCAATAAGTCGCAAGGCTTAAGGTGCGCAGATCCTAAGCCTAGGTATGCTCTTCTCAGCCGAAGTACCATACGGATCAACCTTCTATGCAATGGTTTGAGCCACTTCTCTGTGACTACACTTGGGTACAATCGCGCCGATGTGTCTAATCGCGAGACAAGAGCAAGAGTTCACCGATGAGAGTCGTAGATGCAACCGAGTTGTCAGGTATGTCTCGCAAGACGGCTAAGCCAGCCTCCGACTTCGCCGGCGTCGTTCACAATCTGATCCTGGACGTGCGCGACTGTTACCGGCCCGGGCTGCACGACATGCGTGGCCCCGGCCCTAGACGGCGCGCCAAGCATCAGACCTGGCTGCGACTTCTTTCTGAAGCCGTATCGCCGCCCGCTCAGCACCAGCCGCAGCCGATGGATATACACCCTTGCGACGGGGCTAACCCGGCCCGATAGCTGGGCCAAGGTTCCGGCGTGTTGCGGGGTTTCCTGTTTGCCCTCTCGCTCTCGATCAATCTGGCGACAATTTCAAGGACAGAATCCTCGGAATTTGCTCGCATCCGCGATCTCGCCTCTGCGCTCACGCTCGTCGGGTGGCAACTCGGATGCTGCTCGGCGTTGCCGCCCTTTGCATCGCATTGCTCGGCCTGGCGGCGCTGCTCGGTGGTACGGCGCGCGCCAGTGTCGTTCTCGAACTACGCAAATTGCCAATGAAGTTTAGCTGGGTCGCTTGCCAGTCGAATTGCGGAGGCTGGGTCAGCGCGATCGGCATCGCGACGGCCGATACTCCGAGGATTTTCGATGAATTCGCGCGCGACCGACTACTTTGCGGTACGACGATGTGCTCAATTCCAGCGGCGGTTCGGTCAATGAATCGATCGCGCTCGGACGGCGCTGGAGCGATCTCGGGACGTTTACCACCGTCGGCGTCAGCGTTCAGACCAGCACCGCGCGGAGCGCTCCTTCCAACATGGCGCCTATGGCCTATTGCGAATCGTGCGTGCTCCTACTGCTGTTGAGAAGTCGGCAAATTACTTAAGAAGCAAGAGGTTGATCGTGGAAATTCGACTGGGTACCAGGCGAAGTGATTTGGCCCGCTGGCAAGCCAATCACGTCGCCGATCTTATTCGTAGCGTCGAGCCGACCGCTGAGGTACGAATGGTCTTCGTTAGTTCGGTTGGCGATCAAGATCGACGGTCGGAGTTTCAGCAGATTGGCGGCATCGGAGCATTCACGAAGGCGAGCGAAGACTCGCTTCTGCGCAACGAAGTTGACCTGGTCGTTCACTCCCTCAAAGATCTTCCGACAAGATTGCAGCCCGGCTTGGTATTGGCAGCCGTTCCCAAAAGAGAGGATCCTCGCGACGCGATTTGTGGCGTCACACTAGATCAGCTACGACCGGGACTGCGCGTCGGCACTGGATCAATTCGTCGCAAAGCTCAACTTCTCGCTCTATGCAGTGGTCTGGATATTCGACCCATCCGTGGGAACGTTTCTCCAAGGCTGCGTAAGGCAAAGAACCGAGAGGGAATAGATGCGACTCTATTGGCAGCGGCCGGGTTGTCCCGGCTAGGATTGCTACATGAAGCCTCACAGATTTTAGACCCGCATGTTTTCCCGTATGCGGTCGGCCAAGGCGCTCTCGCGGCCGAAGCTCGCGTGGGGGATACGGCACTCATAGCACTGCTTCAAAAAATTGAAGACCGGCGATCGCGCACCGAAGTGGATGCAGAACGCGCGTTGATGAGAAGCCTCGATGCGGGTTGCAGCCTACCCGTCGGGGTCTCTGCCACATGGCTTGCCGGCACGTTAATGCTTCGAGGACAGGTGACTCATCCGGATGGCCAAACGAAGATTGCCAATGAAAGCGTGGGTCGGGCCGATCAAGCCGACGCAATAGGCAGAAGTCTCGGGCATAAACTTCTTCAGCAAGGTGCGGAGGAGATATTGAAGGCTGCGCCTCGTACCGTGGAGGAGCAAAGGCCAATCTGAATTCGCTGCCGGGCATGACGACCTTATGTTCTTGGGAAGCCAGTATAACTGGCAGACCGCCAGACCGCCGCATCCGCTTCAGCGAGACAGCTGCAAGGCGCGAAACCTGCGCCAACCGCCCGAAACGCAAAGCTGTCGGTCGCGTTTTGGCGCCCAGCGCGCGAGCGCTCATCCGCAATTCGTGTCGAGCGCGTCAAGTCGCATCTCGGCTTTAAGCGCATGGCAAACCCCTCACCGCGCCAAGCCGGATGGGTCAAAGCCGCGCAGCGCCCGCAGGGCTTGGCCTTGATGCAGGCAGGTTGGTGTGTCCCGGAACCAAAGCGTAATCCTTAAACGCCCGATCTGTCGGCTTTTAAGGAATGAGGCCATGGTGACGATATGACCTGCCAGCCGCAATTCCGAATCGCGGCCTTTTTTACACAAGCGCGACGCCGAGCACATACATGCCGACTAGCAGCGTGAGACCGATTACACTAATGCTGAGGTAGATCTGATCCATGGCGACCTCGGGGAAACGGCGCTATTCAGTGTCTGTCATTCAAGAGACCCTCCTCTTACCCGGTCGCTGCTATTCGACCCATCCTATAACCATAGGACCCTTCTGCTCGCGCAATGATCCGAAGGGGAGTTGGGGAAAGATCGACGGGCGTTACGCCTCCGGCCTCTTCTTGCAACTTCCGGTTCGCGGATGCGGTTCCGCTGCGATTCTCGGCACCCAGCCGTTCAACTATTGCTATCTCAGAACGACAACCGAGGCCATGGCGCGCTTGTATCGCCTTATCGTACGGAGGGAGGATCGCATCCCACAATCGGAATGGTCTGATTATACGTTGGTTTGTTCCAAGCCCGCGACGCAGTGCCCTTGTGAGCAGTGTCAGCAGTTAAGCCTCAGTGTCTTCGGTTTAATTCGTGGGCCTTTTGGATAAATCGGAGGTTGCTAATCCTGTCAGAAACTGGATCTAATTGGATGCTATGCGCGCGCCTCATATCGCACCGACGGCCAGCTCGATAGGGCGGTGAACGCGGCTTCGACACTAAACCCTTCGTAGGCGCGATCTCCGTTCACTTGCTGATGGACTCCGTCGACATCAGCGAGGTTGCTCTCTCGGAGCCGCTTTCCGGCAGATGCTTTCCGCCCTTGCTTTGAAGACTCGGTGGCTATCTTGAGCGACAAAAAGGTAATTTTGCTCGCCGAGGGCGCACCAACCGTCGGCAAAGCTTGCTAGCCTGAGCGCTTCTCTGCGATGCTTCCGTGTGCTGGCAACCTACTTCGCTGCAAGCTCCCGATATTGTAGCGGCAAACCGAGGCGCTTCCACACATTGACCAATGCTTGAGCGAGCGCGTCAATCAGCGCGTCATCGTGATACGGCGTCGGCGTAATACGCAGCCGCTCGGTGCCGCGCGGGACCGTCGGATAGTTGATCGGCTGGATATAGATGCTGTGCTCGGCGAGCAGGAGCTCGCTCGCTTCCCTGCATTTCTCCGGATCTCCCACCATTACCGGAACAATGTGCGTGTCGGTTGTCATCAGCGGCAGGCCCGCGGCATTCAGTACGGTCTTTACCCGCGAGGCGCGGTTCTGATGGCGGTCGCGCTCCCATTGCGAGGCCTTCAGGTGCCTGATCGCCGTTGTGGCAGCCGCACAGACTGCTGGGGGCAATGCGGTCGTGAAAATGAATCCTGGGGCACAAGAGCGCACCGCATCGATGACATCGGCACTCGCCGCGATGTAACCGCCGAGGCAGCCGAACGCTTTCGCCAGGGTACCCTCGACCACGTCGATGCGGTGCAAGACGCCCTCACGCGCCGCAATGCCCGCGCCGGCCGGTCCGTACATGCCGGCCGAATGGACCTCGTCGATATAGGTCATGGCGCCGTAGCGCTCCGCCAGGTCGCAAATGCGGCTCACCGGCGCGATGTCGGCGTCCATTGAGTAGAGCGCCTCGAATACGATCAGCTTCGGCCGCTCCTGCGCCTCCGCCGCCAGTAATTCCTCGAGGTGGCCAACGTCGTTGTGGCGCCAGATCTTCTTTTCCACGCCGGCGCGCCGCACGCCCTCGATCATCGAATTGTGGTTAAAGGCGTCCGATAAGATCACGCAGTTTGGAAGCAGGCCGGCGATGGTCGCAATGCCGGTTTCGTTAGCGACGTACCCCGAGGTGAAGACTAGCGCCGCTTCCTTGCCGTGCAGGCCGGCGAGCTCGCGTTCCAACTCAACCAGCGGATGGTTGGTGCCGGAAATGTTGCGAGTGCCCCCCCGCGCCAGCGCCCATGCGGATGGCGGTTCCTACCATGGCGCCGATCACCCTCGGGTGCTGACCCATGCCGAGATAATCGTTCGAACACCAAATCACGACCGGGCGCGGGCCGTCCGGCGAATGCCATGTTGCGTGGGGGAAATGCCCGGCCATGCGCTCGAGGTCGGCAAACACGCGGTAGCGCCGTTCGGCGTGCAGGCGAGCAAGCACCGCGGAGAAGAAATGATCATAGATCATGGAGCAAAATCTCCTTTCCGGTTGTGGTCAACGATTGGGACTTCGCCGATCCACATTTCCCCCATGCCCTTCCGATCCAACACCGTCGCTTATAAGGCCCTGCGAACGGGGCGGCCTGACCCCGGGAGGAAAAGGACCGGCCGCGAAAGCCACGGCGAAGCGAACGAGCGCCGAGCGCCAGGCACTTAGCAGTGTCGTCTATCTCCGATAAGCAAATTGATAATGCGACAAGGAGCACAGTGCGAGTGAAGTAATCCAAATCTCGGCAAATCGTGGCGAGTGTATGCGCAAATGCATCGAGCACGTTCGCTGCGTTAGGTGTTCCGCTCTCCATCTATGCTCCCCCGCGATCCTGATTTCCGATCATGACGCGCCCTCTCGTAAGGCGCTCCGTCGGATGCTGCTTCATCCATTCCGCTAGTTGCGGCACACCTTCCAAGCAGGACTGCATGGAGATATCAGTGGGCTCGGAGGTGGCGACGGTCTGCTCGTGGAACTTCGTCGGAGTAACTGGACTGCAGAGCACGGCAAAAAGCTTGATCACGAGAAAGCCTCGCTACATTGAGCATTGGCGCCACTGGGCCCCAAGAGTTGCGGCCCCTTGTCCCGCTGCTCGCTGATGGGATCGGCAGGCGGGAAAACGCTGTCGCATATCGCGCGCGCTTTTAGAATGAGAAGGATATGCTCGCGCTCGGATTTTGAGACAAGTCGGATAATCTCGCCCATCATCGCTACCGTGGGATTGTTGACGCCGACGCTGAAGCCACGTAGGTGGTCACGAAGGAACAAGGAACGCGTGACGGTCCGAATATTGGAAGGACAGACCTTTGTCTGGGTCGGCCGAGATTGCTTAAAGAATTCCAGCCTGCACCGCTGGCCGTTCCGCTCCCGTATGCGACCAACCGGTTTCTGCCGATCGAGATGCGCACGCTCATCGACCTTGCGGCGCCGAGGCTGAAGAGAGCCTTCGCGTGTGTGCGTCGCTTTGGTCCAAAGAATCGCCAGGAGCATGGCGACCTCAATTCGGCTTGCCGAGCACGGAAGTGAAGGGCACCACGAAGAGCTCATCGCCCTGGTCGTCGCTGACATGCAGGACCCAGTCACGCCAATCCTCGAAGCTGCGCTCGTTGATGAGTGATTGCACGACACGGGTCGCGTGATCGCGCGCCTCAGCAAGATCGCCCACCACGGCGCCGCGCCGATCGACGAAAACGTTCTTCACGTTCGAGCAGTGGAAATATACGTGGGTCATGTTCAACCTCCTTCAAATGCGACGGTTCGCCACGATACCTCAGCGTTGCTGGTGTCCTCGACGGCGAGGTGCCAAAGAAGGCATCGGTGCTGTCTTGAAGATTTCAAACCACATCCAGGTCATTATGAGTGGAAATAAGGTCATCTCCGCACCTTGCAGATTGCGCGCTGCCAAGCAGTAGTGAGGCTCAATCCCCACATCTCGTGGCTTAGGAATGCGCCAGCGCACGCCAACAGCTGTGCAATCCGGCCGCCTCGGTCCGAGATAATCGTAAAAGCCGACTTCAAATGCGCGCGCGTTGTTGCGTTCTCGGCGACTGTCTGCTGCGAGGCGCTCACAAGAGACGCGCCTCGACCGATGGCTGGAGGGGCTCGAACGCCTGCGAGTCGCGGTCGCACGCCGGGCACCACGCGCCAGTATAGAAGGTAAGGAACAGCGGGCTGTGTCTGAGCAGCGTTTCCGACGCGACCTCGGGGCAGTGCTGGTCCCGCGATTGAAAGGACGGCGCGCAATTGCCTGCCTTGAGCGCGCGCTTGGCCCATCGTGTCGCGATCAGGTATTCGGTCGCACTTCTCAATCGTAACCGCAGCGTCGCGCTTGCTTGGCTTCGCTGCCGGACGGGAAGTCACCGCAGGCGCGTTCTCGCTTTTCCTCATGTCCAATCTTCAGTTTTGTCGAGAGCAGTAATCGTCGTCGGTAACTTTGAGTTATCTGCGCGGGTTATGACTTGGCGTCGCTGTCGAAGTGCCTGCGCATCTCCCCAGGGTCTTGGCGTCGGAGACGACGACCAGGTGTTTCGTGGTCCCGTCCAGGCTGAGCTTGTTCAGGAACGCGGCCGTCGCTGCCGCGAAGTTGTCCTCGACGAGCCGCCTGCCATCGGGTCAGCAGAGCCGGTGTGATGGCGCGCATCCGAAGCCGCCGTGATCTCGACCAAGTGCACCCCAGCGTTCACGCCTGTGTTGTGGAACAGGGGGACCGTGTCGCCGTCTGCGACTGCTATTGTCGTACCGGTGGGTAGAATCATCGAAAGACCTCCCATTCACGATTCGTATAAACATCGGCGGGCTATGATACTTGCATGCCGGCGCTCTGCGGCGTCTCTTCGATCAGCTCCTCGCGCGAAGCTCCCCAGAGCAGGCCAGTCCCAACGAAGGCGGAAAGAATCGACGCGGCGAACACCGCGATCTTGGCGGCTGAGAAGTCGGTGGCGTTTGGAAACGCCTGCCCAGCGATGAAAAGCGACATCGTGAAGCCGATGCCTGCGAGGGCTCCTGCCCCGGCCAACTGCCGCCACGTGTACTCCGCCGGCTTGACAGCTATGCCTGCGCGCACGGCCGCGGCGGCCGCGAGGAAGACGCCGAGCGGCTTTCCTATGGCGAGGCCGGCGGCGATCGCCGCCATGAGCGAGCCATGCCCAACAAAGACGTTCAGATTGATTGCTACGCCCGCATTCGCCAGTGCGAAGATCGGGAGAATAGCGTAGCTCGACCGTGCGCCGGCGTGTCGCAGCAGCCGGTCGGCGGGCGATTCAAGTCTGTCATAGATTGCGTCGAGCGCGCGCAGCGCCGGGGTGGAGGGGCCGTGCCTGAGAACTTCACCGTCGTGCCGGGCCTCAGAGGCGATGATCGTGCTGGCCTGGGTCATCAGGGCAGCCAGGTTGGCGGGCGGTCGCGTCGGAATGAACAGCGCGAGCACCAGGCCGGCCAGCGTAGGATGAAGGCCGCTCGCGTAGACGAAAGCCCATAACCCAACGCCCAGCAGGATGTAGGGCGAGAGAAGGTAGACCTTCGATCGGCTCAGCAGCGCCAGCGCAACCCCAACCGCCGCGGCCGCGGCAAGGTAGGCCGGGTGGATCTCGCCAGAGTAGAACACAGCGACGACGACGATCGCACCGATGTCGTCAACGATGGCCGCCGCGGTGAGGAAGATACGCAGTTCGACGGGGACGCGGTCCCCCATCAAGGCGATTAAGGCAATCGCGAACGCAGTGTCCGTTGCCATCGGTACGCCCCATCCGTACGACCACGTCCCTACAGGGATGACCAGCGCATACAGAAGCGCCGGCACGACCATGCCGCCGAGCGCGGCCGCGATCGGAAGCGCGGCGGAGCGGCCACTCGCGAGGTGGCCAACTGTCATCTCGCGCTTCACTTCCAGGCCGACGACGAGGAAGAACACCGTCAGGAGGCCATCGTTGACCCAATGAACGATCAGCATCCGAAAGGCTGCGTTGCCCAAGCTCACGCCGAACTCCTGGCGCCAAAGCGCCTCGAACGCCGGCCCGATCGGCGAGTTCGTCAAGACGATCGCCGCCACGGTCGCGAGGACAAGTAAAATGCCGGCCGACGGAGCCCAGCTCGCGAAGTCCAGGGCCGCCGTACGAACACGGTGGCCGAGCGTGCCCAGCATCGCATCGACGAGAGAGCTCTCATCCCAGGGCCCGTCGTAGCGCCGCCGGTTGATGTAGAAGGTTGGCGTGAGTCTCACGCCGCTTGCGCGTGAGCTTGCGATGTCCGCCTCCACCCTCGCCCTCGCGCGCCGCATGGCTTCGCTGTCGCCGTGCTCGAAGTCGGCGTTCACGCCGAGGTCGGCGGCCACCGCGACGAGGTCGTCCTCTGTGAGCTGTATCGACCTCGTCATCAGCTTGATGTGCGCGGACCAGAACGCCTCGGGCGTCCGAGCAAGCTCAGCGAGTTCGGCGGCCCGAAAGGAAACGCTGTTGTCCGCGAGAGGCCGGTGGCGGAAGGCATAGCAGACGCGGTCGCCGAGTTGGTCGCGTGCTTGCGCAATGCGCCCGTTGGCAGCTCTGCAGTGCGAGCAGGCATAGCTGCCGTACTCGACGAGCGAGATCTCGGCATCGGCGGGGCCGAGCACGTGGTCCGTCTCTTGGTCGACCGGACGGTCGAGGCGGCCGGGCGGGATCATGAGTTCCATCGCTGAACCGGTCTCCACGTGTTCGTGCTGGCTAAGACGTCGGCATAGTTGCCACTGGGTTTACAACGTGGAATTCGCCGCGGTTGGAAGACGCCGTGTACGCGATCTCCGTACCGACGATACTGCTGGGAAGCCCAACTGCGTGCACGCGCGGGAGCAAGAGGGGCACGAGCGTGCCGGCACCCCGCTCGCTCTCTATAAAGACCGCGCCGCCTCGTCCTTCGGCGAGCCGCTCGACCTGCGAGAGCCCGAGACCGGTTCCGCTATCCGGAGCCCTTGTCGTAGAGTACGGAGTGAATGCATGCGAGAGGACCTCCTCGAGCAGGCCCTCTCCATCGTCGGCGACGATGATCTCGATCGGCTCCCGGGCCGCGCCAGCGAGAGACTCGACGTTCCGCGCCACGATGGTGATCGCACCGCCGTTCGGCATAGCATCGGCCGAGTTGCGGCAGAGGTCCAACAAAGCGAAGCACAACTCCTCCGGGTCGGCATTGAAAGACCATAAGTCAGGGGCGATCTCGGCGTGGACCGTGATGTCCGGACGCAACGCCCGGTCAAGCGAGCCCACCATCGCTGCGAGGCGGCTGCCTTCGACAAGTCCGTCGATCGACTTGGAGCCCGGCCGCGCAGCGTCAAGGATCTGCAGGGCGAGTAACGCGGCTCGCGTGATCGCCTCCTGCATTTTGCCGACGATGGCCTTTCGGTAGGCGGCATCGTCCTGGCACTCGAGCAGTCGCCGGCCGCTGCCGATCACGGCGAGAGGGTTGTTGACATCATGGACGACGAACGGCGCGACGTCCGCTATCGCGCTCACTCTTTCCCGTCCGCGAGGGGCGACCGCGTCACCCCTGTCGGACCGCACGCAGGTGTGACGCACAACCCCCGAGACCTCGCCGTTGGACCCGACGAGCGGGATCTCCACGCACTTGGACGCAATGAGGCCGCTACCGCCATCGCGGACGCCCTGTACCGTTGCGCTCAACGCACGTTGCACTCCAAGCCCGACGCCGGCGCCGTCCGCGAGCACGACGACATCCTCCAGCGGTGGGCTTTCGACAAAGCCGGGAAATGAAACGACGATTGCCTCTTTGATTTGCATGTCGGACCTCCTGGACTGCGATCGTTCAACGGAATGCCGACTCCGGCCCGTACACGAGGACGAGCGACGGTGGCTCGAAGATTGCGTCTTTGACGGTCGAAAGGAAAATCACCTCTCGCCATGAAGTCGATAGCCGATCGTTATAGGAACTTCTGAGGGTGCCTGGGACGCTGCCCCGGGGTACGCCGCGTCTCGCTGCGAGGACTTGCGAAGCGGCACTCTTGGCGGCCGAGAAGACGTCCCTCCCCTTGGTTATCCTGCCGGCCGCGCGGCATTAGGGGCGGTTATCGAGATCAGAGCTTTACCAGCGGCTTCCGCGGCAATACCGCTAGTGCCGCTAGCGCGGTCGTGAGGCAGAAGCGCCGGCGAACGCCCCGCCGCGATCAGAATTGCGAGTATAGCCATGACGCAGGGCATCGCAGGACAGTCGACTCCGAACTCGCGGTCCGGCCTCGTACATTTGATTGACCTCTGAGCCGAAAGAAATCGATTCCCAGAAGTTCGAGATCAAGCAATAGCGGCGGTCGTGGAGATCTCGCGCCAAGTCGCAAAGGCTCGCTCGCCGGCGGGCACAACGTTCTTAGGCGACAATATCTCAGGACTATCGAATGCATATCCAAAGGGAATTTCCAATTTCGTCGACCATGCCCGATACTAACATGCATTGGGTCGGCCGAGGACGTGCGGCTTCCTCAAGATTGATTGAAGCCATTCCGCCGAGCCGCCTTGCCGAGAACGGGCAGCAAAGGAGTCCCCGATGAAATCACCGAAGACCGTCGGCCTGGCTGTCGCCGTCTCGCTGGTCGCCAGCACCGTGGCGACAGTCGCTTAGGTCAATGGAGCGACTCCGGCGGGTCCGACCGCGACCGGGCGTCAGGCACACTGAGCTCCGGACGAGATACTCGCGCCTGCACTCGACCACTACCTCAACGATTACCTTGCGCGGCGGCGCCAGCATTGATCCAAATCTTAAAGAAGGAGTTCAACAATGAAGCACACGGAAACTGTCGGCGCGATTATCGCAGTGCTCATGCTTACGTGCACAGTCGCTGGCCCGGGCCATGCTCAGGACGCCCAACACGGCAAAGCCGTCTTCAAGGCTTGTGCGACATGCCATGCAACTGACCACGCCAATCGTGTCGGGCCGGGTCTGGAAGAGGTTGTCGGTAGGAAAGCGGGTACGGTTCCGGGCTTCCGCTATAGCAACGCCATGAAGAATTCCGCAATCGTCTGGGACACGAAGACTCTCGATGCGTATCTGGAATCACCGCAGAAGGTCGTCCCAGGAAACAGTATGCCCTACGCAGGGCTGAAGGATGCGACGGATCGGACGGACCTCGTTGCTTATCTTGCTACGTTGAAGTAGCGGCGCGTCGAACGAGACGTGAGTGAGACGACTCCGCCAGCAACTCTAAGAAATAGCGGATATGCTTGTTGGTCATTTGAACGGCTTGGCTTTTGAGATGCCAACCTATCAACTCGATCCCGGCACGCTCCCCAATGCACCTGCTGCTATGGAAACTATGCATGCCAATCATTGGAAAGGTTCGTCGTGTACTGCGACAACTGATTAGCTTTGTGCCAGATCTTACCGAGTAACGCTGAGAGCCAGTTAGCAAACTAGTCATGGGTCCTGCCGTTGGATGTCGAACCGGCTTTCTGTCCTGTAACACTTCCTGACCTTCGATTTTCCAACGCGGACTGAAACCAATTCCGGTTTTGGAGGGCAGAAAGACAATGATCGGCCAACTGACCAAGACTGAACGTCAGTACGCGCTATTGATCCTGCTCGGGCTCGCATTATGCGGATTGATGCTTGGCATAGCAGGTAACCACGATCCACTCGGCGTTCACGGCGCGCTCATCGGAGTCGCGGCACTTGCCGGAATCTTCAAAGTCATTTCGGTCTACTACGATCCCGAACCCGGCCATGAACGCCTCAACCGCTATTATGACGATCCAACGAAATTCGGCATCATTCTCGCAATGATCTGGGCTGTGTTCGGCTTCTTGATCGGCGATTGGGTGGCGTGGCTCCTGGTGAAGCCCGACTTCACTCTTGATGCCGGCTGGGCCAGCTTCGGGCGGCTGCGTCCTGTTCACACCACCAGCGTACTCTTCGGCTTCGGCGGCAACGCACTGATCGCTACATCCTACTACGTATTGCAGCGGACCTCGCGCGCGCGCCTGGCCGATCAGCTCAGCCCGTGGTTCGTGCTGCTCGGCTACAATCTGTTCTGCGTGCTCGCCGTTACCGGCTACATGATGGGTATCACCCAGTCCAAGGAATACGCGGAGCCGGAATGGTACGCAGATATCTGGCTGTTGGTGGTCTGGGTCGTATACTTTACCATCTATCTGCGCACGCTCGCGCGGCGCAAGGAACCACACATCTATGTGGCCAACTGGTACTACATGGCCTTCATCTTGGTTATCGCGATCCTGCACATCGTCAATAACCTCGCCGTCCCCGTCTCGTTCGGCAGCGCCAAGAGCTACTCGCTGTTCTCCGGCGTGCAGGACGCGATGACCGAATGGTGGTACGGTCACAACGCCGTCGCCTTCTTCCTCACCGCCGGCTTCCTCGGCATGATGTATTACTTCTTGCCGGTACGGGCCGGACGGCCGATCTATTCCTACCGAATGTCAATCATCAGCTTCTGGGGCATCACCTTCTTCTACATGTGGGCGGGCTCACACCACCTGCACTACACGGCGTTGCCGCAATGGGTGCAGACGCTGGGCATGACGTTCTCGCTGATGCTGCTGATCCCCTCGTGGGCGTCAGCTGGTAATGCGCTGCTGACGCTAAACGGCGCATGGGACAAGGTGCGAGACGATGCGACGCTGCGCTTCATGATGGTGGCCGCGGTATTCTACGGCATCACCACCTTTGAAGGATCATTCCTTGCGATCCGCCCGGTGAACTCGCTCTCCCACTACACCGACTGGACCGTTGGCCACGTCCATGCCGGCGCGCTCGGATGGGTGGCGATGATCACGTTCGGATCGATCTACGCTATCGTGCCGTGGCTCTGGAAGACCGAGCGCATGTATTCCCCGCGACTCGTCGAGATACATTTCTGGCTCGCGCTGGCTGGCGCTGTCGTTTATGTCTTCGCCATGTGGAATTCCGGCATCATCCAGGGGCTGATGTGGCGGACCTACAATGAGAGCGGCACGCTCGCGTATACCTTCGTCGACTCGCTGATTGCGATGCATCCCTACTACATCGCGCGCGCCATCGGGGGCCTGCTCTTCTTGATCGGCGCGATTATTGGCGCCTACAACATCTGGATGACGATCAGAACCGGTATCCGCGACGTGCGTGATTCGGCGACCGACATGCCATCACCGATGCTCGGCGGCACGACCGTCCTTGAATCGGGAGAGTAAGCCGCATGTTCGGATTGCACTATCGGCTCGAACGCAAAGCCATCGGACTCACGCTCGGCATCGTTCTTGTGGCGAGCATCGGCGGTTTCGTGGAAATCGCGCCGCTCTTCACCATCCACCAAACGGTGGAAGACGCGCCCGACATGCGTGTCTACACCCCGCTCGAACTGGCGGGCCGCAACATCTACATCCGCGAAGGCTGCTACGCCTGTCACTCGCAGATGATCCGCACCTTGCGCGATGAAATCGAACGCTACGGGCCCTACTCGCTCGCCGTCGAATCGAAATACGACCATCCGATGTTGTGGGGCTCGAAGCGTACGGGACCGGACCTCGCTCGCATCGGCGGCAAGTATTCCGACGATTGGCACGTCGCCCACCTTAACAACCCGCGCGATGTTCTTTCCGTTTCCGTCATGCCCGCTTATTCGTGGTTGCTGAAAACGACGTTGCGCACGGATGATCTCGGCGCGCACCTGAAGGCCCAGCGCACCGTCGGCGTGCCCTACACCGACGAGATGATTGCGAATGCGAGCAGAGACGCTTACGGCCAAGCCGCTCCAGACTCCCCCTACGTTGATGGCGTCACGCAACGCTATGGCAAGGCAACAAACGTCCGCGCATTCGACGGCAAGCCTGGCGAGCTCACCGAGATGGACGCGCTGATCGCCTATCTCCAGGTGCTAGGCCACCTGACCGACGCGGCGCACAAATCCGTCACGAACGCTGCGAGGTGATCATGGATCTCGGACACGCTACGCTGGTGCGGTTCTCGAAGTCGTTCGGATTGTTCTATCTGATCGCACTCTCAATCATCACAGTTGTCTATGCCTATTGGCCGTCTAACAGAAAGGTGTTCGATCGGGCTGCGAAGTCGGTCCTGCGCAATGAGGATGGGCCATGACGGTAGAAGAACGCGATAACTACACCGGTTATCTGACCACCGGGCACGAGTGGAACGGCATCAAGGAACTGAACACGCCCGTTCCGCGCGCCGTGTACTTTTTCCTGCTGATCGCTTTTCTCTTTTCCGTCGGCTGCTGGGTTCTGCTGCCCGCATGGCCACTCGGCGTCAGCTACACCAAAGGCCTGCTCGGCCTTGACCAGCGCAACATCGTGCAGGACTCGCTGAAACGGGCGGCGCTGGGCCGCAGCGCATGGACCCAGCAGATTGAGGCCAAAAGCTATCAGGATATTCAGGCTGACCCGGCGCTGATGCAGATCGTGCGCCAGACCGGCCGTACCCTGTTCGGTGACAATTGCGCCGTGTGCCACGGGCGCAACGCAAAGGGCGGCCACGGCTTCCCGAACCTGACTACGACCTCATGGCTGTGGGGTGGCGCTCCGGAAGCCATCGCCGAAACCATCCGCGTCGGCATCAACTCGTCGCATCCCGACAGTCGCACCTCGCAGATGCCTGCCTTCGGTCATGACCATATCCTTCAGCAGGCCGACGTCGACAAGGTCGTGGTCTTTGTGCGCTCGCTCTCCGATCCATCCGCCGTGAAAACGGCAAGGCCCGGCGATGTGGACGCCGGCAAGGAGATCTTCGTTGCCAATTGCACCGCATGTCATGGTGAGGACGCCAAAGGCAACAGCGACGCGGGCGCACCCAACCTGACCGACAAGTTCTGGATCTATGGCGGCGACGCGCAGACGATCACGGACACACTATGGAACGGACGGCAGGGCCACATGCCGTCATGGGAAGGCCGCCTGACGCCGATCGATCGCAAGATCCTCGCGCTATACTTGGTCGATCAGAGGATGCCCAACCAATGAATGGGATGGCGGCATCGCCTGACAGATCGAAGGCGAAATCAATCGTCTTGCTGTCGATCGGTCTCGGTCTGATTGTGCTGGTCGCCGCCAATGCGCATCTGCTTTACGTGGCTGTGTCCTCTCAACCGGACTGCGTCGCTCATCTCCAGCACGGCGAAGGCAACGGCACCAATAGCTTCAGCGCGGCGACCTCGTCGTGTTCATCCACACCGACCACAACAGCCAAAGCACGATAGACTGATCGACATGACCATGATCCCGACCGTCATGCCTCCACTTCCCACCAAAAACCGTTGGCATCGCTCGCTTGCTCCCGCCGATGCTTTCATATGGCTTGCGAACGGCTGGTATGACCTGACCGTGCAGCCGATGATGAGCTTCTGCTACGGCCTGCTGATCTTTCTCACATCCGTCGCCATCGTCGGTGGTTTGTTTCGCCTAGGCTGGGACTACATCCTGTTTCCCGCATTCGCGGGTTTTATGGTGGTAGGCCCGATCCTCGCAATCGGCCTGTATGAAAAAAGCCGCCGCCTTGCCGCAGGCTTGCCCGTCAGCCTCTCGACCATGATTTTCGTCAAGCCGCAATGCGGCGGCCAGATTCTGTTCGCGGGCGTACTGCTGTGCCTTTTGATGATCACATGGATACGCGCGGCGGTGATTATCTACGCCCTGTTCTTTGGCCTGGTGCCGTTTCCCGGTCTCGAACACATCGCACCGATGCTATTCGCCACGCCGGTTGGCTGGGCGACGCTCATTGTCGGCGGGGCCGTCGGCGGATTGTTCGCGGCGTTCTCGTTTGCGATCAGCGCGTTCTCAATTCCCATGATGCTCGTCAGGCGCGTTGACGCCTTCACTGCCATGGGCTCGAGCATGGCGCTGGTCTGGAACAACCTGCCCGTGATGCTGACCTGGGGCGTCATTGTGCTTGCACTGTTCTTGGTCTCTCTCGCCACTGGAATGCTGGGCCTGATCATCGTGTTTCCTGTGCTCGGGCACGGCACCTGGCATGCCTATCGCGCGGTGGTGGACGAAGCCGCGATATAGCGACACGCCGCCGGCGAATTGCCGGCGGCGGGCGGAAACGGAGTGCCGATGAGTTGTTGCACACCTGGCGCTGAGCTGGCTCTTGCCACGTCTGATCCTCACACCGCGAATGAGGAAGTTCTGCTCGCGAGCCGCTTGGTCGGCGACGGCGTTCGCCAGACCGATCTCTCGGTGCCGGGCATTCATTGCGGCGGCTGCATCCAGAAAGTCGAAGCCGCGCTCGGCGCACTTCCCGGTGTGGAAAAGGCGCGCGTCAATCTCTCCACCAAGCGCGTCGCGATCCGCTGGCAGTCCGACAAGCCGCCCTCACCATTCATCGAGACACTCAGCAAGATCGGTTACGACGCACATCTTCAGGATGCCGGCCCGGACCAGACGGACGAGACGCTGAAAGAGTTGATCCGCGCGCTCGCCGTGGCTGGTTTCGCGGGCAGCAACATCATGCTGCTGTCGGTGTCGATATGGTCCGGCGCGGAAGCTCCAACCCGCGAACTCTTCCACTGGATCTCCGCGCTGATCGCCTTCCCCGCGCTGATCTATTCGGGCCGCGTATTCTTTTCTTCCGCTTGGCGCGCTCTGCGCCATGGCCATACCAACATGGACGTTCCCGTTTCCATCGGCGTGTTGCTTGCCTTTGGCATGAGCCTTTACGAGACGTTCAATCACGAATCACACGCCTATTTCGACGCGGCAACCTCGCTGCTGTTCTTCCTGCTGATCGGCCGCACGCTCGATCACATGATGCGCGAGCGCGCACGAACCGCCGTCCGAGGATTGGCCCGCCTGTCCTCGCGCGGCGCACTCGTCGTGCAGGACGACAGTACGCATACCTATCTGCCGGTGAACGAGATCCAGCCGGATATGCACATCCTGCTGGCGGCGGGCGAGCGCGTGCCGGTCGATGCCCGGGTCGAAACAGGACAATCCGAGATCGACTGCGCGCTGGTGTCCGGCGAGAGCCTGCCGCAACCGGTTTCACCGGGCACGATGCTGTCCGCGGGAACGCTGAACTTAACCGCCCCCCTTACCATCGTCGCCACGGCTGCCTCGAAGGATTCATTCCTCGCCGAAATGGTGCGAATGATGGAAGCGGCCGAAGCTGGGCGCTCGGTCTACCGGCGTGTCGCGGACCGCGCCTCGCGGCTCTATGCGCCGGTCGTGCATCTCACAACGCTGCTGACGTTCATCGGCTGGATGATTGTGGAAGGCGACCTGCATCGCGCGGCCACCATTGCCGTCGCGGTGCTGATCATCACTTGCCCTTGCGCGCTCGGCCTTGCCGTTCCTATGGTGCAGATCGTCGCCGCGCGGCGTCTGTTCGAAAGTGGTGTGATGGTCAAGGACGGCGGCGCGTTGGAGCGCTTCGCGGAAGTCGACACCGTGATTTTCGACAAGACCGGAACGCTGACCATGGATCGGCTGCGGCTCATCAATCGCAAAGCCATCAATCCAGCAGCGCTTGCGATCGCCGCATCCATCGCGGCCCATTCACGCCATCCTTACTCCCGTGCGCTCGCCGCCGCACGACGCGACAACACCATCACGCCGGTGGCACTGAACGATATTTCAGAGCAGCCGGGCTCCGGAATGCAGGCCACCATCGGCAAGACGATCTACAGGCTCGGCCGGGCCGACTGGGCGCTGACGGATGGAGCCAAACAGTCAAGCACAGCCGGCGTTGTACTCTCCGAGAACGGGCAACTGCGAGCGGCCTTCCAGTTCGACAGCGATCTTCGCCCGGATGTCCGCGAGGCCGTGCTCGCCATTTCCAATCAAGGATGCCGCGTCGAGATCATGTCCGGCGATCGCGACGAACCGGTGCGCCATCTCGCATCTGATCTCGGACTTCCCTATCGTGCGGGCGTCTCCCCTGCTGACAAAACGAAACACATCGTCGACCTGTCGGAAGCGGGACAGCGCGTGCTGATGGTCGGTGACGGCCTCAACGATACGCCGGCCCTCGTCGCTGCCCATGCCTCCATGGCTCCGGCCACCGCCGCCGATGTCGGACGAAATGCCGCCGATCTCGTCTTTCTGCGCGAGAGCCTGCTGGCGGTACCGCAAGCCATTGCCATTGCGCGCCATACACAGAGACTCGTGCGCCAAAATCTCATCCTCGCCGTCGGCTACAATGCCATTGCAGTACCCGTCGCGATCCTCGGCCATGTGACACCATTGGTGGCGGCGGTGACGATGTCAGCCTCGTCACTGCTGGTGATCGCCAATGCCCTGCGGCTGCACGGCTGGCGCTCGCGGGAGGAGCCGCGCTCGGGCCCGCCGGCTTTCGATATCTCCGCGCAGACGCCCGCGACGGAGAAAGCTCGATGACGGATTACTTCTTCCTGATTCCCGTTGCGCTCGCGCTCGGCGCCGTTGCACTCGGCGCGTTTATGTGGTCGCTGCGAAGCGGCCAATATGATGATATTGCGGGCGCGGCCGAACGAATCCTGTTCGAAAACCGCGATGGGCCCGACGATTAGGCGTCGGCGCACGGGGACAAGCCGAGTCACCGCAGCTAGTTGTTTAGTCCCGATGTGAGGTGGACTGGATTATATCTGAATCGCTCGGAGGTGTCCGTCCAACACTTCGCAGTTCGCCTCATTGGGAGCTCGCCCAACTCTGCGGGTTGATGCGCTCGGCGTGCTGCTCGATCGCCTCTTTGCGCCAGACATTAGCCATGTCCGAGAGGCCCCAATGGGCCACCAGCCGGTAACTCTCGAGCCACACCAGCGACTCTGGATTGCTTCGTCGCCTCGTTCCCTGCGATGATGCTCTATCACGCCGGCCGACCGCGCTCGATGATCTCGGCAGCGCCTTTAGCAAGCAGCTCCATTCCTACCGCGCGGCCGAATTCGCGAGGGCAGCTTGCGTGGCCAACACGCGCGGCTTCGATGGTGCAACCGCCCGCATGATCGAGCACGGATGCGGCGAGCAGCATCTCCATGCCCATGACTTCCGAAAATCCCGCGATCGGCGAGTTGCAATGGCCGTTGAGCATCCACAGTACCTCGCGCTCGGCGTCGGCGCGCGCGTGGTCGTCGCGTCGTCCATCGCTGAACGGACTGAGTTGGTGCCAATCTAGAATCCCTCGCCACGCAAGCGTCTGAGCTCATCAACCCGGGTGCCCGGCCGCAGCGCCAGGACGTCGAGCCCGGCGGACCGCGCGAGAGCGTCGCGCCGATCACAAGTCCGGGCGCGTCCTCATTGTCCGGCACGTCTTTCAGCGAATGCATCGCGGCGTGGAGCCTTCCGTTAAGCACCGCCTCGCGGATCTGGGCCACGAAGGCCCCACCTTCGCCGCCATACGGCAGGAGCTTGCCGACGTCGTCTTGCTCGAAGATCCTGGTAGGCGTTTCCGGCACCTCAGGCATGAAAGGTGGGAATGTAAACGATAGCAGCCGAAAAGAGATCAGCTGGAATCGCAGGTAACGAGCGTCGCTGATTGGCGGCCGGCGCTGAGGCGGGGAGGTACATTGCAGGTCCAGCGCGGTTGGGCTCAACGCTTGACGTCCGCCTGGGATGATCACTAGAGTGGGCGAGGCCAACCTACGATCGTATGCGTCGAGTTGCACCACGGTATCTCCGCGATCGGCTGATTTACTTCGCGCGGCGACGATGGAGACGTAACCTGTCCGCCGAACGCGATCACAGTAGGAAACGCTGAATCTTGCTTGGTCGATCGCGCTCCGCTGGTAGACGTCTAGAATCCCGCGAGACCCTGAGGGCTATTGTAGGGAATCGGGGTTCGACCAATCTCCGTCAGTCGGCCGCTCGTCTTGTCGAGGTGGTAGCTGACAAGCACCGAGGCATTTCCAAAGATCTGACAAAAGTACTGGTCGTCGGGGGTCAGCCAGCTGTCGCTGGGTCCGCTGCTGACGAGCCCGTTCACGGCGCGGAAGGTACCGTCGCCAGGTATCGCGTTGTTGGCCGGGTCCTTCAGAACGCTCAATTGGCCTTCTACCAGCCGATAGGTCGAGACCGTTCCGTAGCCGAAATTGGTCGCAAGTACGAGCGAGTTGTCAGAGGTCACTTGCAGCCAGCAGAGCTCGGACGGCCTCCCAGGCGAAGTATCGATCGAAATCAACGGACCATTGGTCACGCGACCCTTGCCATCGATGCGGCTTACTAGCACGCCGTCCCCTGCCGCGACACCGTTGAGGAAGGTATCACGACTCCGGTTGAGGAAGGCCATGTAGAATGGCCCCGCGCCGCCGGCATCGGCAAACGAAGCCTCGTCGAGCGTGCCGTCGTCGCGCACCGGGAATATCACGAGTCCGTCTCGGTCGGCGGCGTTCGCTACGGCCAGATTTCGCGACCCGTCCGGATTGGCGGTCGGATGAGCGTCGAAGAGGATGTCGACCAGCAAAAAGCCGCCGTCGGGCGACAGAACCACTTGTGATGACACCCGATCGGTCTTTTTCGCGGTGTTCACCGAATGACGCTCCGGGCGCGGCTTCAGCTTGCCGTCCTTAGCGACCGTGTAGGAGCGTAGGTGGTTGGGGCCGAAGGCATGAAGTACATATAGTGTTCGGCTTTGGGAGCGATACGCGAGCGATTTCGCCGTTCCGGTGCGCCCGATTACGGGCTCGCCAGTCGATTGCCGATCTATCATCGACAGCTCGCCGTCCGGGCTCACTCGAAAGCTCGTCACGCTGTTGTCACCGCCGTTCGTCGCGAACAGCAGGGTGTTGGATTCGGCCAGGATCACACTGCCAGCGCCCTCGAATGCGTTGGGCGCGCTCTCCTGACCGCTGATCGGCTTGAAGATGCCCGAGCCAGCGCCCCCGGTGGGGATACTCTCGCGTAGTTCGAGTTGCCCGTCCGCGTCGCGGCCGAAGTGCATGATACGGTTCTTGGTCTCATTAGTCTGCATGTAGACATGACCTACGGGGTCCGACGCTCGTGCGTCTACTCGGAAAGCCCCGAAGAGACACAGCACGAGCGCGATAGAGATGAGATTCGACGATACCGGACGATTCATGTAACTCTCCCATGTTGCTCACGCCGATAGCGCGCCCGGATGCGGCAAAAGCTGTCCGGGCAGAGGTAAGGATCGCGGCTGACCCGTTGCGTCTTCGAAGCGTTGCGACGTCTGCTAATTCGCCTCTCACCTTGTGCTTATTTGACGGGCGTCGTCAGCGCCTTGTCATCGGTGTCAACCACGAACACCGCAAGCAGCTTTGCCGACTCTGTCTTGCTCGCGTTGCGGCTGATCCAATGCGTCGCACCCGGCGCTTCGGACCAGCTCTCGCCCGTCCGATAGATACGCGGGTCACCGTCATTCACCATCGACTCGACCGCACCTGAAACCACATAGGCGTAGATGAAAGCCGACTTCGCGTGGGTATGTGAGGGCGAGGCCTCACCCGGCCCGTAATTGACTTCCAGGGCAATCAGCGACTTGCCGGGGATATTAGGGATGGGCGCTTCGAAGTTCTTCATGACGGTTTCCGCTTTGCTATCTCGGGCAAAGATGGCGCCGGCTATCGACAAAGCAAAGGCGATGGACGTAGCGGCGATGGTGGTTCGGGCATTTACAGGCTTACTCCCTCATCAACTTTGAAGCTGTCCTGGTGGTAGGCTGTGGGCGACACTTAACGGGTCATCGCATAGGCCTGTCGATTGCCGGTGGCCCTATCGAGCGGCCTAGACGTAGCCCCCAACCGCCTGAACACAGGACTTCTCGCGAGCATCGTGGCCACTCATCGAAATTGATGCGGCCAAGGCACGCCTGACTTAATGGTGCGAGCGACTTTTCCTCGAGGCGCCCGCCGAAATCTCGGGCCGCGGGATCTCTCACGACCTTCCGCGGTCGCCGATAGCCCTCAAAGCGAGCGACAGTTTCGTCGTGGCGATCCGGCATGCCTTGCTCAGGTGACTTTGGTTAGATGACCTAAGCCGAGCATCTCGACGACATTTGCCTGCACGGGCGCCGTCTGCGCGTTCACGGTATCAGAACCGAACGCCGCGCCAACGACGGTGCGCGGAGGTCGGCCGCCCCTAGGCAGCGCCACGAGTTTGGCAATTGCCTCGGCGACGTCGTGGCGATTTGGAGCATCGGGGGCTTGAAACTTTGTTATGAAGAACTTGAAAATAGCGCTTGGAATGTCTCCGACTGTCCCGTAGGCCGCGATCCGATCAGCATCGGCGGGCTGCTGAACGTTCTCGTAAAACGGTGTGGGATAGGCGCTTGGCTGCACCAGGACGACATCGATGCCGAATTGCGAGACCTCATAGCGGAAGCTGTCGGTAAGTGCCTCAACCGCGAACTTGCTCGCGCCGTAGATGCCGAAGAAGGGGAACGTCACGCGGCCCAGGACCGAGCCAACGTTGACGATCAATCCCGCGTGCTGGTCACGCATCGTTGGTAGCACCGCGCGGGCGGTGCGCAGAACGCCCACGACGTTGGTATCGAATACGATCTTCGCCTGGTCCGGCGTGAAGGCCTCGGTGACCCCGGCCGATCCAATGCCGGCATTGTTAACTAGCACATCGATACACTTCGTGCGCTTGAGCACCTCCTGCACGCCCTGGTCGACCGAGGTATCATTGCTGACATCGAGCTCGACGACGCCGATGCTCTGTTTGCGGAGAGCTTCCGCATGAGGCCGGTTCTTCCCTTGCGGATCGCGCATTGACGCGAACACGGTATGGCCTGCGCGAGCCAAGGTTTCTGCCGTGTCGCGGCCAAAGCCGGTGCTGGCACCAGTGATTAGAATCGTCTTAGACATAAATAATTCCTTCTGGCGATCGCTGTGGGTTGGCCGAGGCAACGCCCAAGACAATGCCGATTCTCATCGCGATGCTCATTGCGTTAGCGAAACCGCCGTGGCGTCCGTTGACACTATCGGTTGTCGCTCCACGGGACGCGCTTTTCCAATAGCTGGCATGTATAGTTTCCATAGCACTGAGGCATACGGCTGCACCGGTCCTCACACATCCCGGTTACTTCCCGCCGCATCGTCGGTACACGCCGGTAGAAGAGGACGTTATCCGCCGCATCGCCGAGACTCTTCGATGCGCCCACCTCTGGAGAAACGATCCCAAGAACCTTGGGCCTTTCCACGCCAAAGCTTCGTAGGCGTTCTGGGTCAAGTCCGCGAGAACATCGATGGAGGACTCTCGTCGACTGCCCCATGTCAGACGTGAACAATCCGCGCCAGAAAGAAATAGGCCAGGCGTTCCAGCTGCAACGTGTCGCCCATAGGGATGTATTGCTGAAACTGGTTGCGCAGACGCGTCCAACTCAGCTCAAGGAGGATGCGGATCGGATCCTCGCTATGGGACCCGGCCGCGAACCACCGCCCGTCTTCAAGGGCCAAGATGTAGGACTAGACGGTCATCTTGGGCAGGCCGTTGTTTCGGCAAATAATGAGATTGGGATACAACCCCAAGTCAAATGCCGCCCGCCCCGTAGTTGTGTTCGAGATAATCCGCGAAGCCACAGCGAAGTCCCGCCTCGTCCGTCTTGTAGTCGGTAGAGATCAGGGCGCCGTCAGCGCCGGCTTCGACCACCTGATAGGTGTCGAACATGAAATCCTTGCGCAGCACCGGCAGATTGGTCACCGCGCGCGCCGCGAACATGAAATCGAGATGCCCCTGAACGAGGGCGTATCGGTCAGCACCGAGAGGCAGGCCGCGCCCCCGGCCTCATAGGCCTTTGGTAGGGCAGGCGGATCGAAATCGGCGCGGGATGCGGCCCTTCGATGGTGAGGCCTGCTTGATCTCAGCAATCAACGCATAGTGGCCGCCGGCATGCCTTGCCTTGATCGCGCGGACGAAGCCGCGCGGTGGAGCGGGCGCCTTGGCGCGTGCCTCGATGCTCGCGAGGGGATGAGCATGCTTGGCGGCGGCGATCCCCTCGCGCTTGTTGGTTTCGATCTTCTTCAAGCTGTCCGACCTCATCAATCCGTTCGTTGACTTACTTGCCATTCAACAATCCGCGTTTCGGCGGAACCGTACAATCAAAACATGATCGACGCTAACTCACTTCCCCTTCATCAACCGTTCGCGCCGGCATGTACTCCGACGCAAGATGCGAGCGACGCTCTTCCGGATATCCCCTCGCGCCATGGAATCGCCAGACGATCGTTATTGTTCGCTCGCAGCGCGGGGGATGCCGTCGCGGCCGGCGCAACTTGCGTTGCTCTACGAATAACAGTGAGAACGGTCAGCGCGCTATTCCGCGCCGCTATGGAAACTATACGCGCCGGCTATTGGAAACTTTCGTCCCGTGCTGCGATCAATTGGTACCACTGTCGCAGATTTCGTCGAGTAACACCGATGGCATGGCGCACGCTTAGAAAGATGTCGTCCGGACCGCTTCACAGCGTCGTGCGCACTGGCCAATCCATCCTCATGCTGCGATCCGCCGAGCAACGAGCACCTCTTGCCCTCGATCTTCTTTCGCTGGGAAGCCGCGCGGCGCTCGGGATCTCGTTCCTATTGTCGGTCAGCGACCGGCTCGGGCTCTACGGCAATCCGGGCGAGCGCGGAGTTTCCTGGGGAACATTCGAACGGTTTTTGGGCTACGCGGCCAAGGTAAATTCGTTCGCACCGGCATGGATGATCCCCTTTCTCGGCGCGACCGCAACGGTTCTGGAATTTCTATTTGGCGTTACGCTGGTACTCGGACTCGCGGTGCGATGGGCGGCTTTCGGCAGCGCAGGCCTGCTCCTCCTGTTTGGTTCAGCCATGGCGATTTCGTTTGGGATCAAGTCGCCATTCGATTACTCCGTGTTCGCCGCGATGTGCTGCGCCCTATTTCTGGGATTCGCCGGCTCAACTCGATGGACCGTCGACTCTTTACTATGATGCTCCAATGGCAAAGCGCTCTTCCACTTTTGCTTTCGGCAGTTACGCGTCACCGACCCACGGCAAAGCTAACCCCGGCTTGTTTCCCGATATCGCAGCTCAACCGCGAGACGAAGAAACGTCGCCGAAATCGAACAAGCCGCTTTGATGCCGGGCATGAGATTGCCGGAGACCTCGGACACGCCGCCGACCTGGCGGCGATCTCCAGCGCAGGCAGCCGAGCGGCGGCGACGCGCATCACAATTTCCAGATTCCAACCAGTCTCTGCGGATGCCGCCGCTGGCATTTCTCACTGCAGCATCACGCGGCGCGGCGGCAATAATGATCGTCTATCGACTCTATGGCGAGAGGTGATTTCCCTGGCCGGCGCTGCAAGGGCATCATCGTCGGGTGGTTTAACACGAACGGAGCTACCATGAAGGTTAAAGTCCGCAGCCTGGCGATTGCGCTCGCAATTGCTGTTCCTAGCGCAGGGGCCGCTACGGCCACATCGTCTGCCAAGCCGATCAATGGCACGTCGATCATGGCAGCAATACCAGCCGTGACGACGGACGTGCGCTATCGGGTGCGACGGCATTATCCGTACCCTTCGTACTGGGACTATCCCACCTATAATACGTACCGGGGCTATCCCACCCATAATTCGTACTTGGGCTATCCGATCCATAATTCATATTCGAGCTATCCCACCTATTACCATCCCGGCTTCTCTTACGGCTGGTGGTGACGCCAAAAGCATGGCGGCGTGCGGCTCCCTCAAGCCGCCGCTAGCCAACATGTACTTGAGAGATTTTCGCGTTCCTCGGTCATACGCATGTCATTTTCGACGGATTCGGCAGCAGGCATCGCCCGCTGGATGTGCGCTTCAACTAGTTAGGAGAACTGTCGTGACAAAGCGTTCCCTTCTTATTGCAGCGTCGAGCTGCTTCATTGTCTTTGGGCCAGCAGCATACGGACGCTCGGCCTACGACGGCTCTTGGGACCTCGTCTTCGTGACGCAAAGAGGAACCTGCGATTCCAGTTATAGCTTTACTGTCGATGTGACCAACGGAATTGTCACGCATCCCAATCTCGTGAGATTTCGAGGTCACGTCGCAAAATCCGGCGCGGTTCGCGCTTCCGTGACAGTCCAAGACAAATATGCCACTGGCGCGGGCAAATTGTTCGCGACATCCGGTCAGGGGACCTGGAGCGGCCACTCGGGACCGGCGCGATGCTCAGGCTACTGGACGGCGCGACGCAATTGAAGGACGCAACGGCGGCACGTCGGTGCGACCGTGGCGCGGATGCTGGCGGCGCCAAGCCATCCTACGGAGAGGAGCATTTCCTCGGTGCACTGGAGGCTATAATGAAATGACCGTTTCCAAAATGCTACTCGGCGTTGCAGTCCTGCTCGGCTTGTTCTCGCCCGGTCTCGACAAGACAATGCGGTTGGAGAAGCCTCGACCCATAAGCGCGCCCATCTGGCCGGGTGAATCCGCACCACTCGATACTAATCGGCTAGCTCTGGTAATTGGCAATTCAACCTATCCCGATGCCGGCTCCCCTCTTGCCCAAGTGGCACGCGATGCGGAAAGTTTGACAAATGCTCTTCGCAAGGGCGGCTTTCTCGTCGACGCCATTGACAATGCGACGCGCCTCGACATGACCCGCGCAATCGATCAACTAAGGGCACGAGCACATTTGCACTCAATTGCATTAGTCTATTTTGGAGGTTTCGGCATCCAATCTGACGGACAAAATTATTTAATCCCAGTCGATGCGAAGATCTGGAGTGAAAAAGATGTCCGTCGCCAAGGCGTAAGCATTGACCGTCTCCTTTCACAACTCAAGACCTCCGGCGTACGCGTCAGGGCCGCAGTCATTGAGGCCTCGCGCCGCAATCCTTACGAGCGACGCTTCAGGACTTATTCACACGGACTTGCAGCCATTCAAACGAGTCAGAACGCGCTGATCATCAGCTCAGCAGCGCCTGGCCAAGTTGTCGAAGACCCGGATGAAAAGCATAGTCAGCTGATGACCGCTCTTCTTACGCAGATCGATTCTTCGAAGGGGATCGAGGAGGTCTTCGATAATACCCGGAACGCAGTGGTGGCTGCTACTCGAGGCCGACAGATTCCAGATGTGTCATCTACGCTAACCGAGAGCGTCAATCTTTGGCCGGCACGGAACGGCGTTCCCTGTCCTCCGTCGGCTCTGCGGCTAGCGGTCGTCGCGAGTGATCATACATATTTCTGTTGATCTCCATGAATCAAAGTCAACGCTGACTTCCCATGTAGTGCCCCACTCAAT
Source organism: Bradyrhizobium sp. LA2.1 (assembly GCF_040547725.1). NCBI lineage: Bacteria > Pseudomonadati > Pseudomonadota > Alphaproteobacteria > Hyphomicrobiales > Nitrobacteraceae > Bradyrhizobium > Bradyrhizobium sp. LA2.1. The sequence continues at coordinate 49,976 of NZ_JBEPQI010000016.1, forward strand.
CATCTCCGCCTTGTTCGGAACCTCCAACGTGCCCGGCGCTGTCCCATATCGATGACACCGCATCACTGAAGCTCTTTTTCGCGTTTCATGATCGTCTGTTCCTGCAATGTCCTCAGCGACCACGATGTTCGCCATGCCGTGAACATGGCCGATGACACGCTGCGCAACGCCAAACAGATCTATGATTGCCTGGGCTGCAGCGCCGAATGCGGCCGCTGCGCGCGCACCATCAAGACGATTATCGACGAGGCGTGCAGGGAATGTGCATTAGACTGTCAGGCTGGCTGCCCGCATCGCGGGATCTTGGATGACGCGCTGGATGAGCTCAACGTCGCGCCCGCGGCGCCCTAGTTTTCCTGGATTTGCTGGATTGGTGCCTCTCGGTTTCGTGCCCGGGATGCCGGATTGCTTGTTTCTTCCTCAGCAGCGTCCCTCAAGCGTTGGAGTTCATCCGCAAGGCGCCCCAAAGTCATCAAGCACCTTAACAAGGGACTGCGTCACGAGCTCACTGCCATCAACCAGTACTGGCTGCACTACCGGCTGCTCGCCAATTGGGGCCTCTCGGACATGGCCAAGGTCTGGCGCAAAGAGCCGATCGAGGAGATGCAGTACGCTGACCGCATCACCGACCGAGTAATCTTCCTCGAAGGCCTTCCCAAATGCAGATGCTCGACCCCTTGCAGATCGGTCATAACGTCAGGAAGTTATCGATTGCGACCTCGCCGCCGAGAGAAGCGCGCGTGCGCTGTACCAAGACGCGGCGACGCATTGTCATTCCGTGAAGGATTATGTCAGCCGCAACCTGGGCACACCGCTACCCGGCGGAGATCTGCGGCACGTTCGCCGATTACGTAGCGCGTTTGCAGCGCGACCATGCTGAGCTTCCGAACTCGCTGCGGGTTCACTACGCCCGGCTCTATAGGACGCGTGCCTGTAAGCGGCCGCACCGATCTCCAGCAGCATTTCGGTGGCGATCTCTATCAACGGTGAAGCGTCCTATCTCCGCGAAGCCGCGTGGGCGAGAACCACGGCAGACATACTGGACCGACGAACGAAGCACGGTCTGCACTTGACACCGACGCGCGAACTTCAAAGTTCTAGCATTGGCACGTGGGCCGCCAATATGCGAGGTCGTCGCACAGAGACCAACAGCGCTCGCAGGACGACGCGCGAACCTCAAAGTTCTCAATCATCGAGGGCTCTGCAGATAGCTTCGAAGCGCTCTTCAACACTACAGACACGATGCGCCCCTGCGGCCCAGTCGCTCGGCCTTGTAGTACCCCAACCTGTCCTTCAATGTCGCAGCATCGATCGCCAGGGCCGACCAGATCATCGACGCTTACGGACTGAGAGGCGTCGGGCCCGAGCGGGTGCTCATCAAATTCGCATCAACTTGGGAGCGGAGCGTCAGTGGCCGAGACACCGATTGCGCCCCAATGGACAAGGGAAGCGCAATTGTGTGGCCAGGAGATCATTCATTGGTGAATCCTACGACCGGACAATTCACCAGGTTCCCCGTCGTCTTCACTGGCCCCCCCGCAGGGCTCACCAGTAAGCCTGACGCGCTTTTGGCTTCGAGATCGTCACCGTCAGTAATCAGTTTCCGTTGATCCTTAGAGATAGCCTCCTTGGTCCACTCGGCCAATCGCACATCCCACATCGGAGAGTATCCGGCGCTGATCTCCGTGAAGTGCGCGAGGATGTCGAGTGAGGGGCCCTCTCCGTTGAGGGCGCTCTCGATCCCCTGGCGGTCCGGATCTTTCACACCCATCTTGCCGTTCACAATCGTATAGATCACCTCAGTCGCGCCGCTCTGAAGAATGTCGCTTTCCGCTGGCGCAAAAGTGGACGACTCCAGCGTCGCTGACTCCTCGGAGTTGGCGTCAAAACTAAGATAACGCAGGTGTTTACCGTCCGCGAAGCCAAACCGAAGTTTCAAGTCAACGGTACCCTTATCAGGACAGATGCTTGCCACGGAGTCGGTCACGACAGAGTAATCAGGACTGCCGTTGCAGAATGAGATTTTCTCGGGCCCGACATTGAACGCGATGACCGGAGCATTGAAGACAATGTCCTCCTTGTTCGTCACACGAACCAATGGGCTGTAGTGCGCATCCCCAACAGACCCGGCTCGGGCCGTTTTAGGAGGAAACAATTTGGGCGCTTCTCCGCCTACCAAGCTTTGGGACGGCGAGAAATCAACCCGGCCCGATTTGAACGTGAAATTACCCGAGTCGTCCATTTCCGCAACCCGTGTGCTCGTCAGGTCTTTGGCGTTCGTGAGACTAGGCGCCCATGTGAGCCCCATCTTTTTCGACGTATCAAAATTACTTACGTCGGTAAGCACGAACCAAACGGCTTCTCCCGAAGAAAGACGCCCACGACGGAGCGGCAGCGTCACCACTTCTCGTTCGAGGTCCACTTGGCCCGACTCAAGAAATAGTTTTGTGATTTTTTTTCCGGCAGCTGGATCGGCCGCCAGGCTTCCTTGTGGTGCCAAAAACGACGCCACAAGGATCATCATCGAACCACAAACACGTCTGTCGAGCTTTCTGCCAGACTTCATGACTCTACCCTTTCTTCCGCATCCAGCCTTACCCGCGACCGGTAACATTCAAACGAAGTTGGCTACCGATCACTAGGGACACGCCTGGTCGTCGGGCGCGTCCCTAGCCGCAACGCACTGCCCGTTACTTCTTCAGTACGGGATAGCCTTGCACATAGATCCAGTCTGTCTCCTTGGCAGGGATGTGGCAGCCTAGACAATTTGATCGAAAGTCCGTTGAGGTCGTTTTCACCGGGTTATTCGCGTCGAACCACGACCAAGCCCAACCGTTACCCCATAGCTTATTATCGGGGTGGCTGTTCTTACTGTCCTTCACCATCATGAACCAGCCTTTGAGAAGGTCTTGATGGCTGACCGTTCCAGTCGTCATATCCGAAGTGGCCGCGTCGTAGACTTCCTTCACGAGTATCGAACCATCGGAGAACTTGCCGGTGGTGCGATAGGCAGCGACAGATCCTGGCGACGCGTAGACGACGTGCATCTCTTTGGCTCCCTTGTCACCTGCAACAGACCAGCTCCCGAGGAATTCGTAAGTGGCTCGATAGTTCTTCGGGATATGCATGTTGCCCGTCGCATCAACGAGTTGTTCTTGCGCAGCAGCGGGCTGGCTATTTGCGGACTGCGAGACAAGACACCCGACGATCACGACGATGAACGATGCAGACGCTACGGCCGCACTTCCGAAGAATTTCATCGCAGGTTTCCTCATTTTTTCTTAGACGGACCTGGCGGTACCGGTACCTGGTCGAGCAACACGTAGAACTGCGTCCATACGTCATCTCGTTTCGCGCTCGCGATGTGGCAGTAGGCGCATTCCTCGATCGGGCGGACTTTGGCAGTCGCCGCCTTGGGCTCATGGTGGTTGAAGTTGTAGTAGCCCCAGCCATTGGTGGCCTGATATCTCTTGGAGTCTTTGACAGTCACATCCGCCCCGTTGAAGGGACCGGGGAAGAATCCGTGCCCCGATGGCTCGGCTCTCGAACCGTCCTTTTCAGTCGCGGGCAACATGAGCTGCAGCTCCTTCACGAAGATCGTTCCTTCGGGAAATTCTCCCGTTTTCTTGTAGATTTCGTAGGAGCCAGGTTCGATATATACGTTATGAAATTCAGGGAAGTTTGCTTGGGGAGGGTTTAGAAAATTGGGCGTTAGCGGCGAACCAACATAGACCCATTCGTGAAAGTTCTTCGGCAGAATGAGGTCTCCATCTTTTGTGTATTCAGGAAGATAGCGACCGGTAGCATGCCAATCGTCGGGTGGTGGAAGCTGCGGTTGCTGCGCGAAGACTGCAGTTGCCAAAGCGCTAGCGCCGAGGACGGCGGAAAGTGCGAGTACTGTACGTCTCATGATCTCTCTCCTCTGACCAGCTGTGTGTCGCCGAACAAGGCAACGACGGCATTCGTGCAGCAGGTGGTCTCGCTAACTGCGCACAGGTTAGATTAGACGTGGGTGCCTTGATGCAAAAGCAACGAAGGATCATGAAATTAATGCCCGCCGGGAATGACGTTCTCTCTAACTATCGATGTTTGATCATGGGAAGCCTCTGGCCCCTCGCAGCGCATGCCGCAGTGACTTAGGGATTGCCGGCGTGAATGCCATTTCCAGTATTCACTGATGCGCTAGTATCCTTGTGATCTGCGGATGGGGCCATTGACTTTCTTAGTTGCAGATTGGCAACCGATCCTTCGAAAACGACCAAACCAGTTTTCCGGCCGCGTCCTCACGAAGAGGCAACACCAATGTTACGAACAACAAGACGCGCGGCATTAGATAGGGCTGACATTCACAAAATGTGGGAATTGACGAAATCATTCTGCTTCAAGGCGGCCCATACGCTGTCGGGAACGGCCTTTGGCGCGGCAAGGAGAGATCCACTGCCATTTCTTCCAATCCGAGGCGAGTTTCCGCGGCATGCCGGATCCCTTGACCGGCATGGTGGCCGATTTCGGCCTCCTCCAGCATGCGATCGAAGACGTGCGGCTGACGCTCGACCTCAACAAGATCGAGGCGCTGGGCACCCCGACGCTAAAAGACCTCTCGCGTTTCGTCTGGGAACGCCCTGCGCATCTCGGCCGGCTGACCCGCGCCAGCATCCATCACGACAGTTGCAACGCGAGCTGCACCTATTGCGGTCCGCACGGCTAATGGCGAGACTACTGGAATGTCGACCATGGATGTGACGCTGATCGAGGAGCGCAAGGCACGCGCGCGGAGCTGGTTTGAATCGCTGCGCGACGACATCTGCGCAAGCTTCGAGCGGCTCGAGGATGACGCGCCGCGAGAGCTCTATTCGGGTGCGGCCGGCCGCTTCGTCGGCACGCCCTGGCAGCGCACTGACCACTCAGGCGCGGCGGGCGGCGGCGGCGTGATGTCGATGATGTGCGGCCGCCTGTTCGAGAAGGTCGGCGTGCACTGCTCGACCGTTTATGGCGAGTTCGCCCCCGAGTTTCGCGCGCAGATCCCGGGCGCGGTGGACGATCCGCGATTCTGGGCGTCGGGCATCTCGCTGATCGCGCATATGCGCAATCCGAACGTACCCGCGGTGCATATGAACACGCGCTTCGTCGTCACGACGAAAACCTGGTTCGGCGGCGGCGCCGACCTTACGCCCGTGCTCGACCGGCGGCGCACGCAGGAGGACGCGGACACGATCGCCTTCCACGCCGCGATGCGGGAGGTCTGCAACGGTCCGAACGGCGTCGCCGACTACGACAAGTACAAGAAATGGTGCGACGAGTATTTCTATCTACCGCACCGCAAAGAGGCCCGTGGCATCGGCGGCATCTTCTATGACTGGCATGACAGCGGGGACTGGGACGCCGACCTCGCTTTCACCAAGGACGTCGGCCGCGCCCTCCTGAAGGTCTATCTGACACTGGTACGGCGCAATTTCGCTGATGCCTGGACCGCACAGGATCGCGAGGAGCAATTGATCCGGCGCGGGCGCTATGTCGAGTTCAACCTGTTCTACGACCGCGGCACCATCTTCGGGCTGAAGACCGGCGGCAATGTGGATTCGATCCTGTCGTCGTTGCCGCCGGAAGTGAAATGGCCATGACCGCAAAGCACCTCCCCCGCGCCATGCTAATCGACGTGGATAACACCATCCTGTCGCGCTATGGCCGTCCCGAGATCACCCGGAGCACAATCGCAACCGAGTTCGCATCCGAGCTTGCACCGCTGCCACCGAAGCTGGCGTTTGCGCGAAACTACTAGGCCAATGCGGCGGCCGCCTGGCGACTCAAGCTCGGCGAGGCGCGGCGGCTGACGGTGAAAGGCGGCTTCACAGCGCTCGCCGCAAGCGGGCACCGCGCCCTGCCCGACGATCTCGCCGCCGCTTCACCACCTACCGCGAGGAGGAGATGTTGGCTTCCCCGGCGCGCATGAGAAGGTCGACCGGCTGAAGGCGCTCGGTGTCAAGCTCGCGCTGGTCACCAACGGCGCGGCCGACATGCAGCGCGCCAAGATCGAGCGTTTCGAGTTGACCCACCGCTCGACCACATCCAGATCGAGGGCGAGCACGATTTCGGCAAGCGCGGGGAGTGCGCTTATCTGCACGCGAACGACGCGCTCGGCGTCACCGCCAGGATAGTCGACTATAATCTGGAATAGGAAGTCGTGACGCCGCGTCGCCTCGGCGACGAACCATCGCCAATCTTGCTGATCCGGCCGGTGCAATCTCGCGATGACGTTTGTGACTGGCCACGCCGTGTGCACCATTCAAGCCTTTGAAGCCGAGGCCGTGACACAAAAGCGATTCGCTCGCAACGAGTTTTCAAGCGACCCGCTCGCTCCCGCCAATCTCAAGTGACAGTTCGCCCCCGTTCCTTAGGATCTGATTACTAATAGTTTCACCGAAACGGGCGTAGGTTTCCGGAAGCGGACCCAGACGTAGGCCATATGTGAGCTGCCTCAGGCGGCGGCGCCCGACCATAACCGAGGGTTTTGCAAATTATAACTGAGAGAGGCGCGAAGTGCTCTGCGTGAGGAGCTATAGTCGAGCGACGGTCAGGGAAGATTGAGATGGACGATCTGGACGTATCGACAAAGTGGCAAGCAAGGCATCCGACGCACGGAAGCGTCGGTAGTAGACATTTTTGTACGGACATAGTGCCGGGGCAAAGAGAGTCGACATCGGCCAACGGGACGATTGCTACGGACGACAACAGTTGTGCGGCCGAAGCGTACGAACGTCATTTCCACGATTCTCTTAAGCACCTGCACAAGGAGCAGCGTTATCGCGTCTTCACCGACATCGAACGCATCTCCGGCCGTTTCCCAGCCGCCAAATGGCGCCGGTCTGACGGAACCGTCACCGAGATCACGGTTTGGTGCTCGAATGACTATCTCGGCATGGGGCAGCATCCGGAGGTCGTAAGCGCGCTGACCGTGACGGCACACCGGTGCGGCGCAGGAGCGGGTGGAACGCGCAACATCGCCGGAAATAATTCGCCCTTGGTTGATTTAGAGGACGAGCTTGCTGATCTGCATGGCAAAGAAGCGAGCCTCGTCTTCACGTCCGGCTACGTATCGAACCAGGCCAGCATTTCGACGATCGGCAAGCTGATCCCGGGCTGCGTCGTCTTATCTGATGCATCCAACCACAATTCGATTATCGAAGGCATCCGCCAGTCAAATTGCGAAAGGAGGATTTTCCGCCACAACGATCTCGGTCACCTTGAGGCCTTGCTGCGCGAGGCGGGAGACCGCCCCAAGCTTATCGTGTTCGAGTCCGTTTACTCGATGGATGGCGATGTGGCGCCGATCGGCGCCATCTGCGACCTTGCGGACAGGTATCGCGCGATGACCTACCTCGACGAGGTTCACGCCGTCGGTCTCTACGGCGCTCACGGGGGCGGGATTAGCGAGCGCGATGGCGTAATGCATCGCGTGACCGTAATCGAGGGGACCCTTGCCAAGGGATTCGGCTGCGTTGGCGGCTATATCGCGGCGTCAAGATCGATCTGCGACGCGGTGCGCAGCTTTGCACCCGGATTCATCTTCACGACGGCACTCCCTCCACCAATTGCTGCCGCGGCCCGTGCGTCCGTTCGTTACCTGAAGCACTCGTCTGCAGAGCGCGAAGCACACCAACGCCAAGCCGCTGCAACGAAACGAGCGCTCCAAGCCGCCGGTCTTCCGGTCCTCCCGAACGCTACCCACATCGTGCCTGTGATCGTCGGCGATGCGAAATTATGCAAGGCGGCAGCGGATCGTCTTCTAGAGCGGCACGCCATCTATATCCAGCCGATCAACTATCCGACCGTTCCCCGCGGGACGGAGCGTCTGCGCATCACGCCGTCGCCATATCACGGGAATACCCACATAGCGGAGCTCGCAGCTGCGCTCGCTGAGACTTGGGACACCCTCTCTCTTGCCTGAGAGCCGTGCTTGGGAGCGCCCTCTTCGCGAGCGCCTGCCGAAGGGGCGTCGGCTACCCGAAGGGCGCAGATCATGCTGGGAAGGCGTCGCGAGTCTCGGGTTGCGGCGGAGGCGGCCAAGTTGGGACGATGAACCATCCAAAGAAAGCCGTTCGACGGCATACCCACGTCTTTTTGACACGCTTCCGGATAGAAGAGGTGATGCGCCCCCGTCCAGTCCTTCTATCAGGCTGCCAGTTTGCGCGGGTGATCGCGTGGCACATCTTGCTGCCATCGTTCACAATCGGGCTCGCATCCTCCTGGTGGGCTGCCGCGAAGAACTGAACTTCCTCATCCTGAGCGCTTCTCGCCTGCGGCGCCGCCTCTCGTTCGAGCACGCTGTTCCAGAATCGTTCATTTCGACGAGCCCTCCAAGCGGGCGTTCGAAAACGATCCGAGCGAGGCAACGGACAACCGGAAATGAATATAGATATCACGCGGCGGTGCCATCTCTTGATCGAGGATATGTCCGTCGTGCGCGGCGAGCGCATGGTGTTCGGCGGGGTGTCTTTGCGACTGGACTCGGGCGAAATCGCCGAAGTGACAGGTCCCAATGGCGTGGGCAAATCCACACTATTGCGCGCGATCGCCGGCTTCTTGCCACTGGGATCCGGCCGCATGTCATGGGTGGAGTCCGAAGCAACGGATACGGCGCCCCTGGCAGAGCGCCTCCACTACGTGGGCCATCTCGACGGGCTGAAATCGGCGTTGACCGCCCGCGAAAACCTCAAGATCGGCCTGGGAATTTTGGGGCGAGGTCGGGTAACCCCGTTAGAGGCGCTGGACCGTATGGAGTTAGCCCGCGTTCTCGATCTGCCTGTCGCCTATCTCTCCGCGGGACAGCGTCGCCGTGTCGCATTGGCCCGGCTCCTGATTGCCGATCGCCCTCTATGGCTTCTCGACGAGCCGCTAACCGCACTCGACCGGCACGCACGTTCCTTGCTGAAGGGGATTGTCGCCGACCATCTCGGAAGCGGAGGATTGATCCTCGCCGCGACCCACGAACCGCTCGGTCTGCCGGAGACAATCCAAGTCAGGCTCGGAGCGAGGTGAGGGTCGTCCCGTTGGGGTGCGGTCGGCACCGCCGTAGCCTTCTGTTTCACGGTCGGGCGCGAAGACGTCACCTCGCTCTTCCGATTTCCCCGGAGCGGTCTCAACGCGATGGCAACGCCGGACGGGGCCTATGACCCGCATTCTCCTCGTCGTTTTTCTTCGCGACCTCATGCTGGGGCGCCGCATCGGTGGAGGCGGGGTTCTCGGCCTGGTCTTCTTTCTCAGTCTCGTGACGGTCGTGCCTTTCGCGATCGGACCCGACCTGCGCTTGCTATCGCGCATCGGTCCAGCCATTCTGTGGATATCAGCGCTCCTCGCGAGTTTATTGGGCCTTGACCGTCTGTTTCAGGCGGATCACGAGGACGGTTCGCTGGACCAGATGTTGCTGTCCCCGGCGCCCCTAGAACTCATTGTTCTGGTGAAGTGCGTTGCCCACTGGTTTGTCACGGGGCTGCCGCTCGTTGTGCTCTCGCCTTTGTTTGGCCTGATGTTGGATTTGGACGGCCCGGCGCTCCGGGCGGTGGCGGCGACGTTGTTGGTTGGTACGCCGGCTTTCACCTTTCTGGGAGCGATCGGTGCAGCCCTTACCGTCACGCTGCGGCGCGGCGGTCTTTTATTGTCGATCCTCGTCGTGCCGCTAGGCGTACCGGTGCTGATCTTCGGTGTCTCCGCGGCGGAGCATGGCACAGTGCCCTTTCTGACGCCCTTTCTGGTCCTCTGCGCGCTCGGGCTCGCATCCATCGCCCTCGCCCCAATTGCCGCGGCTGCAGCACTTCGCGGCGCGGGAGAATGACGAGCGCATGCAGAGTAAAGGATTTGGTTCGAGGGGCCGTAGAACGACTCCGCTCCGAAGGTAAGATGGCTTGACCATCAGGAGATGCCTATAGCGGAGTATCGGCGTCCAACACAGTCGCGAGCCGATCCCGCTCGGCTTGGCTTAAGGGCACCTCCGGCGTGGATTGGAGACGGCGCAATCCGAACAGGAAAGCAATCCCGCCCGCTACGAGCACCAAAGCCGGCATTCCCCAAAGGAGGGCTGTTTCCAACTCGAGTGGTGGTTTCAGCAAGATAAAGTTTCCGTAACGCTGCACCAGAAAGGCGCGGACCTGCTCGTCGCTCTCGCCGAGATTAAGGCGTTCGCGCACCAGCAGTCGGAGATCTCGCGCGAGCTCTGCATTCGAATCGTCGATCGACTGATTTTGGCAGACGAGGCAGCGCAACCCGGCGGAAATAGTCCGCGCGCGCGCCTCACGCTTCGGGTCGGGCAGGACCTCGTCTGGCTGTACCGCCCTTGCCAAGCTGGGCGCGAAGCCCGCAATTAAGATCGAAAGCAGGAGAACGCGACGAAGCGAAGTCATTCGGCGGGCTGCGGTGCTGCGGGGTTGGCGGCGGCGTGGACGCTCGCCACGCGGCGCGCGAAGCCGATTCTAAGGCGTCGATCGGACAACGACACGATCCCTCCGAACGCCATGATGACAGCTCCGATCCAGATGGCCGTCACGAGCGGCTTCCAGAATATGCGCGCATCGATCGAACCATCGGGGTGTTGGTCCCCGAGCGAAATGTAGATTTGGCCAAAACCCAACGTCACGATGCCTGCCTCGGTGACAGTGGTCTGTCGTGCGGGAAAACTACGCTTGGCGGGCTCGACGGTGGCCACGGTTGCGTCGCCCCTGCTGATGACGGTATGGGCCAGGACTTCGGAATAGTTCGGGCCCTGTCGCGATCGAAGATTCTCGATAGTGGCTTGATAAGGGCCTAGATCGATCCCCTGGCCCAGCTTGACGGCCACGATCCGCTCCACGCCCCAACCGGTCGCCGCCAAGCCCATGAGTGTTACGCCAAAGCCTGCGTGAGCGATCGCCGCGCCCCAGGCTGAGCGCGGCAGCCCGATTCCTCGGGCCAGCATCACCCGAGCGGGCTGCCCACGTGCCCAGACACGCGACGCCACATCGGTGAACGAACCGACGATGAGGTAGACGGAGAGTCCGAGACCGACCGCGGCGAGGATGGGGCCGCCGCGGATGACAGACACGAGCACAAGGGCTGCCATGAGGCCCCCGAAGGCAGCGACCGTGACCCGCTGCGCTGCGCCGAGCAAATCGCCTCGCTTCCAAGCGAGCGACTGACCGAGCGGCATCAGCAGAACGATCAGCGTTACAAGCGGACTGAGCGTCAAATTGAAAAACGGTACGCCTACCGAGATCTTGTCTCCGGTCAAAGCCTCGAGCGCGAGCGGATAGAGCGTGCCGGTCAGCACCGTAGCGCAGCAGGCGGTAAGCAACAGGTTGTTGACTGCGAGCGCGCTCTCACGTGACACGGGTGCGAAGAGAGTACGCTGGCTCAGGGAGGGTGCGCGCCAAGCATAAAGCGCGAGGGAGCCGCCGATGAACGCGGTCAGGATGACCAGAATGAAAACTCCGCGCGCCGGATCGTTGGCGAAGGAATGGACGGATGTCAGCACCCCTGAGCGCACCAGGAAGGTACCGAGCAACGACAGTGAAAAAGTAAGTATCGCAAGGAACAGTGTCCAGATCTTGAGGGCTTCGCGCTTCTCCATGACGGCAGCCGAATGCAGGAGCGCGGTACCCGCGAGCCAGGGCATCAGCGACGCATTTTCGACCGGATCCCAGAACCAGAACCCGCCCCAGCCTAGGGTGTAATAGGCCCAGTACGAGCCCATGGCGATACCAAGCGTCAGAAAGATCCAGGCAATCAGTATCCAAGGTCGAACGTAGCGCGCCCAAGCGGCGTCTTGCCGGCCTCCGATCAGCGCCGCCACCGCGAACGAGAACACGATCGAGGACCCGACATAACCGAGGTAAAGGAGCGGCGGGTGTATCGCAAGGCCCGGGTCTTGAAGCAGCGGATTGAGGTCCTGACCTTCGAAGGGCGCCGGAAACCGTCGCATGAAGGGATCGGACGTGAACAGGATGAAGCAGAGGAAAGCAACGGATATCCAGCCTTGGACCGCTAGCGTATTGGCGTGCAGTTCCCTCGCCATACCGCGCCCGAGAAACGCCACTGTTGCTCCGAAGACCGCGAGGATCAGAACCCAAAGCAGCATGGATCCTTCGTGATTACCCCAGACGCCGGCGATTTTATATACAAGTGGTTTGGTGGTCAGCGAGTTCTCGGCGACTGTTACGAGACTGAAGTCGGACACCACATGGGCGTAAGTTAGTGCCGCGAAGGCATATCCCAGCAATAGGAATTGGGTGATCGCCGCGGGGACTGCAGTGGAAGCGAGTCCAGAATCACCGCTGCGGGTCCCCCAGAGCGGCAGAATTGACTGAACCAGCGCGACGGCGAGAGCCAGAGCGAGCGCGTAATGTCCGGTTTCGACGATCATTCTTTCGATCCCATCGGCTGCGATGCTTCGTGAAGGCGACGCTATTGCGCTCGCGCGGATCTTTCGTTGCGCCAAGAGTCTTGTTGCTTGAGCTTGTCGGCTACGTCCTTCGGCATATATCGCTCGTCGTGTTTGGCGAGCACGGTATCGGCATGAAAGAGGCCTGGCCCCTCCACCGTGCCCTCGGCCACGACGCCCTGCCCCTCACGGAAGAGATCCGGCAGCAATCCGGTGTAGCTGACCATGATGTCGTGCTTCAGGTCGGTCACCGCGAAGACGACAGTCGCCGATCCACCATAAGCAAGTGAGCCACTTTTCACCAGGCCACCGATGCGCAGACGGGTTCCTCGCGGCGGCGCCTCTTCGGCCATCTCGGTCGGCCCGTAGAAGAAGACGATACTGTCGCGCAATGCAAACAGAATGAGCCCTACCGCGATGGCCAAAGTGAAGCCTGCTGCGCTGATGATAACGAGGCGCCTCCCCTTTCTGGTCAAGATCTACTCCTTCAAACCAAGCTGCCTGACGAGTTCATCGATGCGTGCCGGCGCTTGCGCATCGCCTACTAACTGCGCACGCGCGCTTGCGATCGCCGCCACGGCCTTCTGACGTTCACCCAATACGATGTAAGACCTAATCAGTTGCAGCCATCCCTGAATATCATGGCCGTTCTTCGAGAGCTTCTCGGCGAGACCTTCTACCATCCCGCGGATCGCGTCACCCCGCTGCTCCGGAGGAAGTTCGGCGACGTCAGCCTGGGCTTCGCCAGCATGGATGTCAGGAGCCGCGGCAACGAGGGTGAAGTCCTTACCCGTCCGCCTCGATACGGTTGGCATGTCAGGCTGGTTGGGAGCGCCGACCTTGAGGTACGACGCAAGCGCAACGAGCGGCAGTACTACGACGATAGCCAAGGCCGCCGCGGCGCGTCTCGGCCGTCGACTCTGCGGCGCACCCGGCCGACTCTCCGACGCTGAGTTGAGTGACGCGAGCACCCGGCGCTCGATCTCGGCACGCGTCGCCACGGCATCCTCTGGTGCTACCAGTCCGCAGCGGACGTCATCATCCGCCTCGGCTAGAAGGTCGCGATAGAAGGTCACATCGGAATCGTGAGCGCCAAAGCCCTCGCAACGCTCAGAGAGAGACCGGACCAGCGCTAGCACGACTGCGGAAGTCATCATTGCGAAGACGGCCCACACCATGTTTCAAGTCCTCCGTCCGCTTTCTACACTGCGTAACGCGCCACATCGTCGGCCATCCGCCGCCCTTGAAACTCGGACCGCTTCTGGGTGTGTCGCTTCCATGGTCAGATCGATCACTGCTGAATAATGTAAGTGGACGGAATCCCACGCTGCCGAAGCGAGAACACGCTTTTTTGTATCGGTCGCGCGGGGATGCGGAGCCTGCAAGGTGGTCGTCATGGACGCTCCGCCTCGGCAATTGCCGCCATTAAAGCAGATCGACTCGTGTCCGAGATGCCACCAACCAGCTTATAGGCGATTGTGCCATCGCCCTTGATCACATAGGTCTCGGGGACGCCGTAGACGCCGAAATCGATCCCCGTTCGACCGGACCGGTCTGTGCCAACCTGCGCGAAAGGGTTCCCGTTGACGGCGAGATAGGCTAGCGCACTTCTGGTATCGTCCTTGTAAACGATGCCGGTAAGCTTCACCCCCTGTCGCTGCAACTCCCGGTCGTTCGCCAACGCCATCAGCGCCGCTTGTTCTTCCCGGCACTCGACACACCATGACGCAAACACGTTCACTATGGTCACGTGCCCTCTCCGCAGATCGGCGCTCGACAAGCCAGGTGGACCGGACGTCGAAAGCCCATCGAGTGGCTCCAGCGCAAAGTGCGGCGCTGGCTTGCCGATCAGAGCCGAGGGCACGAGCGACGGGTCTCCGGCGCCGAGCCGCACCAGGAGTAATGCCGCAATTCCGAAGAAGACCAGAAGCGGGATAATCACCCACAGGCGGCCCAGTGCGCGTCGAGGGGCCGTGGCGCTCGCTGGGACTTGAATCGAGGCGGGGATGTTGCTCATACGGCCGCGCGGATCCGAATGATCAAGTAGAAAGCGACGCAGGGTACGGAGCTGAACGCGATAGTCGATGAGGACCGCCGCGATCATCCCGGCTAGCACGGTGCTCGTCACCAGAAAAGCTGCCGCAATGAATCCGCCATGCTGCATCATGATCTGCTCAGAACGCCACTTTGGCAGGCAACATGCGAGCCGTTGCGGGTTCGCCCGCAGCCGCCAGCGTGATCGCAAGCCGCCGGACTCGGCGTCGCATGATCTCGTTGCGGACGGCCATTACCTGGAGAGTCACCAACAAAAGCGTGTATGCGAGCGCCATAACAATTAGCGGCCATAACATGGAGCCAACAATCGCCGAGCCCTCCATCCGAAATACCGACGCTGGCTGGTGGAGAGTGTTCCACCAATCAACCGAGAACTTCACGATCGGGATGTTGATGAACCCCACCAGGGTCATGATCGAAGCTGCCCGTGCCGCCCTACTCGGGTCCTCAATGGTCTGCCAGAGCGCGAGCAGACCGAGATAGATGAGAAACAGAACCAACACGGAGGTAAGCCGTGCGTCCCAGACCCAGTATGTGCCCCACATAGGTTTGCCCCAGAGGGAGCCCGTGACGAGGCAGATGAAGGTGAAAGCTGCGCCAAGCGGCGCAGCCGCCTTTTGCATTGCATCGGCAAGCGGATGACGCCAAACTAAGGATCCAAGCGCAGATACGGCCATGAGCGTAAAGGCAAGCATCGCTGTCCACGCCGCAGGGACGTGAATGTACATGATGCGCACTGTCTCGCCTTGCTGGTAGTCGGGTGGCGCGGCGAATATTCCGAAGAGACCAAGTGCGAAGGCGAAGGCTGTCGACCCCCAGAGCCAAGGCAGCAGCTTTGCGGCGATGCGCAGGAAATTACCAGGATTGCTGTAGGCGGTGAAGCTCAGCTTCAAATTTCCGATCTCCTCGAAGCCAACTCGCAGGCAGGGAATTCGCTTACTTCCGAATGCTTCTCGCGACGAAGGACCATGCCGTCGGCGAGCCGATGAGTATCGCATCACGCCGGAGACGATTTCGCAAATTACCGTCAGTTATCGTTTCGATGCCAGTCGGCGCCTAGAGATTCGATATCTCCATCGCGTGGTGAGGCAGATGATAAGACAGCTGAAGACGCGAGCGTCCGACGCACCGGACCGTGGACGACGCCCAACTACTCGGCCCGCCCCCACGAGAGAAAGCCTTGCGACGTCGTCCCAGCCAACGACCTACAGATTTCAGGCGAACTATTGTCGAGAGCACCAAGGAGTTGCTCCAGGAGTGCCAGATGGCTGACTGTGAGATCTGAGACATCCTGGAACGGTTGATAGATCAGTTGCCTGATGATCTGCGTCGCGTTGGCGACGACACGACGCCGGATCAGTTTGTCGAGTTGTTTGCACTCACATCGGAGGAGGCGCGTCTGCATGACGCCGAATGTTTGCTGGTTGAAGTGCTTATGCGCCAGTCCAGGTCTCGCCTACGGCGGCGTCTATCAGCTTGACGATAGCCGTTCCGAGCGCATTTCGAACGCAGTAATGGACTGGCTTTTGCCAAGCACGCGAAGTGCCGCGGCACGAGAGCGGCTAAGCTTGCGCGTCGATTCTGCTGCCAACCCATCACGATGACAGTTGTCTCGGAGACGGGAGTGTTCCGGAAGCCCGAATTGCTGGAGTGAAAGTGTGCCTCGCTTCTCCTTTGCACATCATGTGGACACATCTCGACGCTGGAAAGGATCGTCGGGGCACAGGTCATCGACTTGAAGCCGATCATGGACCGGATCAAGCGCTTAATGCGCCGTTGGTCCTCCTCGATGTGCTCAGATACTGGCTCCGCCAGATGTCGATCGGCCTCAGCATCCGCCGTGAGTGGTCCTGTAACCGGCACCGTCGCAGGCAATGCGATCGCAGCGCAGCGGCCTTGCCCACTGCGGCTGCTGTCACCACCTCGCCGCATCTTCAATCGGAGTTCGGTCCAGCTACTTCTGATTTTTGCGGAGCGTATCCATGCACTTGACGAAATGCGCGGAGAAAGCTGCTGTAGCTCCTATAGCCGACTGCCCGCGCAATCTGCTCAGCTGAAAATGTCCTCGCCGCGAGCATATCGGCCGCCCGCTTCATCCGTATTCGCCGGAGCGCGACCATTGGCGAACATCCCATCGCGCGCACAAAGCGTGCCATGAATGCGGATCGGCTCAAGCAGGCCTTCTGCGCCAAGGACAGGACGGAGTGATCGGCCGATGGCCGCGCCAGCATGTCGGCGAACGCAAGAGCGATTTGACGGTCGTGTAAGATTGAAAAGCGTTCGAGCCAAACGCTGGTTGAATTCAGACTCCGACGGAGAAGCGTGACGAGTACCTGCTTCAGGATGGCGGTCGTCATCGCCTGCATTCCAACCTGCCGGCCGCTGATTTCTGCCAACGCGGCCTGCAACTTTGGCCCCAACTCATCGGCGGGTTCGAAGCGCTCGACAATCGGCGTGGAAAGGCTTGCAAAGAGATCGATCGACGAGCCGTAACTGGCGCGAAAGTACCCGCAGATCAGCATGAGCATCGGATCCACGTCCCCGGCGACGAATCGCTGGACACGCTCGCAATGAGCCCAATGACGTCGACATCCAAGGTTGCCATCAGCACATCGAGATCGGATCGAGGCGATGCAAGATTCGGACGGTCGGGCATGTGTTTCGGACCCTCGAATTGAGCTGGTGACCTAGTCGTGGGCCAGGATAATTGCAAATCTTGGTACTGCTTTATAGCTCGGACGGTGCGGCCTGGGCAGAAGGTGGGAACCTCCTTGACGAGCGTGAGCATGCCGCGCTCGCAGCGGCCCCCATTCCAGCGGTCCAGAACTAAGCCCTTAGGAGATCCTAAATGAGCAGAGAACAACGTCTGATGAAGATGGTCGAACCGATCCCTCTGCAAACCCTGACACTTAACTGGTCGCGCCTATGATGTTCTACGCAACGGCGACGTTATTAGGCGACAGCATCGGTAAGAACACTATCCGCAAGACGCGGGTCGACAGTTCCGAGCTCGCCCACAATATCTGTTTCCGCGGAAACTCCGCGACAAGCCGCTTAGCCATCGCCCCTGCCTACTATGGCAACAAGCCGGAACGGTCCGAAGCGCGGCAACTCTTTCGAGTATGAGTATGCAGCTGCAGTTTTATCAGGTGCGATATTTCTTAGCCCTAGCAAGGACACTCAATTTTACGCGGGCTGCGGAGCAATGCAATATAACCCAGCCGGCACTGACAAAGGCGGTACAAAAGCTGGAGCAAGAACTCGGTGGCGCGTTGATTCACCGTGAACGTCACCTCACCCGGCTCACCGAGTTGGGCAAGATGATTTTGCCCACGCTGGAGAAAATATTTGCCGCCGCGGAAGCGGTACGGCTTCAGGTGCGAGGCTATCAAAAGAAGACAATCGCCCCGCTCAAGATCGGGCTGGTGCCGTCAGTCTCCGCCGCACTCATCACGGAATTACTGTTGGAGCTCGCCAGGACCATCCCTGACCTTCGAGTCGATTTGCACGAGACAGATGCCAACGGGCTCGTTGCAATGCTTTTGGATGGCGAGATCAATGCCGCGCTCGTCGGTGACGCCGTGGAGCTACCTGAGCGTATCGACCGCTGGCGGCTGTTCGAGGAGCGGTACGTGCTCGCCTTGTCTCAGAAACATCCGATGGCGAGGCAAACCGTTATCCCGCCCCAAGACTTGCATGAGGCGGTATTTCTCGAAAGGGTCGGATGCGACGTCGCAGGCCGATTCAAACAGGCTTGTTTTGCCGACCATCCAGGCCCTAAAGTTGTGCACAGGAGCGCTCAGGAAAGCCATCTTCAGCAAATGTCGTCCGCCGGTCTTGGGGCCATCCTGGTGCCAGAACACGCTCCCAGGCTGCCGTCGCTCGCCGCTATTCCAATTGAGGGCGACCCCGTCCGGCGCGAGGTGCAGCTCTTGGCCGTGGCTGGGAGGCAGTATTCGCCGGCACTTGACGCCTTTATCAAGGTTGCTCGTGTTTGCGACTGGACGAGTGCGTTGGACAAACTTCGCCGTGCATCTGCCCCTGCGTCGAACAAAGACAATGCTCGCAAGGCTGATGCACAAGGTGCAGGCGCCTTAATCCAAATAAAGGACCCCGGTCCCGCCTCCTCATGTCCGAGCTTGTCGCGGACATCCAACCGTCGTTTGCTGAAGTGACGCGAAGTCGTGGATGGCCGGGACAAGCCCGGCCGTGTCGCAGTTGCAGTCCCCCACGCGTGACCACTTGAGTTGACTCGTGTCATTTCCGGTCAGGCTCTAAGGGCGAGGCGGGCGCTTCCGCCGCGACGCCGCTCTATGCGGGCGCCAGATCTTCACCACATCGCCGACGATGTATTGGCTTCATTTAGGGGCGTGGAAAAATCGATTAGCTTCAGGCCAGACTAGGCGCAGAAAAGGCGAAGCTACACCACAATTGCGTCAGAGCGAATATTGCAGGCCGAATAACAGGCGGTGGAAGAAGAGTCGTAGCGGGCGGGACCGGCGGCCGGCCTTCCGGCCTTATGACAGGCGCCTTGTAGCATGCGCGCGCGACATTGAGGAAGACCTGATCAAACTCGGTCCGCGTGCGCGTCGGAACCGGCGAAGTGACGCTCCGCGCCAAATAAGTCGAAGCCGGGATATCCAAAAGTCGCAGCCCGGCTCGGCCAAAGTCTAACCCGGCTTCGCCCTTCCTGTCAGACGTACAAATGCGAGTGCAATTGAGGACTTGCGTGTCGCAGGGCAAGCTCACCTCGCATGGCTTGTAGCAGCTTTCGGGCGAAGGAAACTGCCGCTCGGCCTGATGCGGGCCCTCAGCACGGGCACCGCAATCGCGCAACGGAATAGATGAACGAAATCCTTAATAGGAATCCGGAGTTCGACCCCATGCGCCTAGCCGATGATGACCAGTTGACGGCACAACTCCAATTCAAACGAACGAGAGACGCGATGGCAAACGGCCTCCCACCACTTTCGCCCTCGACGCTGCGAGGCCAACTCCAGCAAGTCGGTTTACGCGAGAATTTGCCGAAGCCACGCTATTCGCGGCATGGCCCCGAATATCTGCAACAACGTTCAAGATCACAAGTGTTGTTTCCGATATCCCCGATCATTGGAGGCGACCATGAATTCTCCACTTTTGATCCAGCTCGCCAATTGGACGGTCTCGTCGCGGCGAATGCGATCCATCCTGTCGTTGAAATCTCTCCTTGCGAGGCTGTGGCACGCCTCACCGTAACAGGGCACGGCATGGCCGCCGAATCTGTGCAATCCACCAGCCGAAGCGCAATCCAACATCATTATCGTGCTCCAATGCACATGCTCGTAATGTACGAGAAGGGGGAGCGCCGCGACGGAGAGACATTTGTGGAAGGTTTGCCGCGATCAGCGCTCCGGAACCTCGAGCGGAAGCTGACATTTGTGCCGGCTGGCCGCGAATTTCACGATTGGCACGAGCCGCGCGGGTCGCAGATGCGGCTGATGTACTTCTACTTCGAACCTGAAAAGCTGAAGGCTCTCTCTAAGCATGGCATCACCGACCTAACGGACGCTCCACGCCTACTATTCGAGGACGAAACGCTATGGCACACCGCGTTCAAGCTGAAGACTTTCGTCGAGAGCTCCGCGGGTGACCCAATCTACTTCGGAAGTCTCGGTACTCTGCTCATACATGAAGTCGTGCGTTTCACTTCCGGAACGCCCAGCATTCAACCGCAACTCAAAGGTGGCCTTGCACCGTGGCAGCAACGAATCGTCACCGCCTATATCGAGGAACATCTCAATGAGCGGATACCGATCGTCGCGTTGGCGCAGCTCGTTCGTCTGAGCCCGTATCATTTCTGCCGGGTATTCAAACAATCTCTCGGAATTCCGCCACATCGGTACCAGACCAACCGTCGTGTTGAGCACGCCAAGTTGCTGCTGGCAAACCGCGCGGGCTCGATGACGGAAATCGGTCTGGCGGTAGGCTTCAGCAGTCGCAGCGCGTTCGCCACGGCGTTCCGGAAGGCGACGGGAATTGCCCCCGCGGATTACCGCCGAAGCGTGGCTCCCCCTATGACATAAGAATGACCTGCGACGTCGCGACCAGCTTTGCTTTTCAGAAAGTGGACATCTCCGCCTCACATTGCGATGAGGACGATCGGCTTTCGGTGCGCGCTAGGAAAGCAGCTCACAAGCCTGACGAAGACATGCATCTACGAGTGGCGGCCCTGGCGGCATCCGTTCTCGCGAGCTTAGTGGTGAGCATGGTGTCGCACGTCAACGGATCATTTCGGTCTTTAAACCGCCGAACGCGTTAACGACGGAAACTCGGAGATCTGGCCGACTCGATGCTCCCATAGCCCACTGGCAACCGGCTAAGACTGACTTTGCCATATTGGCTCCACGAGCCGGAAGAATCTTGGCAACGAAAGCAGAAAGTCCGCCGCACAAGTTCAACAAAGCGACCGAAAGCTGAAGCGGCGCAAGGGGAACGGCCCCGCCGAAAGACCACAGAGCGATCCTAAGGGCGTTCGGTAAATCTGTCGCTGCTAATAGAGCGTGAAGATGAACAGGGATTTCATCGGCCGGCTTACAGCAGGGTGCTGAGGGCCATCGACCTGGCGAACGTCTCGCGGCAACGAACCAGGGCGTTCCACGCTGGAACTCGCGCGGTGTCACGTGTTGAACGGCCTTCGTGAAGGTGATATTTTGAAGTTGGGAGAGTATCTCGTGGCGCAGCATTCTATTCAAAAGCGTGCGGTAGCCGAGGAGCCAACTATCGCCGTTGTCGACGATGACGAGGACTTCCGCGACTCACTCGGAGGTCTGTTGAACTCGGTCGGCTTCAAGGTCAAGTTGTTTGGGTCGGCCGCGGAGCTGCTTGAAGACGAATTGTTACCGGTGGCGAGCTGCCTCGTACTTGACGTCAGATTGCCGGGCTTGGGCGGTCTCGATTTTCAAACCGAGCTGTCGAAAATGAACGCTTCCATTCCCATCATCTTCATGACCGGCCACGGCGACATTCCGATGTCGGTCAAGGCGATGAAAGCAGGCGCTGTGGATTTTCTGACCAAGCCGTTCCGCGATCAAGACTTGCTGG
Organism: Bradyrhizobium sp. LA2.1; assembly: GCF_040547725.1. Taxonomy (NCBI): domain Bacteria; kingdom Pseudomonadati; phylum Pseudomonadota; class Alphaproteobacteria; order Hyphomicrobiales; family Nitrobacteraceae; genus Bradyrhizobium; species Bradyrhizobium sp. LA2.1. The sequence continues at coordinate 71,517 of NZ_JBEPQI010000016.1, forward strand.
ATGCAGTGACGATCGCGCTGGAACGCGATCGGACGCGACGGAAGGCCGAGCAGCGGCTCACGGACCTGAAGTCGCGTCTCGAGCGTTTGAGCCAACGCGAGCGAGAGGTTCTGGCTCTCGTGACCACTGGCTTAAAGAACAAGCAGGTCGCTTTCCAGCTAGACATAGCCGAGATCACTGTGAAGGCGCACCGTGGCCATGTGATGCAGAAGATGGGTGCGCAATCGTTCGCCGAGCTTGTCAAAATAGCGGAGACGCTTGGCATAAAGTCGCCGCGGTCCTAATCGCTTCGTGATGGCCCGTGGCACCATCCGCGAAAACGTTGTTGTTTGCGCGAACCAACTGATGGTCTTAATCGGTTGCCGGAAGGGCGCCGCTCCGCGTCGAGCGCAAACGACTTGGCATCGGCGCGCGTTCGGACGTGGCCCAAACCGGGCTGAACTATTCAGAAGTTCTGCATCAATTATTCCAAAGTATATCAACGATTATTCCGAAGTGTGGCATCGCCCGTCCACAATATAATCGCCAGTCCAGCCTCTTGTCGTTACAGTGCGATTGATTGGATAGCCGCGCAGTGCGCGTCTTGAGATGGACACGAAACGCGAAATGCGGCGGACCCCATCCCCAGCAGTGAGGGCGGGGATATGTCTAGCGAAATTCAGATTTCGATCATCGATGATGATGAGCAATCTCGCGCGGCATTAGCGGATCTCATGCAGGCAATAGGTTTCACGATTGAGGCTTTCCCATCCGCCGTGGATTTTTTGGCGTCTCCCAACGTCAGCCATACCTCCTGTTTGATCGTTGATGTCCACATGCCGCGCATGACTGGGACTGAACTGCATAGCCGCTTGGTAGGATCTGGCTATGACATACCAACAATTCTCATCACGGCTTACCCCGATGACAGCGCGCGAGCTCGGGCTCTGGGTCGGGGCGTCGTTTGCTACCTGACAAAACCCATCGACGAGGAGGTTCTGCTCGCATGCGTCGAATCGGCTCTGCGGCGCGGCAAATCGGATGAAAGTCCGTCATGACCGCTCAATCAGCTGCCGGTGCCTGCAGGTGAAATAGCCTAAAGATTGGGTTCGAGCAACCATACTTGACACCGACTCATATCTCCAGCGTCCCGATGCTCAGCCCGAAGATCGTTGCTCTTTGAACGGGTCGCCGTAAATGTGATATCCGTTAAATTCCCATAAGCCCGGCGACTCGCGATCCAACAACTCGATCCCGCGCACCCACTTCACGCTCTTGTACGCATAGAGGTTTGGCACGACGAGGCGCAATGGGTAGCCATGCTCAGGCGAAAGGGGTTCGCCGCCATGCCGCAGGGCCAACATCGTCGTCGGGCGCAGAAAATCCGAGATTGGCAGGTTTGCCGTGTAGTTGTTCTCACCATGAATCATCACATACCGGGCCCCTGGCCGCAACTTCACTCGCTTCATCAATTCTGTGGCGAGCAATCCTCCCCAATGGCTGTCGAACCGGCTCCAGCCGTTGACGCAGTGCATATCCGCGAATACGTCGCTCTGCGGTAAATTGGATAGCTCTTCCCACGAAAGCCGCAGTTGCTCCTCTACCAAGCCGAACACGCGAAAATCCCACGTCCTGGGAGCAAACACCGGCACCGAGCCCACATGCAGCACCGGCCACTTGAGCGTCAGCGACTGTCCCGGGGGCAGCCGTCCAGCGGCACGCATCTCACGCTCTCGTTCGCGTCGCTCGTTCGATCGCACAAATAGCTCCATTGCAAAGTATAGCGCGCGCAATAGTATAGGCGCGGCCTAGTTGGCAAACGTCGCAAATCTTCGGGGCCTAAAATGCCGTCAGCCGCGTTGCGGCGGACATAACCAAACATTGGGCTTCTGGTACCCCACACCCAGAAACGACCTATCAAGGTCCTAGTCCAGCCCGAAGCGGCGAAGGGCGAGCTTCACTCTTTCCCCTCACAGGTCTCAGAGTTAGAACTACTTGCAGGCTCTGAGAGTAAGCCAGGAACAGTCTTGCTGGTATTGTGACGGAAAATGTTGACGGCTCCGATCACCTCGTCCTCATCGTCGCGAATTGGGAAGACATTAACGAGCGCCAGAAGACGATTACCGTTGGGCTGCTCGCAAATCACATCGGCGTTTCGAACGGTGCCGCTGTTGTTGATCACCATGGAAGATGGTGAAAGTTCGTGCGGCATCACTTCTCCTGAGGGGTAACGAAGAAGGTGTGACCCGCAATACTTTTCCGAGGTTCCTAGAGACGGCGTGCGTCCCCAGCCCGCGATTGCAGTTTTGTTGCATTTGACGACAGTGGCATCCTTTTCGAGAACGTATATCCCTACTGGCATAGAATCCATCGCCGCTTGGTCTGCAAGAATTCCTTTCGCGACGAGGTGCCCGTCGACGAGTTCTCCTCGGAAGTCGATTTTGTCGAAGTCGCCATCCAAAATCATCGTGCTTGTTGCCAAGCCACTATCTGTCACGCTGGTTGCCATTTTCAACCTCCTTTGCGCGAAAGAGTTAGTAAACGATGGGGCAGCAAGTTCGTTCCCTCATACAATAGTTGGGCAGCGAGGCTGTCTTAAGCGGGCGTGCTATCTGCTGGAGCGGCGGCAGCACGTCTTCAAGTTCTGAGAAAACGGGCTTCGCGGAAACTCGCCGCCTCATTTCCGATAGCGGGACTATGAGCCAGATGATGGGGGCGACGAGAACGAGGATAGCGCGTACGTTCGACGGAGCGTGAAGATCGCGGGGGGCAGTTTACCGTTCTAAGCCGAACAGAACCAACTCTACGGCCGTCGCGGCCATTGATATTTCGTCCCTGTTGACACCTTTCTAGCGTCCTGCCCAAATGATCATTCCGAGGTCGTGATGCCGTGGCAAAAAGAATGTCACCTATCTCGGGGTACGTGCTGGTGCCCCTGCGGGAAAGCGCGGACTTTACCCTTTACCGCGGCCGAAAGCACGACGACCCCTCGCCAGTCCTGGCTATCGCACTCTTCGAACAGCCATCGCCTCAGAGTATCAAGCGGCTCATGCACGAATACTCGTTCGCAGCCGAACTCGATATCGCGTGGGCTGCCACACCTCTGGCCATTGCTCGTCACGAAGAGCGGACGATCCTCTTACTCAAGGACCCTGGCGGAGAGCCGCTGGATCGGATTCTTGCGCGCGACCGGGGGCAGCCGCTCAACCTGACTCGCTTCCTTAGCACCGCCATTGGGTTGGCAAGAACACTCGGTCAAGTCCATCAACGAGGCCTCATACATAAGGATGTCAAGCCTGCGAATGTCCTCGTCGACGACGCCGGCAACGCGTGGCTCACCGGATTCGGGATTGCATCCCAACTTCCGCGCGAGCGTCAGTTGCCCGAACCTCCCGAGTTCATCTCGGGAACGCTCGCCTACATGGCGCCCGAGCAGACGGGACGAATGAACCGTTCGATCGATTCACGGAGCGACCTTTACTCGCTCGGAGTGACTTTTTACGAAATGCTGACCGGGAGTCTTCCATTCACGGCCTCCGACCCGATGGAATGGGTGCATTGTCACATCGCGAAACAACCAGCCGCACCCAGTGAGCGGGTGGGAACCGTGCCGGCCTCGGTCTGCGCGATCACGATGAAGTTGCTCTCCAAGACCGCGGAGGAGAGGTATCAGACAGCGGTGGGAGTTGAGAGCGATCTTCGGCGCTGCCTGTCCCAATGGGAGTCCCAGGGGTGGATTGATGACTTCGCGCCTGGCGCTCGCGACACCCCCGATCGCCTCTTGATCCCCGAGAAGCTGTACGGGAGGGACCGCGAGGTTGACACTCTGCTCACCGCCTTCGACCGCATCGTTGGCGGTGGCCGAGCGGAGCTTGTGCTCGTCTCCGGATACTCCGGCATCGGCAAATCGGCGGTCGTCAATGAGCTTCATAAACCGCTCGTGCCGCCACACGGCTTGTTTGCGTCAGGCAAATCCGACCAGTACAAGCGCGACATTCCGCATGCCTCGCTGGCCCAGGCGCTTCAGAGCCTCATCCGGCGGCTCCTCAGCCAGAACGAGGAAGACCTGCGCAAATGGCAAGACGCACTTCGTGAGGCGCTGGGTCCGAACGGACTGCTCCTCGTCGATCTCGTCCCGGAATTGAGGTATGTCATTGGCGAGCAGCCGCCAGTGCCCGAGTTGCCACCGCAGGAAGCGCAGAGACGTCTTCAGATCGTATTTCGACGGTTCATCGGCGTGTTTGCGCGACCTGAACATCCGCTCGCGCTCTTCCTCGATGACATGCAGTGGCTGGATGTTGCCACACTCGACCTCCTCGAAGATCTGTTGACCCGCGACGATTTGCAGCACCTACTGCTCATCGGTGCGTATCGGGACAACGAGGTCAATGCCGCCCACCCGCTGGTACGTAAGCTAGAAGCGATCCGTCAGGCTGGAGGGGCAGTGCAGGAGATCGTTCTCACACCACTCAGTCGCGACGATCTAGGTAAACTGCTTGTGGACTCCCTTCACTGCCAACTGGAGCGCGCCGCCCCACTGGCAGACTTGATTCACGAAAAGACCACGGGCAACCCGTTCTTCGCAATCCAGTTCATTTCCACTCTGGCGGACGATCGCCTGCTGACATTCGACTACCGCGAGCGGCGTTGGGTATGGGACCTGCTCCGTATTCGTGCCAAAGGCTTCACGGACAATGTTGTAGAGCTGATGGTCGAGAAGTTGAAGCGCCTTCCGCCAGAGACGCAGAAGGTACTCCAGCAGTTCGCCTGCATGGGCAACAGTGCAGAGTTCGAGATGCTGCGGATGGGGTATCAGGGCTCGGTCGAGGACATGCACGACCATCTCTGGGAAGCCGTGCGCTCGGGCCTCATCTTTCGTGCGGACAATTCCTACGGCTTCCTGCACGACCGCGTGCAGGAAGCGGCCTACTCGCTTATCCCGAAGGAGCTGCGTGCCGAGGCCCACCTACGCATCGGAATACTCCTCGCCGAGCACACGCCCGCTGAAAAACGTGAGGAGGCGATATTTGAGATCGTCAATCAACTCAACCGGGGCTCCCACCTCATCACCTTTGTCGAGGATCGCGAGCGCGTCGCAGCACTGAATTTGATCGCAGGCCGGCGCGCGAAACTCTCGACAGCATACGACTCGGCGCTCAAGTATCTCAGGGCCGGCAGAGCCCTTCTAGAAGAAGAGACTTGGGAACGTAATCGCCAGCTCATCTTCTCGATCGAGTATATGACAGCCGAGTGCGAGCTGCTGACCGTCACGGTTGGCCTCGCCGCCGGGGATCCACTCGCGGAAGTGCAAAAGGAATGCGAGAACGGCCTGGCATTTGCTAGGCGGGTGCGTTTCGGCCTGGTCATCGAGCGCTTCGGAGCACAACTCGGCTTGATCCTCACCTTGCGCGGGCTGACTGCTACGTTCGGGTGCCTGGATCATGAGGGATACAGCGAACTCGATACCGAACGCCGCTTGGCCATCAGCCCCGATCTGTTACTCGCCGAGTTCTACTACTGGACGCGAAAGTTGCAAGCGCACTTTTTAGCCGGAGACCTTGCGTCGGCGGTCGACGCCTCGCTGCGCGCAGAACCGCTGCTTTGGACGTCGGCGGCAATGTTCGAGTCAGCGGAGTATCGACTCTATAGCGCGCTGGCGCATGCGGCGGTGTGGGATCACGCCACACCCGAGCAGAGACCGAGGCATTTCGATTCTGTGCTGGACCACCACCGGCAGCTCCAAGCGTGGGCGGAGGTCAACCCCGAAACCTTCGAAGACCGCGCTGCCTTGGTCGGAGCCGAGATCGCCCGCATTGAGGGCGTGGTACTGAACGCTCAGGCGCTGTACGACAAGGCCATCCGCGCGGCTCACAAATACGGGTTCGTGCACAACCAGGCGATTGCCAATGAGATTGCCGGGCGCTTCTACGCGAAGCGCGGTCACGAGAAGATCGCGGCGACCTATTTGCGGGCCGCGCAGGCCTGCTACCTGCGCTGGGGAGCCGACGGAAAGGTTCGCCAACTCGAGGAGCTTTATCCGCACCTCAATGTGGACAAGTCGATCCCGGATTCCACGGCGACGATAGTGACACCCATCGAGCAGCTCGATTTAGCTACCGTAATCAGAGTCTCGGAAGCAGTGTCAGGCGAGATCGTTTTCGACAAGCTAATCAACACCCTCATGAGTTTGGCAATCGAACACGCGGGCGCCGATCGAGGTCTCTTGATTCTTCCGCGAGGCGACGAGTACCAAATAGAAGCAGAGGCCACAACCGGCAGTGACAACGTTAACGTGGTCCTGAGACAGGCACCCGTCACGGCCGCAGATCTACCGAAGTCTGTGTTTCACTACGTCCTTCGGACAAAAGAATGCGTTCTCCTGCACGACGCGTCCAGTCAGAGCTCATTTTCAGCGGATGGCTATATTCGCGACCGCCGCTCACGGTCAGTGCTCTGCCTGCCGATACTTAAGCAGACCAGGTTGATTGGGATGCTGTACTTGGAGAACAACCTTACGACCGCCGCGTTTACTCCTGCTCGAATGGTGGTCCTCACACTACTCGCTTCCCAGGCGGCTATCTCAATAGAGAACGCCAGCCTGTACCGCGATCTAGCTGAGCGTGAGGCGAGGATTCGGCGGCTCGTGGATGCCAACATCATCGGCATCTTTGTCTGGGATCCTGACGGTCGGATCATGGATGCCAACGAAGCTTTTCTCCGCATCATCGGATACGGCCGCGACGATCTCATCTCCGGTCAACTGCGCTGGCGGGATCTGACGCCCGTCGAATGGCGCGATGCCGACGACCGACGTGTGGCGGATTTGGAGGCGACCGGAATCACGCAACCCTATGAGAAGGAGTATTTCCTGAAAAGCGGGGGCCGCGTGCCGGTGCTGGTCGGGGCAGCCACGTTCGGTGGGCGTCACGACCAGGGCGTGGCCTTCGTGGTCGACTTAACCGAGCGCAAGCGGGCCGAGCAGGAAATTCGCGAAGGCGAGCGGCGTTACAGCGAGGTGCAGATGGAGCTCGTGCACGCGAACCGAGTCTCAACACTGGGGCAGCTCTCGGCTTCGATTGCCCATGAAGTCAACCAACCGATCGGGGCGGCGCTCAACAATGCCTCTGCGGCCTTGCACTGGCTGAGCAACGAACCGGCAGATCTGGAGAAAGCTCGACAGGCTCTCAACCGGATCTTTGCAAACGGCAATCGCGCCAGCGCAGTCATCGGCCGCATGCGCGCGCTATTTAAGAAAGCACCTCTCCGCAAGGAAGACGTGGACATCAATGGAGCAATCCTCGAGGTCATAGCCCTGACCCGTGGCGAAGTCGCGAGGAATGGCATTTCGGTGCAGTCACACCTCGTGGAGGGCTTGCCGCTCATTCAAGGGGATCGGGTCCAGCTGCAACAAGTGATCATGAACCTGATCATCAACGCCGTCGAAGCATTAAGCTCGGTCAGCGAGCGAACGCGAGAGTTGGTGATCACCACTGGTAAGGGCGAGCCGGACGGCGTGCTCGTCGAAGTGCGGGATTCGGGTCCAGGTCTGAGCTCACTGGACCTCGAGCGCATCTTTGAGGCCTTTTACACGACGAAGCCCGGCGGCTTGGGGATGGGTCTATCGATCTGCCGCTCCATCATTGAAGCACATGGAGGACAACTGCGGGCCACCGCCGACCAACCTCAGGGCACAACTTTTCAATTCAGGCTGCCTGGACAGCCAAATCAGGCGGCGTGAATGAACATCCTGCAGCGGGTCAGCAGCGGAGCGGACGGCTACGGAATGTTGATATGACTCTTGGAGTTTTGCGATTTCAAGCACGCGCCCATCGCCCCGTGACCGATTCACACCGACTATGAAATTCGCCCTTGAGCAGGCTTGATGCAATGAGATGTGGCGATCTGGAAGGCGCAGGGGCCCGCTTTGGTTTCACAATTCAAAATGACAGCTGCCCCTCAACCATGGAAAGGCTCAAGCCATCGAGCTGAACTTCGAGCTCAAGCGTCGGCATGATCCCGGCTGTCGTTGGAGTATTCAATAAAGCCTATGTCAGCGAGCTCACGAATTTCGACGGGACGATCGCCGCCACAGAGTCGCGAATTTCGATCCATATGTGCTCAGGCCCGTCGCCTTAACGAGCGCTGAAATAGCTGGCGGGCTTTCGTGAATGCGCCAGCGGAAATAGTGGTTGTTCGGGGAGACGACTTTAGGATGGGCTCACCTGCGACGGAAAAAATGCCGCTAAGTCGATGAAAGTCCTGAGTATCAGCTCGTCTCCAAGCTCCCCGTGACATTCGCCGATTTGGACGGGTGCGTTTCGGTCTGTGGCTGATTGCGTTCGTTACGGCCGGTCAACGTGTGCGCCGAAGGTCAACTTGGCGAAGTGCAAACCGTGCTCCTTGACCACGGATATGACTAACGTGTCGGAACCTCAGCGAAAGCCGTCGTTGAGAGCCACTTTCGCAGTCCGAGTTAGCGCAACCGATCCTGACCTCTAAAGCACGGCGGATCCTTCGAGCCTACTTCGGTTGATCCAGCGGTCCAGACCACTGAGGTGTTGGACACACTACAGACGCAAGCGCCGCGAAATACTCACTCAACAAATCCGCAAGAATGAGAACGCCGTAACAAGAACTGCACTTAACTCCGCGACCAAGCCGCTCTATTTCTTTGCAAGAACATCAGTCGCACGGCAGCGTCATTGAGAACAAGGATGGGCGTATCCGAGCGTCAACTGCATCGCCTAATGGCGCCGATGTGAGCGTCAATGACACCAATCGTTATGCCATGGGGTGGGCACATACAATTTCAATCATCATGAGCGAAGAGCTCCGACCGCAAAAGTAAGAGTAAAAGAGCAAATGCGTCTACTTCTATATCGCCAGCGCCAAGAAGGATGACGGGACCCTGTTCTATCCTTTGCCGCACAAAGTGACTCCGCAGCTTGGCGTCGCGTTAGGTAACAAGTCCTGCCGGGAAGAGAACGATGGAGACCATAAACCTCACGGCCATCGCCATAAGAGGGATGTCGGCGATGGTCTATGGCAACGAACTGGAACGGTCCGAATCGCGGCAAATCTTTCGAGTATGAGTATGCAGCTCCAGCTTCATCAGGTGCGATATTTCTTAGCCCTAGCAAGGACACTCAATTTTACGCGAGCCGCGAAGCAATGCAATGTGACCCAGCCGGCGCTGACAAAGGCCGTTCACAAGCTGGAGCAAGAACTCGGTGGCGCGCTGATTCACCGTGAACGTCACTTCACCCAGCTCACCGAGTTGGGCAAGATGATTCTGCCCATGCTGGAGAAAATATTTGCCGCCACGGAGGCCGTACGGCTTCAGGCGCGAGGCTATCAAAAGAAGACAATCGCCCCGCTCAAGATCGGGCTGGTGCCGTCAGTCTCCGCCGCACTCATCACGGAATTGCTCTTGGAGCTCGCCAGGACCATCCCTGACCTTCGAGTCGATTTGCACGAGACGGATGCCAACGGGCTCGTTGCAATGCTTTTGGATGGCGAGATCAATGCCGCGCTCGTCGGTGACGCCGTGGAGCTACCTGAGCGTATCGACCGCTGGCGGCTGTTCGAGGAGCGGTACGTGCTCGCCTTGTCTCAGAAACATCCGATGGCGAGGCAAACCGTTATCCCGCCCCAAGACTTGCATGAGGCGGTATTTCTCGAAAGGGTCGGATGCGACGTCGCAGGCCGATTCAAACAGGCTTGTTTTGCCGACCATCCAGGCCCTAAAGTTGTGCACAGGAGCGCTCAGGAAAGCCATCTTCAGCAAATGTCGTCCGCCGGTCTTGGGGCCATCCTGGTGCCAGAACACGCTCCCAGGCTACCGTCGCTCGCCGCTATTCCAATTGAGGGCGACCCCGTCCGGCGCGAGGTGCAGCTTTTGGCCGTGGCGGGGAGGCAGTATTCGCCGGCACTTGACGCCTTTATCAAGGTTGCTCGTGTTTGCGACTGGACGAGTGCGTTGGACAAACTCCGCCGCGCATCTGCCCCTGCGTCGAACAAAGACAATGCTCGCAAGGCTGATGCACAAGGTGCAGGCGCCTTGATCCAAATAACGGACCCCGGTCCCGCCTCCTCATGTCCGAGCTTGTCGCGGACATCTAACCGTCGTTTGCTGAAGTGACGCGAAGTCGTGGATGGCCGGGACAAGCCCGGCCGCGTCGCAGTTGCAGTCCCCCACGCGTGACCACTTGAATTGACTCGCGTCATTTCCCGTCAGGCTCTAAGGGCGAGGCTTGGGCCCATCCGATTCGGACATGGCAGCAAGCACTGTTTCGGTCGCCGCTCCCGTGATGAAGTCCGGCCCGACAAACGCTCGACGGATGATCCCTCGTTGGTCGAGGACATAGGTGGCAGGTATTGGCAACATCCAAAAGGAGAAGCCATGGAGCGCGGAGAGATCAAAGCCGTGCCGCAAGAGACGGCGCTTTAAATGCGCCGGCACCACGGACAACAGTCCGAACGAAAGGCTTACCCCAAGATCTAGGTCGGAGAGGATTTCCAGATCGAGTTGGTGAGCGCGTTTGAAACTGCGCGGCAAGTGTCCAGTCTCGGGCGTTATGGCAATTGCTCTAGCGCCGACAGCGCGGATGCCGAAGGTGGCTCCGTGAAGAGCGCGTAGCACAGCTGCGCACAATGGAGACCAAGTCCCGTAAATGAAGGTGACGATCAACGGCGCAGCTTGTCGCAATTCAAAGGATGAAACGAGCGTTCCATTTGCCTCAGGGAGAAGGCAATCGGGGGCAGGTTCGTTCGCCTTCAGGGCGCCGCCAGGAACGCCGGCATCTCGGAGCCACGAGGAAATCAGCCGGTCGGTTCGGATGTCCAGCGTGCGAAAGCCGCTCAACGTCCCTGCGGAGGCTTCGATCGGCGTACTCTCCGGGCGCCCCCTCGAGACTTCATCGTCCATTCTAATTTCTCCCCCAAGTGGTACCCCTCGCGGTACAGGACCACGTATGTTTCTTGCATGGTGACAGCGCGCTCTGGAAAACGACAATTCAAGTTTGGAATGGTGGTCGTTTGCGAATAACCGTTAGGGATAGTCGGCGGCTCCAAAATCGCGATGTGCTGCGGTTCAGACCAAGCACTAGGCGCCGCTTCCGAAGAGGAGGCCGATGGAAGATGGTAGGCGTCGCAGGAAAGGTGAAACGATATCGCGAAGCCGGACTGAATTCCGTAGAGGCTTGAATGCGGTAGGTCCAGACTTTGACCAGTCGTTTTCCTGAGTGTGCGCCTGACCGTTCGCGCCCTCTATTCCAGCTGGCAACATCGCCTGTCAGGCACATGTTTTGGGCGTCACGTCACCTCTGGTCGCGAACGGCGACAGGCACGCCTTCTGGCCGCGAGATGCATGCGGCAACGAAGGATCTCGTATCGAAAACTGTAAGAAGGCGACAGATGAAAACTACATTCGCAAGAGACGTCTATTAAAGCGATGACTGGAAGGAATTCCGGGTCGGGTACCCAGCTCCGGCAGCGCTGTCCCATCGATGAACGCCATCCACGACGCAAGCACCCAGGCCGCGATCACCATGCGCCGGCGGGTCGCTTCCCACCCGAGCTCTCGCGCGCATGGTTCTGCATCGATAACGCCACGGCTACAACGCTCTACAAACCGCTGCGCCTCGTAGCGACATGCTCCCGTCTCTGGTTTTTAGGACTGGTCATTTGCGGTCTCGTTTTGGGTTGCTGTGACAGCGATCTCACACCTTGGCGGTCGAACCTCGACTAAGAAATCACCTCTCGCTATGGAATCGATAGACAATCGTTATTACCGGCGCGCCGCGCGGCGTGAAGCCATCGCCGGCCTGCCCAATTTGCCATGATTTACAAATGGCAGCGAGGATGTCGCAGCGGCATTCCCCGCCCTTATGGAAACTATACATACCGGCGATTGGAAAATTTCGTCCTGCGCTGCGACCAATGGGGATCCCTGCACCAGTGCACCAGTGCACCAGTGCACCAGTGTCGCGGATTTCATCGGGTAACCCAGGGCAAGCTGGGGTCGATCACATGACCAACGAAATGACAATGACCAACGCGGTCATCGAATGCATCCTGAGCGGCAGCGCCGCTAAGTACTATGACACTGCCGCCACCTTGAGCGACGCGAAAATTCGCGAGCTGGTACGAATTGGCCGATTCCAGCGCAGTGCCAGAGCGTCTGGCGTCGGTGGTGGAAGCGGGCATCATGCGGGTAAATATGGTGTTGGATTGGGAAATCCCCGCGCGCGACCTGTACATGGAGCACCCGCAGCGCCAGCGCGACGAGGCAGTACGTACCTTTGGCGACGGCGATGAATTATGCGGTCCGCTCCCTAGGCTTGGGTTCGACGCCGATGATCGGTTTTGATGCCGACGCAGCGCTCCGCGAGTTCGGACTGACCAAGGACGAGGTATCGGTCATGCTGTTGCCCGTAGAGGCGCAGCGTCCGGGAAACTGGCCACAGAAGCCGCGCCGTCCTGTCGCCGATGTGTTGGATCTCGTTTAATTGGGGAACCAGTAACTTGCGGGGATTGTGATGCCCAGAATTGCGGCTCTAAAGCCGGAACAGGTGCCGGTCGATTCGAAATCGACCCTCGATATATTCAGCAAAAGCATCGGGTTCACCCCGAATACGATGGCAACCTTCGCGGCAAGCCCAATCGCATTCAACTCATGGGCCACCCTGCTCGGCTCCATGAACAAGGCGCTCGACGTGAAGACGCGTGACAGCATCGGCCTCGCTGTCTCCGAAGTGAATGGCTGCAACTACTGCCTGACAGTCCACAGCTTTACGGCCGATCATATGGCCAAGCTGCCGGCCAATGAAATCATTCTCGCTCGGAAAGGCCATGCTAGCGACCCGAAGCGGGACGCCGCCATCCAGTTTACGCGCAAAGTCATCGAGACCCGTGGCAAGGTCAGTGACGCCGATCTGAAAGCCGTCCGCGATGCCGGCTACACGGATGCACACGTCATCGAGATGGTCGCACTCGTGGCCATGTACTCCCTGACGAACTTTCTCAATAACGTGTTCGATCCCCAGATGGACTTTCCCGTGGTTGCGCTGGCTGGCTCGATCTGAACTTTACCCGGTCGCAACGGCCATCTCCGAGGATCCTCGGAGATGTCATGTGATGCGAGCGTAGCGCCAAAGTCCAGACGCACCCGAGAAAGGTTCTTGGGAACAAGTTTGCCTGAGATTGGATTGATGTTGCAAGGAGTGATCCGCAAACAAACACGGCGGCGCGGCTTCGGGCTGCTGTTCAATGAGCTCACGCCGCGAATCGCGCGACCTAACTCAGGATTAGGTCGTGAGCAGCGCGTCCCTGATCCTGCCCCACCACAGCCTAGCGGATCCGAGCCTAAGGCCGGCTGCGCGCGAGGCAAAACCAAGGTGCTCGGCGCGTCGAGCCTAGGCGGCTGCCTCGTGTTCGTCGGCAGCGCCGTCGTCACGGTCGCGTTCGCCGCCATTGGCCGACACATGCGCCTGTCGCCGCTCGACGTCGCAGTCTGACTTCTGCAAAAAGCATGGGTGGAGCGCTTTTCGCAATTGAATGACCCGCCGATAGCGAACGCATGCACCGACATGGCATCACGTCGCACGGCGGACTTCAGAGTTCAAACCCCGCGCAAGATCGGCAGGGTTGGCTCGGCGTTCATGGCGAGATCCACCCGCACATTTGGTGACTCGCCTATGTCCATCTGACCGTCTTCGCATGCGGAATGCCGGATACCAATGTATGGTCCATCGAGTTAGGTGCACTTGACGCAGGGTAACAGAGCCGCAGCAGCTTCACTCGAACCTTCCGGACGCACTAGAGACCGCCCCTTCAAACCATCGGTCAGAAGCGAAACGCGTCTTCGTTCGTATCAGATCGAAGAGGACGGCGTCCCCGAGCAATTGGGTCATGGCAAGAACAATGCGCAGATTCACGCTACTTTGGACGAACTGTGAACACGGGCTCAGAGCAAGATTCACTCAAACATTCGATGGGACGAAAGGCCCTCGCTCCGCCGGCGCTGCGTAGGCGTCAGTTCGGATGACAAACCGGGAGCGTTCTAATGGAAGAGGTTCCTACTCGATCGCTTGCTCTCACCTCCTGCACGGGGGCGTTAGCGTCGGAAAGCTTTACACGCGGGTGCCGGAGAGAATGAAAACGATAACGATCTAACATTTCTAACGGCGCGCAGGCCGGAATACTCTCCTTATCCATCTCATCGATACTTGGTGGCAGCACGCGTCCTATCGTTCACAAAGCGGTCGATCCGCCGTTCGTGTGCGCAGCCCCTGCTCTCGATGCCCCAAGAACTCGATCGAGCAGCCCAGCATGCAGGAGTTACGCCATGCCCTTTCGCTTTATCGCAAAATCCATCCACACCTACCTAATCGACTATCCTGTTATCATCGTCTTGATGGTCGCGCCATTCCTGCTGAAGCTAGGCAAAGGCGGTCCTGTCGGGCTGTGGCTTTCGGTGGTGACCCGCGCCACGACACTACTGCTGCCGGCTCTCACGGACCACACGACGGGGCTCGTCCCGGTCATCCCTAATTGGCTGCATCTCTGGATGGACGGCGCTTTAGGTGTGGTCACCGCCCCCACCGCTTTCCATTTCACTGGGCTTGCCGCCTGGTATTATTCGGTTCTCGTCGCTGCGGTCTCGCTGACGACCTCAGTTCTCAACGCGCTGAGGTGGGCCGATCGAAGAAGACGATCGAGCAAGCGCAAGCAGAGCTCGCGACCGACCTCTCCGAATCATTCGACGACACCGTTCACTCGCACTCCGACATAATCGAGGAACTCGCGGCGATCGACTACAGACCTAAGAGCGAGTTCGAGGAAGGCTCAGTGGTGAAGCTAAACGGCGGCCTTTGCTATTGTCGTGTCGACAGGCAAGTTTGTGTGCGACGGCAGCGAGATCATGGGCATCTCCACCCAGTCCCCGATCTATGTTGAGTTGGAGGGCAAGCGCGACGGTGACGCGATCTCCTTCAACGGAAGAGAGCTCGTGATCGAGGAGGTCGCCTGACAGCTGCGACACCGAAGGTCGCGAGCGGCGCCCCGGTATAACGCACGGCGACCGTCGCGAAACCGTGTGGGGTGCTTTGCAAGGAAGCGGATGACCACCTCTCGTTTTAGCACTTCGGCATATGCTCTTAGATCACGATGAACGGCAGCTAGCAGTTTTGTCGTCACCAGCGCTGAGCTCTGACCCATAGTCGTGCGACAACCTCGTCACGTCATCGGCAACATTTGATCCGGGCTGTAGAGTTCAGGGCCGCCGACGACGCCGCGCGTTGGATTGTGGGTGATACTGACCTGGCCTTGCTGATCCAAAAAGGGGTGAGTGATTTCAGCGGTTACGATTTATTCGGATTGGGACGATTCGAGGGAGAACACCATGCCATGGACATTGGAGCTCTCTGGTGTCTTCGATGAGAACAACTGGATCTGAAGCCTTGTCTACCTCAGCTCGCAATGCGCTGATCAGCGTCGTCTTGGCTCTGAAGGTGCCGCCGGTCACAAGATTTCTTGCGCGCTTCGGCCGCGCATTTCAAAGCAGCGGCTTGCCTCGAGGTCATAACGCCTGTTGCCACGCAGTCATCCAATGTCAACACCGCGACCGTAGGCATTCGGGTCGCGAACACCGGAGCCGCAGCTATCGGCGGCAAAAGTCGCTCGAAACGCTCTCCAGTCCCTAGCAAGTTCGGCCGAAACACGCGGGCTGGCTGCGTGGACTTCGGCACCGACATGGTGGGCAACCAATCGGACGATGGGCTCCCCGTCTGGAGGGGGCACCATTTCTCCCGTATCTGCCAAGCTACTCCACAGCCGGTCGTTCCAAAATCGCCCGTCAGGGTTGAGCATTACCTCGACGACGGTCGAATCTTCGAGAAAGCAAGCGATAGCGGCACCAAACGTGGTGCGCAGCATGTGAGCACCACGCGAAATCGCTTCCGATTGAATGAAATGATGTACCACCGCCGTCCTCAACAAATGAGGCCGTTTCGAGCGGCATCGGATGGGGATGATTAGAAAAGGCAGGAAGAGTGTTGGTGCAACAATGCAATTATCGGGTTTGGCAGCGCGACATGAAACCGAGTGATTCTGCCGGCCACCTCGCCGGTTTCAGAGGAATAACGCCTCGCCGCAGTAGCTCGGACTAATTCGATCTAATCGTTCATGCGCCCGGAGCCATCGACCGAAAGACTTCGTCGCGAAGATAGAAGTGATGGAAGAGAGCCGCCGCTGCATGCACGCCGGAAACCCAGAGGATGACGTTGCCGAGAGTGGCGTGTATTTTCATGATCAGCTGCCCCAGTCCATGCGCCTTGGCGATCTGGGGGGCGATGTCGAATCCGGGAAGGGTGACGGGAATCCCCTCGAGCCAGGTACCGAGCACCGCCGTCGCTGGAATCGCGATGAGGAGCGCATAAAGCGCGAACTGGACGAGCTTCGCGGCTACAGTCATCCATCGCGACATAGGTTGCTTCGCCGGCGGGCGGTCGATCAGCCGCCATAGCAGCCGCAGCACGACGACAATGAAGACGAGCAGCCCGAGCGTCTCGTGAATCCTGCGGAGCCCGTCCGCCGCGGCGGAATAGAGTGAATAGCCGTCGCCCCTACTGAGCACATATGCGGCCAGAACCAGCATGACGGTCAGCCAATGGAAGGCCTGCGCGCCGGCGCCGTAGCGAGAGGAAGTGCTGCGCAAACCGATCATCTAACTCCGATCTTAAGCCCGCCGCAGCGGTTGATGAACGGTGGCGGCGCGTCGCCAGAGATTTGAGCGCTTAGTGGTCTTGCCCGGCTTTGCCTTGTCCACCAACAGTTCTCCCGTTTCCAGTTAGCTAATGAAACGCTGAACAACGCAGCCCCTTCGCTCCAGCTCCATTGCAGACTCTTCGCACCTACGGGCTGCTCCGACCCTGGGCTCCGCAGCGGTACTCTCGCCCTAGCGGTTGGAGCCGCTTGTGGTTTCTCCCTTCGCGCCATCGCCGCAACGGAGCACAGGCTCTCACGTTCCATATGACAGCCTGGTCGAGCTTCGCGCCGCCCACATGCCGGACGTCGCTCGGAACGGACCAGGCATCCCCCGAGCTGATCCCGAAGGAAGCGTCCCCCCAGTTCTGACATCGCCCAAATCGGTCTTCGACACTTCTGCAGTGGTTTACTTGCGCTCGCCTCTCTCGACCGTGCCCGTCGGAACCGTGTCCTGGCTTCTCCGCAACGCTCACCATCACGGCTCTTGACCGCAAACAGCTTGCGGTGGCTTGAGATGATTGCCGAACCGAAGAGCCCTCCTTCATCTCTCGTCCAGTTGCGCATCACCGGTACTCATGGCGATGCTCGTGACACACGACCCAAGAGCGATGTACGCATGACCCAGGAACGCCTAAAATCTCTCAAATACATGTTGGTCTTCCTCAAACTGGAAGCATGTTGATCACTGTACCAAGAACAAAGCACAGTGATCCGATAAGGTATAGCCAGTTCGCTAGATTGCTCATGCGACAGCCCGTGGATTGACCGGCCGAGGCTCGGCAGGATTGTTCATTTCGGCATGCATCCTCATTTTTTCCATGGCTACTTCCATCTCACGAGGGAGCCGCACGCTGCCAAGCTTTGGCGTCGCTACCAGTTGTAGTCACCACCAGACGTAAGAGAAGCCGGGATAGTCATAGGTCGGATAGCTGCAATACGAGCCATAGGTGGGATACGGGCACGACATCGCACCGAGAGCGCACGTCCATCGTCACGGCTGGTACCGCCGCCTTGATCGACGTGCCATTGATGGGCACAGCAGACCAGTAGGCCGTGGCGGCCACAGCGACAGCAATTGCGAGGCTGCCGACTTGAATCTTCAGGGTAGATCCAGTTCGTGTTAAACATGCCTATCCGCCACCGACTAATATGACCTTGCAACGCCGGCAAAGGTAATCACTTCGCGCCATAAAACCGATAGACGATCGTTATTGTCGCCGCGCCGCGTGATGCTGTAGCGAGGAATGCCAGCAGCTGCGTCTGCAGAGAGACTTCTAAACCAGTTGTCGTCCTTGGACCAATCGAAGTTGCGCGTGCCAACCCGAGCCGTCCGTCCTTGTCGTTTGGAGGTTTCGTGCAGGCGTTGGAAAATGCCGTGCTTTTATCTTTTCCAGTCCCTCAATTGCGACAGGATAAACACCTGGCTGCCCCTAGCCGTCGGTCGCGAGGTAGTTCGACGGGAAGCGCGCGCTTCGGCTCTTCGTTGGTCACCTTCTTGAACTCGTAAACGGTGTCTTGATCGGGCGTTTCGCCGACTGGGACGAGCTGAAGGAAGGGCGTAGTCACGATGCTGCGCTTCTGGCCGACTTCGTAGGGGGCTGAGCGCAAGCCTCGCCTCAGGTCGGGCTCCCAGAGATGGCCGTCCACTTCGCGTCCGCTAATTTAGGGAAGACCTGCAGCTGCGGCACTGTCCCGGTCGGCTTGCTTTTGTCGAACAAGCGCGAGCTGTTGGCTGCACACACCAAAGCCGCTCGTGTCAGCGCGTATTCCGAGCTTTTCACAGAATGCGAGATCTTCAACTTCGATCTCACGATCGAGTTGGATTTTCGCGTTGGCCCGTGTCGCGGGAGCGGAGACGAAAGCGGCGTACCCACCGAACGACATCAGCACCACAATGAAAAATGAAAGCAGGAGCCGCATACCTACACTACCGTTGCTAGCATTAGCATTGACATCGGTCATCGTAGAGTTCCTGTCAAATGGATCTCAGGATGAAATATTCGCAGTACGATTTCCTACGCTGTGAACCTAACCCCATGCGCCAGCGCTCGGGGCGCAGGAACAACTCCGACGGATAATCGGCGCGTTTCTTACGCGGGATTGATCATATCCCGCGCATAGGCCAGGCCGATACCGTATCCGCCGCCGTGAGCCTCCACGATCGCCCGCGCCCCCTCATAGGTCTCGGCGCGGGTCCAGTCGCGCTGGAGTTCCAGAAGGAGCTGGATCCACGACGTCGGCTTCGCCCCCGCTGCCTCCATTCGTCGCATCGCCAGATCGTGACTGACCGGAGTGAGCCCGCCGCAAGCGTCGCCGACGACGTGTACCTCGTACCCCGCCGCGCGCGCGGAGAGCACCGGAAAAGTCACGCAAGCTTCTGTTAGCAGCCCCGAAAAGATCAGTTTCCGCCGTCCAGTCGCCACGATCGCGTCGCGCGCAGCGTCGTCCTCCCACATGTTCATGTTGCGGCGGTCGATCGCCACGACTTCGGGAATCGCGGCTTGAATCGCGGGCATCAGGGGACCGCTGTAGACCTTGGTGGCGGACGTGGACGCCACGATCGGCATGCCGAAAACGGTGGCAGTGCGCGCCAGAGCGATCACGTTGTTCAGAAGCATTTGGCGATCGATCGATCCCACGCCGAAAGCAAGTCCGGCCTGCTGATCGACCAGCACCAAGGCGCAATCCTTCGGCTCGATCGGGATGTCGGGCGTTGCCCTCGCGGTTCCAGGTCCTTGTGTCATGATTTCGTTAACTCCGGATATCGGGGATTTATCACCGCCGCTTCGCTTCTGCTCCCGACAGCACAGCCTTGAAGGCGATCTCGATGAGCTGTTCAGGAAAGGCTAGTCTCGTCACACCGATCAAGTTGCTGGCGCACTGGGGTCGTGCCGTGCCGTATGCATCCTTGCGCACCTTGCCCGCGGCGCTGAATGCAGCGTCGACATCGAGTACATAGAGCGTCTCTTCGACGACGTTGTCCAGCGTTGCCCCGAAGCGCGCCAAAAGCTTGACGGCATTGGCGTAGGTTGCGCGCATCTGCTGTTCCATCATCGAGAACTCGGCCGGCTTGCCGGTTTCGTTGAGAGAAGCAGGCGCGATCAGGTGCCCCTTCTCGTCGTGGCTGAGCTGGCCGGAGACATGGATAGTGTCACCAACCTTGATCGCCTGCGCGTATCCATAAGCATCTTCCCACGGCACACCGAAATAGGCGGCCTCTTTTCCATTTGCTGCGACTGCGTTTACTTCGTTGCTTTGCAACTCGAGCCTCCTGGCTTTTCAATCCGGCATCGCGTCTCGGTGGCGGCACTGAAAGTTTCGGTATGACGATGCTTTGGAAGATGACCTTGTAAAGTCGGCGAGGGAAATCACCTCTAGCCATAGAGTCGATAGACGATCGTTATTGCGGCCGCGTCGCTAACTGGCCGAACTCATGGTCGTTACGACCAATGCTGCAAAGTTAAAATTCTTCTTGCCAACCCGGAGCCGCCCACACATGGCCCATCGCGAAGTGGCGAGACGTCGTTCTGGGTTTAGCCTAATGGGTTGGAGTGAATCAGATTTCCTCGCGCGGAGTTTTTCGCATTTTAGCCCGAAGCCGCCGCTAACGAGCGGAGCGTGTCCGCGCCGCCGGGCGTTTCAGACCTCGACTCGTTCCGCGATGAGAAGCGCGTCGCCCACGTCGCTACCCGAATATCGAACGGCACTCTCAGCCTTTATACTGTCGAACAAGAGTTATTCGTAACGACACCTAACGGTTCCAGTCCGAGCGAAATCGCTTCGAAGTTTGTCAAATTTTGCTGGGCACCTTTTCCAGGCATAGTGATCTGGGGATGATATGAGTAAGTGGGACAAACGTGGAAAGACAGAGACGCTCGCACTACCAATGTTCTGTCGCTGAATCGGCAATCAATGCCGTCGTGTTTGCACAAACGACGTCGCGAACTTCGCTCGGTGAGTTCTGAGAACTTCGTAGATGTCGCGCGAGAACGGCAAGGATTGCGCGGGGTCGGGGCAACCAGAAACGGAAAATGATGAAGGAAAGCGATGGACGTCATTTTCGTTACAGGCGATCGACCAGCGGCCACGGCAAGCCCGGCAACGCCACTCCCGCCGCCGTCCGATTTGATGGCCTCGGGTCCGGTGCAGCCGACTCAAGGGGCAACGCGGATGAGTAAGCCTTCTGAGCGTAATAGGATTGCAGCCCCACGAAAACAACGTGAGACACTGACCGGCAATCTGATGGTTCAGCATGAAGCGTTAGCGGAAATATCTACTAGTAATAAAGCTGTATGTTCCGGTGGCCGCGATTAGTGCGGCGGCGCCCAAGAACACCGAGATCGGATACCAAAAGGTGGGATGGACGATGACGAACGGTATTAAACCAACGGCGAGGGCTGGCGGCATATGGACTTTGAACATCCGTAAAATAGCAATCGAGCAAAGCATGGTAACCGTCACGCCCAAAAATTCTGTGTGAAAGCCCGTGCTCAAGAGTAAGCCGACGGATGCGGTCAGGAAACATACGAGAGGAAACAATACCGGCCGTGACATCCAGCCAGGAAGGTCCGGGTGACCAAATAACTCATAGGCTACGACGATCAGCGGAGGGAATAACAGGAAGCGCAATCCCGTTGTTTGAGCCACGGCTCCCAGCGCGAAGACGAATGCCGTCAGTGCGAAGATCCAGAACCGATCTCTCGGCGGAGTTTCGGCGGTCTCAATAATCCGGCTCTCCTTGCCCCCCTCAGATAGGTAACTATCGGGATCAAGGCGCTTCCAGAACGTCAACGCAATGGCGAGTACGGCGAGTCCCGCGAGAATGGCGGCGGGGTAACCCCAACTCATCACGCCGAGGGCCATTGGAAGCACGCCGGCAGAGATCGCAGCTCCGATGTTCGATCGGAGCAGTTTAATAACAAATAGGCTCAGGAGGGCAACAACAGTTACTGCGAGGGCGCTGTATTCCCAGTGGCGAGTAATCATCACCCCCAGGATCGCGGTGATCGTAGGGGTAGCGATCAGTCTGATTGGTTGGCTTGCCCATTTTCCGCGGGGGCGCGTGAATACATCATACGCTAAAGCGGCTATCTCGGGAAACAGGATAAGAGATATACCCGTGGTATCGACCGCAAGCCCAATTCCTCCCACGAAGGTAACCGCAAGAAATTCGGCAAATAATCTCGTTGTGTATTTCACTATAACCCAATTTTCCCAATTCCCTTGCAGGCGAGACGAAAATAGGAACGCGAACTCGATGTCTAATGACCATCAGTTATTGAATCGATTGCCATCGACGCGGCGTAATTCTTTTCCTTCGGTCCTGTCGAACCCACCCATCGCAAATGACCAATTGTGGCGTCTAGCCAGCGAGCTTACTTGCGACGTGCGACGGCATATTCGCCGAAGCTGCAATCGGACTCATACATACCGGCAATTGGAAAATTTCGTCCCGCATTGTGGTTCAACAACCCGAAGAGGAGATCCCTGATGTCCGAGTCCTTTCCACTCCCTACTGAACCCGAAGGCGTTGTCCCGTCGCGGATCGAGCGACTCAAGTCCGGCAAGGTCAGCGCGTTGATTGAAATGTTCGACCCGAAGTGCGTGTTCGTCGAGGATGACGGGCGAGCCGTCACTGGTCACGCAGACATCGCCGTCCGACTCGAGCGCTTTGTCAAGCCCGGCGTGCCACTCGTGACTAAGATGCGCCATGTGTTCGTCGCCGACGATATCGCCCAGCTCGTGTATGACTGGTGGATCGATGGCACGGGTCGCGACGGCAAGAAGGTGCACCTCAAAGGCACGGCGTGCGATATCGTGCGCCGCGGCGCGGATGGGCGCTGGCGGTTCATAAGCGATAACAATCAAGGGACGGCGGTACGAAAGCCCGGCTGACACCGCGACGGCAGCTCTTGGCGCCGGAGCCACTCTTCTCGGCGCCATCGGGCGAGGCGCGGATCGGCCGCTTCAATCTCGAGGCGGCCATCGCCGCCTTGAACCCGACCGAGCGACGCCCGGAAGCGCTTAAGGGATAGCGACGTTCGGCTCCATAAGCTGTTGTGCGAGCAAACCGGCGTGCGGCGTGAGCGCGGAGAAATCGCGCGCACAAAGATGAAGCTGCCTAAGCGCCCAGGGGTCTTGCATCGGCACAATCGCCAAGCCGAGATGTCCCAAATCTTTGGCGGAAGCCTCCGATAAAATGGCGATTCGACAACCGGCACAGTAGGCCCGCGCCATGACGATAAGCTCCGCCTGCAATGTCCGCCTTGGGTCGAAATGCGAAGAGCTCAACCTGAACAAATCTTGTCCGTTATGCCCGACCAAGCAGACTTCAATGAGAGCTGCAGTTACTTCGCTGATGGGCCACAACTGGACTGACGCCGAGAGCAAACGGCGGCTCTATTCGATCCCCTGATTGGCAGATAAGTAGCGAGGGCAGCACGGCGAGGCCGAGTGCTTTGGCAGTCTTCACGTTGATCACTAGATCAAACTGAATTGGTTGCTCTACTGGCAGAACGGAAGGCATGGTGCCTTTGAGAATCTTATCGACGTATGGGCCACTTCCAGACTCATGCAACGCAAAAAAAGGACCTACTCGATCGGCAGGGCCTTCGTGGCTATCGAACGGTCCCAGTCAGTAATCGCAGCCTTCAAGCGGTTCAACGCATCCGGGGACGCGCCTTTCCACCCTAAGCTCCCCTGCCATCCTGTTTGCCGATCACGCAGCGCCAACCCGCCAGGCGTTCTGCCGGATGCAGCTTCATCCACTCGGCGAGCTGCGGCGCGCCCATGAGGCAGGACTGCATCGAGACGTCGGCGAAGTCCGAGGTGGTGACGGTTTGCTCGTGGCAATGTGCCGGAGAGGAGAGACTGCAGAGCACGGCGATGACCCTGATCACGACTGGAGAGCCCCATCGCTGCGATGGGCATTTGCCCGGATGATCTTGATGGCCTTGGCCACCGTGCGCAGATGCAGGCCTAGCGCGTGGATCACTTCCTTCTTCTTGCAGCTGAGATTGCACTCGAGGTAGCCTCGCACACGCTCGACGTTGAATGCCTCCAGCTCCTTGGAGCCGGGGCGCAGGTTCAGCGCTTCAATGGTACAGAATTCGAGGAACATGTTTGAAGCTACCCACCCGGTCATGCACGCCATTCGCGTTCAGCGCTAGCAGCCGATCGGGCGAATGCTTTGGCCGCATCAACATGCGAAGCTTTCTCAGCTCGCCGCTCGTAGTCGTCGGCAAGGGCCTTAAGCTGGCCCGCAATCGCTGAGTCGGTCATGGTTTGGGCTGCGCGGAGCAAAGTCCGTGCTGTCTCTAGATATGCCTTGCCTCGTTGTGAGATCTGAACCATCACAAAGCCCTCGCGCGGTTCTCTGGCAGCTGGTTGAAGGTGATCTGGAGCCAGCCCACCCAATGGCGGTCACTTTCCCTGCGAGCTCTGAAGCGATCGACGCACTTCTTGGAACAAAGAGGCGTTCGCCACGAGTAGCGCCGGACGAGACCAAACTTGCCTTCACAAACTGCGCATCGTGCGGCACTGCCAGATTTAATGCTTTCGGAGCAGTTGAGCATCGTAGCCTCCTCTTGGCTTTATCGCAGCTGTTCGTCGATCATCCTCTTTCACTGTCGCACTTGATGAGCCTGTGCGCCTTTTCAACGCATGCAGCCTAAGACGATCACGATAAGCAGCTCAATTGAACGTAGGTAATGGTCCGGCATCTAGAGGGGTGACGGAACGATACGAAGGTGTAGGGCGCTCTCCCGTCCATCGCATGCGGCAGCCCCGCCATGAGAAGCCGAAACTAAAAGCAGCTTCCCGATTGCTCCTCATGCGCACCCATCGCCTCAATCGGCGCGATACACCACCGGTGAGGTCACTTTACGCGCGATGCGCGGGGCCAGGACTACCGTTGGCTACCAACGTACGGACGAAGGCGCTGTTTCGATGGTTACTTTCGGTCGTCGTGCAATTGCGCGGCCCGGCCATCTTCTTCGAGCTTCTTGCGCAGAACGAGGAGCGCGAAGTGGATGTGCTCCGACATCAAGTTCTCCGCGCGCTGGGCCTCACGCTTAGCGATCGCATCTAGGATCCGATGGTGATCGTCGTGGGAGCGCGCGATGACCTGATAATCTTCCCAAATGAAAACCCGGTCTGACGCCATCGGAACGTTGTGACACTGCCGCACGAAACTGCTGACGAAGGGGTTCTCACAGGTCTGGATGATGGTCTCGTGAAAATCGACGTTCATACGGCGATAGGGGATCAGATCGTGTGGATCTAGAACACCCTTCGAAAGAATGCGATCACCTTCGGCAACGCATTCGCGCAGCCGTTCGAGCACCTCCACTGAGGCGCCCTGTCTCGCTACGATGCCACACGCCAGCGCCTCCAGCCGCGCGCGCACCTCGAAAGCCGCGCTGATTTCGGCCGTTGAGAACGCCCTTACCGCGTAACCGCGGTTCGGTTCGTAGATGAGCAGTCCTTCCTTCGCGAGTTGCGCAAGCGCCTCACGCAGCGGCGTGCGTGAGACGCCAAGGGCTTCCGATAGCGGAATCTGCTGCAGCCGCGAGCCTGACGGCACATCGCCCGACAGAATGCGCTCACGCAGCAATTCAGTGACATCCGATGCGCTGGTCACAGGGCCTCATCCACATGCGAAGATGAAGATTGGATAAAATATTGTCGCGATCAATGCAATATTGTTGACATTTGCTCAAAATTACCATTGGATTGTATCCAATCAAGAGACCGGGGAGCGAAACGCGTGAATGGTAAGGAGCGGCGCGCCGCCCTCGTGACAGGGGCGAGCGGCGGGATTGGTGCGGCTATTTGCCGAGCGCTGGCCGAAGATGGCCTGCGGGTGGTGGCTCTCGACCGCAGCCGGGACGCACTCGACGGCCTGCTGCCGCAACTCGCCGGCACCGGCCACATCGCCATTGTCGCCGACGTCTCGAACGAGACGCAGGTCAAGGCGGCGTTCGATCGCGCCCAGCATGCATTGGGCGATATCGCCGTCATGGTGACCGCGGCTGGCGTCCTGATGCTGCGGCCCGACGGCTCGCGCAATTTCGTCGCAGAGACGGACCTTACCGAATGGCAGACGACTCAGGACGTCAACGCGACCGGGACGTTTCTGTGCTGCCGGGAATTCGCAAACCGCCTGCCCGCCTCCGTCGGCGGCGGACGCATCGTGACACTGTCGTCCGTTGCGGCCCAGCTCGGCGGCTACAGGTCCAGCGCGTCCTACATCGCTAGCAAATCAGCTGTGCTTGGTCTCACCAAGGTTTTGGCGCGCGAGCTTGCGCCGCGGACCGTCACCGTGAACTCGGTGGCGCCGGGGCTGATCGACGCGCCGATGCTGCGTCTGTCGCTCGATCCCGCCGACGACGAGAAGGCTTCGGCCCAGATTCCGCTGGGACGGCTCGGCACGCCCGACGATGTCGCGGCAGCCGTGCGCTTCCTGGTCTCGCCGGGCGCGTCCTACATCACCGGCGTCACCATCGACGTCAACGGCGGCTACCGGATGCAATAACGGGTTCAACAAAAAAGGGGAGGAACAAGAATGTCGATCAGAGCACCCGGCCGGCTAGCCGCACTGGCCGCCGCATGTTTTGCCGCCATGAGCCTGCCGGTAGCCAGCTTCGCGCAGGAACCAGGCATCACCGACAAGACCATCAAGATCGGCATGTTCGCACCGCTGTCGGGAGCGAACATGGCCTATGGCTTCGACGTCGCGAACGCGGCGCGAATGTATTACGACAAGATCAACAAGGACGGCGGCATCAACGGCCGCAAGATCGAGGTGGTCCTCGAAGATGACCGCTGCAATGCCAACGATCTCGTCGCCGCGGTGAAGAAGCTCGTCGAGCAGGACCAGGTGTTCTTACTCAATGGCGGATCGTGCTCGGCCGCGGTCGTCGCCGCAAAGGACTATGTCGTCCGCTCCAAGATTCCGCTGATCATGCTGAATGCCTCGGGTGACGGGGCGCTCTATCCGCCGACCGACTACATCTTCGGCGCCTTCTCGATCTCGCAATATGCGGTCGGAGGAGCGATCATCGATTTCGCGGCAAAAACCCTTGGCGCCAAGAAGATCGCCTACATCAACCACGACGACGCCTATGGCGTATGGAACCTGGAAGGATCGAAGGCCGACGCGGAAGCGCACAAGGTCGATCTGCTGGTCGAATCGATCAGCCCAACCATCACCGACGTCACCGCGCCGTTCTTCAAGCTTCGCGCCGCCAATCCGGACGCGATCGCGATCGTCACCTATGCGCGCCCCGCCGCCCTGCTGATCAAGAAGGCTTACGAGCTCGGCTTCAACAAGCCGATCATCCTGTCCGTCACCGGTACGGCCAACCTGTCGCAGCTCGCAGAGAATGTCGGTAGCAAGGACGCGCTGAAGAACTTCTACGTGCAGGACGTCCTGGCCGACCTGCCTGGCGGACCGAAGATCAAATGGGTCTACGACATGTACAAGGCGGCCTACCCCGACCTTGCCGCCAAGCCGGACCACCCGCAGGCCTATATGCCCTACGGCATTCCCTCCGCGATGAGCATCGTCAACGCCCTCAAGGACGCCGGTCCGCAGCCGACGCGCGAAAAGGTGCTCGACGCCTTAAAGAAGCAGAACTTCGACAGCGGCGTGATGGCCGGGCCCGTCGTATTCGGCCCGCAGGAGCGCGCTGCGAACAAGTCGACCATCTTCATCAAGTTCGACGGCACGAACCAGATACTGCAGCCCGGCGTCTATACCAGCCGCTGGCAATTCAAGGGCTGAACCGCTCGAGGCCGCGCTCCATCCGCGCGGCCTCGCATCCTCTTCCCCAACCCGGTTCTCGAACGGCGCATTCATGGATTTGCAACTCGCCCTCCTTTTCCTGCAACAGGGCGTCGCCTCAGGCCTCGTCGTCGGCAGCGTCTACGCGCTGCTGGCGCTCGCGATCGTCATCATCTTCAGGACGTCCGAGGTGCCGAACTTCGCGCAAGGCGAGATGCTGATGGCGGCGGGCTATATCGCGCTCTATTTGCTCGTGTTTCGCGCGGTGCCGGCCTGGGCGGCGATCCCGATGACCATCGTCGTCGCGTTCGCCGGAGCGGCGTTGTTCCGCCGCGTCGTCCTCGCCCAGGTCGCCCATGCGAGCGGTAGTCCAGTCAACCTCGTGATTGCGACGCTCGGTCTCTCCTATGTGCTGAAGGGCCTCGTGCGCCAGACCGGCTTTGGCGACACGCCGCGCTCGTTTCCCGCACTGGTCTCGACCGATTCACTGATGATCGGACAGGCGAGCGTGACCCGGCTCGATCTCGTGATTCTGGGCACCGCAATCGCCGTCATGGCGGCCTTCTTCTGGATGTTCGGCTACACCAAGCTCGGCCGCGCCATGCGCTCGGTCGGCATGAATCCCAAAGCGGCTCAGCTTGTCGGGGTCAATCTCAACCGGATCCACACGATCATCTGGGGCCTGTCAGGCGCGATCTCGGCGATCGCAGCGCTGCTGATTTCACCCAAGCTGCTGATGACGGCGGACATGGGCACGGTCGTCACGCTCGGCTTCGCGGCCGCGATCGTCGGCGGTTTCGCCAGCCTGCCCGGCGCCGTGGTCGGCGGCTTCATCATCGGCATCGTCGAGCAGTTGGTCGGGCTGTTCGTATCGTCGCGCGCCATCACCCTCGCTCCGTTCCTTGCCATCATGCTGGTGCTGATCCTGCGGCCTCAAGGCCTTTTCGGCGGCCGCATCGTGATCAAGAAGGTCTGAGCCGCCATGCGCATCATCGGCCTTCTCGCGGCGTTAGCGGGCTTGATCGTGCTGCCGATGGTTTCCAGCGGTTATGTCATCTACCTCGCCAATCTGCTGCTCACCTTCACCGTGCTCTGTCTCGGAATGCACATCGTCATCGGCGAAGCCGGCCAGTTCTCGCTCGCGCAGGCGGCCTTCTACGGTATCGGCATCTACACCAGCGGTCTTGCCAACGCCGCCTTCGGCTGGCCGTTCCCCTTGTCGGTCCTCGCATCGGGTCTCGTCGCCGCGCTGGTCGGGCTGTGTATCGGGACGCTCGCGCTGAGAATGCGCGACATCTACCTGGCGCTCGCCACCTTTGCATTCGGCGAGGCCATGCAATGGGTATTCCTGAGCTGGACGCCGGTCACCGGCGGGCCGAACGGCCTGCGCATTCCACCGGCCAGCCTGTATGGTTTCGAGATCATCAGCGACAGACAGGCCTACCCCGTCGTGCTCGCCATCACCATGCTGGTGATCTGGGCGACGGTCGTGATTGCACGATCACGGCTCGGGCGTTCCTTCCGGGCCGTGCGCGAGTCCGAGGTCGCCGCACTTGCGATGGGCGTGCCGGTCCGGACCACCAAGCTCGCAGCCTTCGCACTCTCAGCCTTCTTCGCGGGCGTGGCCGGCGCCATGTTCGCGATCTATTCGACCTACATCCATCCTGATAGCCTCGGCTTCCAAACCACCATCCTGGTGCTCACCATGGTGGTCGTCGGCGGGCTCGGCTCCTTCTCCGGCGCGATCGGCGGCGCGATCGTCTTCGGCCTGATCTCCGAGCTGCTGCGCCAGGCCCCTTCCTACCAGGAGATCATCTACGGACTGATCCTCATCGTCTTCATGATGTTTGCACCGCGCGGCCTGTTCGCATTCGTCGGCGACAATTTGAAGAGGTTCGCCCGTGCCTGACGCCCTGCTCAAGGTCGAGAACGTCACCGTCCGGTTCGGCGGACTTGTCGCGGTCAGTGATTTCAGCCTCGACGTCGCGCAAGGGACCATCCATGCGTTGATCGGCCCTAACGGCGCCGGAAAGTCGACCACCTTCAACTGCATTTCCCGCTTCTATCAGCCGACCTCCGGCCGGGTCGTGTTCGACGGCATGGACATCACCCGGGCGCCGGCCTCCGAGATGGCCGGCCGCGGCATCGCTCGCTCGTTTCAGAATCTCGAGCTCTTCAACGAACTGACCGTGCTCGAGAACGTCATGATCGGCGCGCACGTCCATTGTGGCGGTTCGTTGAGGGACTGGCTCCAGGCAAAGCCGCCGGTGGTGATGCGCCACATCGAGAGCGTCATCGAACGCACCGGCCTTGGCCCCTATCGCGAGCACAAGGCCAGGAATCTCGACTTCGGCCACCAGAAACTGCTTGAGCTGGCACGCGCGCTTGCGATCCGGCCACGTCTCCTGCTGCTCGACGAGCCTGCCGCAGGCCTACGCAACCGAGAAATCACGTCCCTCGATCGCCTGCTCACCGACCTCGTCAGGACGGACGGGCTCACGGTGCTGATCGTCGAGCACGTCATGCAGCTCGTGATGTCGATCTCGGATCGCGTCACGGTGCTCAACTTCGGCACCAAGATCGCCGAGGGAACGCCGCAGCAGGTGCGCAACGATCCGGCCGTGATCGAGGCCTATCTCGGCAAGGAGGCTGCCCATGCCTGACCTGCTCGAAATCAAAGGCATTTCGGCCGCCTACGGACGCATTCAGGCCCTGAGCAATGTCAGCCTCAAGATGAGCGCCGGCTCGATCGTGGCCCTGCTCGGTGGCAACGGGGCCGGTAAGACCACGACGCTCAATACTATCTCGCGGCTGGTGCCGTTGACCGGCGGCTCCATCCACTTCCAGGGTCGGCCGCTCAACCGCCTGCAATCCCATCACGTGGTCAAGGCCGGGATCTCCCAGGTGCCGGAAGGCCGCGAGGTTTTCCGCGACATGAGCGTGCGCGAGAACCTCGACATGGGCGCCTATGGCCGCAGCGACCCCGCGGGCGTCCGCAGCGATCTCGATCGCGTCTTCGCCTACTTCCCGGTGCTTCGCGAGCGGCTGAAGCAGAAGGCGGGCACGCTGTCCGGCGGCGAGCAGCAGATGCTGCTGATCGCCCGCGCGTTGATGGCACGGCCGCGGCTGCTCCTGCTCGATGAGCCTTCGCTCGGCCTCTCGCCCGTGCTGGTGCAGAAAATCTTCGACATAATCGCCCGCTTGCACGCCGATGGCCTCAGCATCCTCCTGGTCGAACAGAACGCGGCCGTCGCGCTGGCCACTTCGCAATATGCCTACGTCCTCGAAAACGGCGAGATCGTGCTCGAAGGCGCATCCGATGCGTTGCGCCAGAACGAAGCGATCAAGCGCACTTATCTCGGGAGCTGATCATGGCCTCTCGACCCGGACGCTTCGTCGGCAAGGCTTATCTCATAACCGGAGCCGCACGCGGGATCGGTGAGGCCGTCGCTCATCAGCTCGCCGGCGAGGGTGCGGACATCGCGGCAGCTGATCTCGACCCGGCAGGCCTGTCGGCGTTGCAGGCTTCACTGCAGGCCGCAGGCGCACGGGTGGTCGTTCAGGCCTTCGACACGCGCGACGCAGGCGCGACCAGCGCTTTCGTCGCGGATGCCGTACGACAACTCGGCCGGCTAGACGGCGCCATCCCTTGCGCAGGTATCGCCCGTGCTGCAGCCGCGGAAACGATGGACGACAAGACGTTCTCTGACGTGCTCGACATCAATTTGAAAGGCGTCTTCTACACCTGCCGCGCCGTCGGCGAGGTGCTGCTCGCGCAAGGTCACGGCGCGATCGTTACCATCGCCTCCATCACCGCCAAGGGCGGTCAGCCGGGCCGGGCCAACTACGCGGCGTCGAAATGGGGACTGGTCGGCCTCACCAAAACGCTGGCGGTGGAATGGGGCCATCGCGGCGTGCGCGTGAATGCGGTGGCGCCAAACGGCGTCGACACGCCGATGATCCGCGACGGCATTCCCGCCGCCTTTCTCAACGACGTCATGCTGGATCGCACGCCGCTCGGCCGGCTGGCGCAACCCGCCGAGATCGCGTCGGCCATCGCGTTCCTGCTCAGCGACGAAGCCTCCTACGTCAATGGCGCCGTGCTCGAAGTCGACGGCGGACTCACCGCCGGCTTCCTGACCCACCGCCACGGGGCCGACTTCGCGCGTGCCGACGCCAATTCAAAAAACATGGAGAAGAAACCATGACAGATCCTTCAACCCAGCCACCACTTGCACTCGTGACCGGCGGCGGGCGCGGCATCGGCAACGCGATCGCAGCCCGACTGGCCCGGGACGGATTCGAGGTCCTCGTCGTCGACCTCGATCGCGCGGCGGCCGAAGCCTGCGCCGCCGAAATTTCCACGGCCAATGTGACGTCACGCGCAGCCGCCGTCGATCTGCGTCAGCACGATGCGGTCACATCGCTGATTGCAGGGGAACGTCCACTGTCGGCCCTCGTCAACAACGCCGGCATCTTCGACGAGCGCGCGTTCTTCGATCTCAGGGCGGAGGACTTCCGCCGCATGTACGAGATCAACCTCATCGCTCTCTTCAGCCTATCCCAGGCGGCCGCCGCGCGCATGCAGCCCGGCGCCAAGATCGTCAACATCGCCTCCCGCGCCTTTCTCGGCGCAACCAACCATGCCCACTACGTGGCCTCGAAGGCCGCCGTCGTCGGCTTGACGCGCGCAACCGCGATGGAACTGGCGCCGCGCGGCATCCTGGTCAACGCCATAGCGCCCGGACTGATCGACACGCCGATTCTGGCGGCGCTCACACCCGAACGCCTGGGGGCGCAGCTTGCCCTTCAGCCGACCGGAAAGGCTGGACGGCCGCAGGATATCGCCAACGCCGTCTCCTTCCTTGCCTCGCCGCGCATGGATTTCATCACCGGTCAGGTCCTGCTGGTCGACGGCGGCAAATCGCTTGGCGGTGGCCTGGGAATCTAGACATGTCAGCAGCTCAGTTTTCGCCCGGTTTCGATGAAGAGCACGACGTCGTAGTCGTCGGCTCCGGCGCCGGCGGAATGGCCGCGGCCCTCACCGCGGCACATCACGGCCTAGACGTTCTCGTCGTTGAGAAGACCGACAGCATCGGCGGCAGCACGGCGGTGTCCGGCGGAGCGGTCTGGATTCCGATGAACCCGCACAGTCGCGAGGTCGGGGTCGACGACAGCCGGGAGGCGGTGCTCACCTATCTCCAGGCCATCCTTGGCAATCGCATGCGTCGCGACATGATCGACGCCTTCCTCGACGCCGGCCCGCGCATGGTCAGCTTCATGGAGAGCAACACCGCCCTGCGCTTCATCCCGCGCGCCGTGTCACCCGACTACCAGTCGAACCTGGAGGGAGCATCGATCGGCGGCCGCACCATCGACCCAGCTCCGTTCGATGGCCGCGAGCTCGGCGAGCATTTCAATATGCTGCGGAATCCGATCGCCGAATTCCTGGTGTTCGGCGGCATGATGGTCGGGCGCAAGGACATCGACAGCCTGCTCGGCATCCGTTCCTCCTGGGCCAATTTTCGCGACTCCACAAAGCTGCTGCTGCGCTACGGCCTCGACCGCCTGCGCTACCCACGCGGCACAAGGCTGCTGATGGGCAACGCGCTCGCGGCGCGGCTGCTGAAATCCGCACTCGATCGAAATATCCCACTGCGGACAGGAACGGCCGCAACCAGGCTGTTGCTGGACGGGCCGCGTGTCATTGGGCTCGAAGTCGAGCGCGATGGACACGTCTTGTGCATCGGTGCGCGACGGGGCGTGGTGCTCGCGACCGGCGGCTTTCCCGCGAACGCCGCGATGCGGGCCGGCATGCTGCCAAATGCCGATCAGCATTATTCGATGGCCCCGATCGGCAACAGCGGCGACGGCCTCAAACTCGGACGCGAGGCCGGCGCATCGATCGAGACGGACAATGTCGGCAACGCGTTCTGGACGCCGGTCTCGGTCATGCGCAACCCTGACGGCCGCGAGATCCGCTTCCCCCATCTCATCCTCGACCGCCAGAAGCCGGGTGTGATCGCCGTCAACCAGGCCGGCCGGCGCTTTGTCAACGAAGCAACCTCGTATCACGAGTTCGTCGAGGCCATGCATCGCGCTCACGAGAGCGAGCCGACGATCCCGGCCTATCTCGTCTGCGACGCCAGCTTCCTACGCACTTACGGTCTCGGCCTAGTGCGGCCGGCCGCACGTTCGCTTTCGCGCTTCCTCGACAGCGGCTATCTCGTTGCCGCCAACACGGTGGACGAGCTGGCACGCAAGCTCGGCCTCGATGCAGCCAATCTTGCCGGGAGTATCGACCAGATGAACAATGCCGCCGCCAGCGGCAACGATCCCGCATTCGGCAAAGGCAGCACCGCCTATAACCGCTATCTCGGCGATCCCGCGCACAAGCCAAACCCGTGCCTCGGGCCGATCGAGACACCGCCGTTCTACGCGGTGCGCGTGTTCCCCGGCGACATCGGGACGGCCGCCGGTCTGAAGACTGATGCTAAGGCCCGTGTGCTGGACAACGATCGCCGTCCCATTCCGGGGCTGTTCGCTTCCGGCAACGACATGAACTCGATCATGGCCGGCGCGTATCCGGGTGCCGGGATCACACTCGGCCCAGCTTTGACCTTCGGTTACATCGCCGGGCTTGAACTCGCCAACGTAAAACAAGATGAGGCGTAACCATGAAGATCTATTATTCGCCCTTTTCGCCATACGTCCGCAAGGTGCTAGTCACGGCGCACGAGCTTGGCCTTGCCGACCGCATCGAGCAGCTTCCCAGCGCAGCGCATCCAATCAACCGCGATCAGACCATCATCGCGCATAACCCACTGGGCCAAGTGCCGACCATGCTGCTGGATGACGGGACCTCCCTCGCTGACAGCCGCGTTATCTGCGAATATCTCAATGACCTCGCCGGCGGAAAAATGTTTCCGAAGTCGCAGGCGCAACGTTGGCGAGCGCTGGGCGATCAGAGCACTGCCGACGGCATTCTGGCCGCCGCGCTGCTCTCGCGCTACGAGCTAGCGGTCCGTCCTCCCGAGAAGCTCTGGCAGCCCTGGCTCGATGGCCAGTTGGACAAGGTCGAAACCTCGATTTCCGCGATTGAGAGGGCTGCCCCCACGGGCGAGCGCGTCGACATCGGCACAATCAGCTTCGCCTGCGCCTTCGGCTATCTTGATCTGCGCTTCCCCGACTTCGGCTGGCGCTCGCGCCATCCGAAATGCGCCGCATGGTTCGCCAGCTTCGATGTGCGGCCGTCGATGCAGGCGACGCGGCACCCGGTTGTTTGAGCTTGCGGCTAGTCTCACTCGGAGCCTAGACCAACAGAGAATCCGCTCTAGCAACGTAATTGCATGGGGGATTGTGGTGCGCTCGGAGGGCGTTCGCATTCTCTGAAATTTCAATGATTTACAGATGTGAGCAACGAACCAGGTGCATATCGAGCCCAAAAGTGCCTTTTGATCTCCTCAATCTTCAGTCAGGTCGGACCTAATCTTCATTCGTCCCCCAGCACCGAAATCGGGCGATAGTGCTATCCTAAGCAGGGTGAGGCTATGCAGCGCTATGCTCTAATACCGATGAAGAGCAGGATGAGAGACGACGTATCAGGCCACGTCGTAGCGTAGGCCCACTGCAAGGCACTCCCTAATACGTTCGAAAATTGGCGATGTAGTCTCGGTACATTTTGGCTCGCTCTTCATCAAGTCCGAACCTGTTGAGTTGCACCTTGCCCCTCATTCGGTCGTCGCCATGCATGATGCAGCTCAAGTCAGTCGCCTGCTCATGTCTCTCCACGATAGTTTTGGCCACTTCGACCGGCAGCTCATCGTTGTAGGTCGGATTGCGGCCGAAGTTGTTCTGCGCGTGATACAAGGCCCTCTCGTAGCCCCTAAGAATCTCCCTCATGTAGACCATGGCGAGGTCATCAATCTCCCTCGGGGCCTCCTTGCTTCCGAGGATCAGCACGGACACGAGCCGGGCTACCTTCCACGTTTCACGCTCCCATCCCTGGGTCAAACGTTCCTTCAGAAGGCCGAGGAAGTCCGGCTTGATGTATTCGAATGGGACGTGGGGCCACCCGTCAAGCAGGTACATATCGTACAGGCCGCGACCGAAGAGGCTCCGAACGGTGTCGTCCTCCAACCAACGCGTGATCTCTACGCTGCTGACCGCCCCGACCCGGTGAGCCATGTAAGCGAACATGATGTCTGTGATCTGCTTAAGGGAATAGATTCCCTGTGATGCTTCCCCCAGGATCGATGTCAGCATCGGAAATTCGGCCTTGGTCGCATAAAGCTCAAGCCACCTCGAGGACGCTCGCCTCAAACGGACGTCGATCGGGTGCGGTGGCTGCGTCAGCGTTCTCGCGTTCTCCAATGCCACACGATACCGGGAGACCCAGTACCGGGTTCTGCTTGGCTCCTCCAAGAAAACGTCGTTGTAGGACGCCTCGATCTCCTGAGCGAACCATTCCTCCTGTTGCACCTTAACCTTGCCACTACGAGCATCATCAAGCATCTCGCCGAGATCGCGCAGTACCGGGTGAGTGAGCGCATCGACCCCGAACATGGCTGTAAGTCTGGCCCTCTCGGCATCCCCCTCAATGATGTAGGGCGCCTGTTTGTGCCAGAAGATAATCGGCGCAGGATCGCCGACACGGAACAGCCTGTCTCGATATGCGTCCGGGAGATAACGGACTACATCGTAATGGTCCACGTTCTCATACAGGAGGAAGGCGCTGATGTTGTAGTCAGCGTCCATCTCGGGAACGTACATCGCGTTTCCCGCCTCAAATATTGGCACGCCGATAGAGTCGGCA
Organism: Bradyrhizobium sp. LA2.1; assembly: GCF_040547725.1. Classification (NCBI taxonomy): domain Bacteria; kingdom Pseudomonadati; phylum Pseudomonadota; class Alphaproteobacteria; order Hyphomicrobiales; family Nitrobacteraceae; genus Bradyrhizobium; species Bradyrhizobium sp. LA2.1. The sequence goes on from NZ_JBEPQI010000016.1 coordinate 107,864, forward strand.
GGAGAAAGCCGCAGCGCAGCGGTCACCCTCAGCCCATCGGGTATCAAATGTTGACTCCAGCCTTCTTGTAGATTCGTTCGACGGCGTCATAGATCGACGAATAATGCTGGCTGAGGCTGAGCGGCAGCAACCGATAGGTCTCGATATACTTTGTGAGCTTGAGCAGCGACTCACGCACACCATCCGTCCGCATGTACTCCTCCGGGATCACAACACCGAGTAGGTCTTGCTTGCGAAGAGGAATGTCCTCGCCGACCTGCACCTCGATGGCAGCGGCGCGATCATCGTAGTTCTTGGTCGAGCCCTCGCGGTACAATTTCCCGAGAGCCAAGATTTCGGCATGGCTCATGTCCAGAACGTGCTCTTCCTTGATCTTGTCTTCATCGACCGACTTGCGATCCACGTACCTCCGTGGGGTGTCGAAATACAGAGAGATCAGTCTCCCGATTAAAGCATCATCGGACCCGAGCTCGAAGTTCTGCATGTCGAAGGCCGTCAGATATGATGGCATCCTGTTGCGATCGAAGGCGCCGGTATCGAAGGGATAGATGCGCTTGATGGCCGGCGGAGTCGCAAACCTCATGACGAACACAGACGGAAGCTGCCAGGCCTCCGGGTTCAGCGCGTCCCTGCCCTTGTATGCGGCCCGACCCACGAACAGGTAACAAAGCTTTTCGCCCTTGAAGACATCGCACTGCATGGCGACGAGCTTCTCATCCTGGATGATCTTGATGAGCTTGCTAGACGGGGCGCTATGGACCCATGGCGGGCTTTTAGGGGTGGCTATATTCGAGTTGCTGAGAAATTCACGCAAGCGGACTTCGCGAGGTTTCATCGTCTGACCCTAGAGGCTGCAGCAAATCACCATGACAACCTATCAAACACGGATCGATCAAGGGGATACATCACCCACTATCCCCACTACTCAACCGATATGTCGGGCGTGCCTAGAGGCACCAACACTCCGGCCAGCACAGCAAAGAGCATGAGGATAAACCCCCTGTCCCGGCCAAAGGCTCTAACGACGGTCTCGGACTGGGATAGGATTCCACCCATACCTATCGCGAACCTCGCTGGGGTCGGTTCATGCTTTTGCGTGGCTTTAGCCATGCCCGTCTCCGAAAGTGAGCCTCCGGGATATCCCCGGCTCGTAGCGTAAGACCGTTTCCCAGCCGTCAACCGTTAGCAACGCACCACGACTGAACCCACGCGGTTTGCCGTTTGGAAAATCCTCTTTGCCGCTTCTTCCAACACCAATTGTTATGCATCAAACCGCAACGCACCAGCAACGCACCGCCTCTGAACGCGCCTTTTCCGCTAGCAATTTCAGATAGTTATGCAGCCAACGGCGGCGACCTTGCGGAGACTACCGAAACCGCTGTCCAAAATTTGGAAAAGTCGTCCGAACCTACGGACTCGCCCGGTACGGCTGATCGGATTGAGCGTCAAACGTGCAGTTATCGGTAACCGCGATGACGTGCCCCCGCCCGTGCGGGACGATATCGGCGGGGTGTCCAGCCCTGGTCGTGGTAGGGGATGCACCAAATCCGGAAGTCTCGCCGCTACGCTTACCGTCAGGCAATCGCGGCCCTCGTGGGCCGATTGGCAAATCTTCCTGCCTCTAGTGGCCTCAATCACCGCGTCGTTGCGAGGTTCGAAAAATCGGCGACCTCCGTTTGAGGCCAAGCTTATCGGTAATCTCGCAAGGGCAGAATCTCTCGTACACTAGGGCTTGCAAGCCGTCCGTTGAAGACCGACGCTCTGGTTGCAGGTTCGAGTCCTGCCGGGCCCACCAGTAAAAATCAATCGCTTAGCACACTGCGAGCGCGCGCTCAGTGGCGCGCCGAAGGGCGGGCTCCATTCGCTATGTAGCGGATCTCAAATCAGATGTTTTGAGGCAAAAATGGCGAAGCAGGCACTCAGAGTAAGAAAATCAGACATTCATCCCGCAAATGCGGTCCGGGCGGCCCTTTTACAGAAGTCCGCAACGCTGCGAATCGTTGAGCGTTGGTTTAGCGTCAACTGGTGAAAAGGCACCGCAGAAGGTAGCGAAACGGCGATCACAGTGGAGCCGCACGATGACCGACGCTGAAATGTAGGGTGGCGGAAGAAAAACCGGTTCACCCGCCGAAAGCATCAAAGCACCGCGGGCAATTCATGCTCTCCCGGACGCCTGATCCGATCAGCACAGCGAACGCGAACTTATTTACTCGCTCTCTCGCGCGCCAAACGGCGCCACTGCGCCGGTGTCGTCCCCGTTCTGTCGATGAACATGCGCCGGAACGCCGCCACAGACTGATACCCGACCGATTCGGCCACGGCTTCGATGCTCATCGTCGGCTTCTTCAGCTCGTTGGCGGCCAAGCTCATCCGGATATCCGTCAACAGATCGGCGGCCGAACGCCCCAGCTTGTCCTGAAAATGACGCGCGAAGGTGGCCCGCGACATGCCGCACAAGTCAGCGAGATCGATCAGATTCCAGTGTCGCGTCGGATCGCCGAACATTCCTGCAATAGCCGGAGTAAGTCGCGAATAACCCGTCAGCGCCAGCAGTCCTTCTGGAGCTGACTCAGATTCGCTCGCTGCACGTAACACCAGCGTGAACAGCACCGAGGAAAGCCCGCGAAGGATGGCATCGCCTCCCGGTTTGTCGCTTGTTGCCTCCATCCGCATCAGCGCCACGAGATTGGCCAGATGGTTCGAAGCTGACCCAGTATCGTCCCCAGCAAGCCCCTCTATGGACCGCACTACCAGCTTCGCGGGGAGGCAGTTACGAATCAGCCGATCATGGGGCCGTCCAATGAAAAATCGCCCGCACAACATGTCCAGACGCTCGCCTGAGCCACCGTTCTTTTTGAAGGCCCATCCTCCAGAACCTTGCCGAACAACCGTCGGCCCCGCTGGAGCTCCACTGCCATCGTGCAGCACATAGGCCGACCCATGAGGTAACAGGATGATATCACCGCCTACCAGTTCTTTGGCCGTTTCAGTATCCGTCTCAAGAAACTCGATTACAGTCCGGCCATTAAGCACGATATGGTATGGAATCTCATGTGCCGCACACTGAGACTTGGCCAAACGCCACGGCGCACCATACGAGCAGCAAATCTCTAGCTGCCCGGTGACGGTAATAATTTGCAGGAGCCGGCTCAGCCAATCGGCCTGGGGCACATTTCCTCCGGAAAATTAACTGCTCCCGCCTGGATGCGCTCTTAACGACTTTTCTTGAGGCGCATCCAGACTCGAACGTTACGCTCGCTAGCTCAGATCGACCCAGCCGGGCTTACGGGAGGGAAGTCTTTGTCTGGATCGAACACGTTGTTGAAGAAGTTCGTCAGGGAGTACATGGCCACCAGGGCGATGATCTCCATGATGTTCGCATCGGTGTAGCCAGCATCGCGCACGGTCTTCAGGTCGGTGTCGCTGACCTGTCCGCGCGACTGGATAACCTTGCGCGCGAACTGGAGGGCGGCGTCACGCTTCGGGTCGGAGGCATGACCCTGGCGCGCGAGGATGATGTCATTGGCCGGCAGCTTGGCCATGTGCTCGGCCGTATAGCTGTGCACGGTCAGGCAGTAGTTGCAGCCATTCACCTCCGAGACCGCGAGACCGATGCTGTCGCGGGTCTTCACGTCAAGCGCCCTGCTCAAGGAGCCGAGCAGGTTGGCCCACGCGTTGAACGCAATCGGGCTCTGCGCGAAGCTCGCCAGCATGTTGGGGGTGAATCCAATATTCTTGGTGAACGCATCGAGCGTCGGTTTCGAATCCGCCGGGACCTGTTCCGGCTTAGGTGCTGTAATTCTGGACATCAATAACTCCGTATGTGTTGGTGCGTCACCGCTATGGGACGCACCAACGGCGTTACGCGGCACGCGCGTTATCGGGTTCAAGGGTGATTAGATGAAGTCAACGACCTCAGACGAGTCGGTTCTTGTAGCCAGTTCCCGACACGCTCCATGGTTCAACGGAAGCTCAGGACGTCGAGCACGGGCCGGCGTGGCTTCGACGGCCAATTCCCATCGCGCATCGGCCCGACCGCGAGAAGCATCACGGGGATCTCGTTGTTGGCGAGGCCGTATTCCTTTCTCGCCGCGGCGGGGTCAAAACCGATCATCGGGGTCGAGCCCCAGCCCATCGACCGGGCAGCGTAAATGATCGCGGCCGCGCCGAAAGTGGCACTGCGCATCGCCTCATCTCGTTGCTGCTGGGGGTTATCGTCGTAAATGCCGCGGGCACCCTTTTCCGCTTCAGGAAGCTGGTCTGCCGGCATGTAGCCCGCTTTCACCATCGGGCCAAAGACCGCGGGTACGGTGCTCGCATCAGCGAGCTGGCCGATTATGATGAATGTCACCGCCGCTTCGTAACTAATCGCCTGGTTCCAGGCGATCGGGCGTAGCCGCTCCTTCGCCTCGGGTGAACGCACGGCAACGAAACGCCAGTTCTGGAAGTAGAACGAGGTCGGCGCCGAGGTCCCGATCTCCACTAGGGCGGTGATCTGTTCGTCAGTCAGAACAGCCTCAGGATCATAATACTTCGTAGCACTGCGGCTCAGCATGGTTTCGATGACTGCATTGGTCATGACGAGACCTTCGTTAGCATTGCGAGTTTGAGTGGTTTCGGCGATGGCGGTGGTCATAACGGTCCTTTGATCGATGTGTTGGAGACGTTTAGATACGGCCACGCAGCAGTTGGTTCGAGACGAACTCGGCTCAATTAAAGGCTCAATATGCTCATGTTTCTCCGAACCGACGATGCGCTCGCCCCCCCGTGTTGCATGGCGCAGTTGCAGACACGCGGTTCGCGCCTCTAGCGTTACAGAGATCAAACTGATTGTCGTAAATGGAGCAGGACAGTGCGAGGCGCTGCCTGCTGGACAGCTATGGCGCGCCCGGCGACATCCGGAATCGCTTTTGCAAATGGTTAGAGAAGATCAAGCACGTCGGCCACCGGCGTGCGCGGCTTCTGCGGCCAGTTCCCGGCTCGCTCCGGTCCGACGGTCAACAACATCGCGGGCACTTCGTTTTCGCCGAGGCCAAACTCGCGGTGCACCGCGTCGGCGTCAAAACCGATCATCGGTGTGGAACCCAGGCCAAAGGAGTGGGCGGCATAGATCATCGCCGCTGCGCCAAAGGTTGCGGTCCGCATGGCTTCGTCACGCTGGCGCTGCGGTTGGTCGTCATAAAGACTGCGTGCCCGACGTTCGCTCTCCGGCACCATATGTGCCGGCATGATCCCTGCTTCCACGACAGGTGCCAGGCGCTGAGGGAGAGTGCTCGCATCGGCCAACCTGCCAATGACGATGAAGGTGACCGCTGCATCCATGATCGCCGGCTGGCTCCAAGCGATCGGACTGAGGCGAGCCTTGGCTTCAGGCGTACGTAGGGCGATGAAGCGCCAATTCTGCAAGTTGAAGGATGCGGGCGCGCTCGTGCCGATGCGCACTAGCTCGCGAATCTGATCGTCGCTCAGAGTCGCGGCTGGATCGTAGAATTTGCTAGAGCGGCGGCTCAAGATACATTCGATGACCGGATTGATCTTGGTGGTTGCGTTGGTCACAACTATCTCTATGGATGACGGGATAGATTGAGGTACACGAGTGCTTTCGCTCTGTGCGGACTTGCTCTCACTCACCGCCTGTATAAGCAGCCAGAAGAAACTTGGTTGAGCGATGCGTTATCCGCCCGGCGAAGCGGTTTACTCGACGGACGGAAAGTCGACGTCGGTGCCGTTGATACGGTTGAAGGTATTGGTGAAGATACCGAGTGCAATGGTCAGCGAGATTTCCGCCAATTGAGCGTCGGTGTAGCCGGCCTCACGGATAGCATTGAACTCGTCGTCGCTGATAGTGCCGCTCGTGGCATGCAGGTTGGATACGAAACGCACCAAGGCATCACGCTTGGCATCACCCGTGGGCTGCCCTGCGCGAATGGCATGCAGCGCGTCGACCGGTAGACCCACCAGTTTGCCGACGAAGCTGTGCGCAGCCACGCAAACGTCGCAACCGGTCTTCTCACTGATTAGCAGTTTGATGGTTTCGTGCTCTTGCCGGCTCAGGTTGCCCGAGTTCAATGTAGCTTGGGTGTCGAGCACGGCAGCCAAAGACGCCGGTATAAGGTGGCCCAATGCGGCGTACGTATTGGGAACGCGCCCACCGGAAAGTTTTTTCACGCGCGCATAAATATCGGCAGTAGCGCCGGTGGCGGACTCGACGGCGGGGATAGCGATGCGGCTCATGGTTCGGCTCTCTCGTCACGCAGTTAAGACCTGCCGCTTTAAGCTCAGCCGATACCGATTTCGAGACTAGGTCTGCTCAATAAAAGACCTAAAAGTATCAAGACAACGAGACGATCGATCCGCCCGATTGAGGCGCGGGACGGCGGACGTTTTTCCGCCGAGTTGAGCTCGATATTCGGGTCTTTTATTCGGGATGTACACCGAGAGCGAACGCGTCCTCGCCCTCGCGCGCCAAGCGACGCCATTGCCCCGGCCCCATCCCCACCTTGTCGGTGAAAACACGCCGGAATGCTGACACGGATTGATACCCGACTGCATCGGCCACGAACTCGGTCGACATTCCCGGCTTCTTCAGTTCGTTGGCGGCTATGCTCATGCGGATGTCTGTCAGAAGATCGATAGGAGAACGGCCCAGCCTGTCTTGAAAGTGCCGCACGAGGGTTGCGCGAGACATGTTGCACAAGTCGGCCAGATCTTGAAGATTCCAGGGGCGCGCCGGATTGTCGAACATGGCTGAAATGGCTGGTGCCAATCGCGAATGGCCGGCAAGTGCCAATAGGCCTACAGGCGCCTGTTCAGACTCACTTGCCGCGCGCAGTGCAAGTGTGAACAGCGTTAGCGTCAGTCCGTTGAGGATTGCGTGCCCTCCTGGTCTTTCGCCAGCGGACTCTATGCGCATCATGCTCACCAGACTGGCCAAGTGGTTCGAAGCTGACCCGATGCCCGCTTCACCACGACCGGCCATGGCGCGTACCATTAGAGTCTTGGGTAGATAATCGCGGATCAACCGATCATGGGGCGGTCCGACGAAAAATCGCCCGCACAACATGTCTAGCTGCTCGCCTCCGGCATCGTTCTCTCTGAGCATCCATCCTGCGGAAACTTGGCGCTCGTAGGTTCGACCCGGCATACGTCCGCTGCCATCGTGCAAGGCGTGTGCTGACCCGCGAGGCAACAACACAATATCCCCGGCCAGCAATTCCCTCGCCGTCCCCGTTTCCGGATCCTCAATAATGGCACTGCCTTTTAGCACAACGTGGTAGGGAATTTCGTGTGCCGCGGACTGCGCGAAATCCACACGCCATGGTGAGCCATAAACGCAGCGGGCCTCCACCTGGCCAGTGACCGTCATCATTTGCAGGAGATGGCTTAGCCAGTCGATTTGGGACATACGAGAAGTACCTTCACTAATCTCCACGTGCGAAAGGCGGGAAGGTGAAGAATCGCCCTCCCTTCCCGAGTCCTCACGGACGAACGCGAATGATCGTCTTCCCCGGCCGTCGCTCGGTCGGGTTGAAGGCCGCGACAGCGTCGTCGAGGGTCGCGACAGTGCCAATGTTCGTTCGCAGTCGTCCATCTCGCACTCGCTGGACGATCTCGCTCAGTTGGGCGCGATTGGCCTCAACAACGAAGTCAATCGTCCGGCCATCAGCGGGGCGCGCCTCTGTCGGGCCTGCGATTGTCACCAGCGTTCCCCCGGCTCGAACCGCTCTTGCAGACCGCTTCGCGATGTCGCCGCCGAGGACATCGAAAACCAGATGCACTCCACCAACATCTTCCAGAGCGTCGTTATCGAGGTCGACGAACTCTTGCGCGCCGAAGTCGAGAGCCGTCTGGCGGCCGGCAGCGCGTCCGGTGCCGATGACATATGCCCCGGCCTGACGCGCGAGCTGGGTCGCCATCGAACCGACAACGCCAGCCGCACCGTGCACAAGGACGCTCTGCCCCGCACAAAGGCGGCCGTGCTCGAACAGCCCCTGCCACGCGGTCAGGCCCGGCATCACGAGAGCCGCGCCCACCGTGAAGTCAACGTCCCCGGGTAGCGCGGCGAGGTTGCGGGCCTCGACGACCACATACTCCGCCAGCGTGCCGTCGCGAGTCCAATCCGTGAGGCCGAACACCCGCTGTCCCACCGATAGCCCCGTCGTTCCATAACTGAGGGCGGTGATCACTCCGGCCAGCTCGTGGCCGGGGATCGAAGGCGTTCGGTCACGGCCGAGACGATCGATCCAGGTCGAGGGCCATGCCAACTCATCTCCGGTGAATCCTGACGCATGGACCTGAACAACGACATCGCCGTAATTAGCGCCCGAGAGGCTGGCGAGCGCTGCCCCTTGCGGCTCCGGCCGTTCCACCAGCTTCATCCCGGCCGTTCCCGCAGCTTGGTCCGTCACAATGATCGCCTTCATCGTGAATCTCCTTGTTTTGACTCACTCGGACTGGCAATGGCAGTTTGAAAGCTTCGCACAAGCCGATGGCATCCACGCGTATATGGCGTGATGTCGCGGCCGGCAAACCTAGCTTTCACCAACGCACCATCTCTTCAACCTACTGTACTAACAAATAAAATTGGCAAACATGGGCTCCTATAGGATAAAATAAGCAAGCCAACCAGATGCTACAATTGGCCATTTCCGATGGATCGGTTCGGCCAAGCCGAAGGATGAGAATTGCGCTTCGATTTGACGGATATGCGGTTGTTCCTAACCGTGGTGGAGCGGGGCAGCCTCGCCAAGGGAGCCGAGAGCATGAATCTGGCTCTCGCTTCCGTGAGCGAACGCATTTCCGGGATGGAATCTTCGCTTGGCGCCCAGCTCCTGGAGCGAAATAGGCGGGGTGTCACTACGACGCCGGCCGGTGACGCTCTGGTTCGCCATGCACGGTTGATTCTGGATCAGGTAGAGCAGATGCGCGGTGAGTTGCGCAGCTACGGCACTGGCCTGCGAGGACGCATCAGGCTCTTGTCCAACACGGCCGGGTTGGCCGCTTTTCTTCCTCCTCGGCTCGGGCGTTTCTTGGTCGCTTATCCAGATCTTTCAATTGATCTCTATGAACGACCGAGCGCCGAGATTGCGCGGGCCATCCTGGAAGGTCGTGCTGACCTGGGAATTGTGGCTTACCACACTGGTCTGGAGGCCTTGCAGACTCACGTTATCGCGCAAGACCAACTCGTCGCTGTTGTGAGCGAAACGCACCGCATCAGCGATCAACAATCGATAGCTTTCGCAGATGTCGTTGATGAGCCGTTCGTTGGAGTGGCCGACGCGGCCTTGGAAGCATATTTAGGAGAACGCGCCGCACGCCTGGGTCGGCAAATTTACTACCGCATTCAACTTAGGCGCATTGAGAACATCGCAATGATGATTGAGTCCGGTGTTGGGATCGCCATTTTGCCCGAAGCTACCGCCAAAGATGTGAGCCACCTCGGTTTGACAATCGTGCCCCTTCGAGACTCCTGGGCGCTAAGGCAGCTTCATCTTTGTGCGCGTGACTACTCTGCGCTCACACCGCACGCCGCCTTGCTTGCACAGCAGCTTATGGAGCCGAAGGTCGCGATCTCTTAAGCGCTATGGCCGGCGCAACCCCTCGTGTGGGCTGGCATCGAACGGTTATAGGCGTCTATGTCATACGCTCGGACATCGTCATCTGCTTCAGAAAAGGAATGGATGAGCAGCGAGTTCAAGACCAAGAATAGCGATAAGGATCAGGAACCAACGTCGAAAGGTTGCCGCGCTTATGCGCCCACGGACCATTGTTCCGACGTGCATCCCCAGCAACGCAGGAATGATCGCAAGGACTGACAAGGCAATACTTCCAAGATGGAAAGCTCCGCCACGGGCGAGGCCTGCTGCCAATGCAATTGTTGAGACCGTGAACGACAGCCCGAGCGCCTGGATGAGATCGTTTTTGGAAAGACCGAGAGCCTGAAGATAAGGAACGGCGGGAAGCGTGAAAACTCCGGTTGCTCCGTTGATCAGTCCGGTTGCCAACCCGATGACAGGCGACAATGGGCGTTCGAAGCGCGCCGGAACCGACAATGGCGCCGCAAATAGGCCGTGCACTGCATAGATAATCAGGGCGGCACCCAATCCAACACTTGCGTATACGGTATTGGCGCTCGTCAAAAGCCACGAGCCGGCAAGGGTGCCAACCAGTATGCCGAGCATCATCACCCAAAGTCTTTTAATCAGGCCCAGAAAATTCGGCCCTGTAAACAGCTGCCAAAAGTTTGTGACGAAGGATGGAATGACCAGCAGAGAAGCTGCACTGACTGGCGGCATGATCACGCTGAGGACGCCCATAGAGACGGTCGGCAAACCCATTCCCGCCACGCCCTTGACGAATCCGGCGACGAAAAACGTCAGCGCGACAAATAGAACATGCGGCGAAAGATAATCACTCATCTTGACTCACTCAGACCAGGCCGTGTCCCTATCTATGACTTCGCGCAGGCCGATGGCATCCGCGTGCATATGGCGTGATAGCTCAGAAAAAATCTCGCTCTCACTAAGGCGCCATTCTCCAATCTCTTGTTTTGTAGTCAAAATCGGCAAGCATGGCGTCGCACTTAGCAAGCTACGCTCACATTACCGATCGCCACAATTGGTCATTTCCGATAGGAAACTTCGGCGACGCCGAAGATTAAGAATTGTGCTTCGATTTGACGGATATGCGGTTGTTCATGACCGCGATGGAGCGAGGCAGCCTTACCATGGGCTCCGAGACCATGAATCTGGCCCCACGCATTTCGGGGATGGAGTTTTCACTCGCGGAGTTAACTGTTGTTGCAAACGGCGGCGATTGGCGAGCCATTCCCACTCATGATTGACGAAGTCTCCCTGAGGGCTCAACTCGACGGGGGAAAACTCACGGTTGGCCTCCCGGATGCCGAGCTGGCGGTGCGTCACCTGGAAGTGGTCGAGCTTGCGGACCCATTTCCTGATCAGATTCTGCAGGCAGCTAAAGACGAAGCGGGCAATACAATTTGGGTCGCGCGAGATCTGGCTACAGAGGGGGGCGCAGGACCGGGGTGCCCCTCACGGACGAGGTACATCTGGATATCGCTGCGAGCACTTTCCAATCATTGGCGCTACATCGCGCGACCAAAGGACCAGCGCTGAGCGAAAGAACGGCTAATATAATCTGGAGTGTCATCGCTCGGCTTGGCAAGCCGGTGTGTCTTTGGAATGTATTTCCTCTCCACCCATTTGAACCGGGCGACCAATTGTCGAACTGCTGTCACACGCGATCCGAAAGAACAATGTGCAAGCCACTTCTGGTCGATCTGCTTTCTGTGCTTCAGATTAGGAGCGTCATCGCAGTCGGCCGAGATGCAGAGCAAGGGTTGGCTGAGTTGGGGATCTCCGTACAGAAAGTGCGCCGTCCCAGTTACGGTGGTCCAGCCGAGTTCGTTGACGGCATTTGCTCAATCTATGGCATACCGACAGTGCGTGATTTCGACGCTCAGATTTCTATGTCTTCTGACTAGGCATATCCTTGGCTGGAGATCGAATGCTCCCGCTGCAAGACCCGACGTGACGTTGATCTGGCTGTATTGCCGCACGCCTCCACAACCTTTGTGCATGACCTGGCCGGCAGGCTCCGGTGCAACAAATGTGCTAAGGCGGGACGCCGTCCTGTGGCGACGCTGCTGCAGCTTGTGCGCCGCCCCCGCCCCGCTCCTTCAGAGACGTGACGATGTGCAATCTCTACTCGATGACCAAGAACGTTGATGCAATACGTCAGCTGTTTGGAGCCTTGAACAGCCGCGTGGGCAACCTGCCAAGCAGGCCGGGCATCTTTCCCGACTATCCCGCGCCCATCGTCCGCAACGCGGCAGACGGACGCGAGATCGTGATGGCACGATGGGGAATGCCTTCATCCTCGAAGGCCTTGATGGACGCCACGAAGAAGCGAGCAGAGAAGCTCGAGGCCAAGGGCAAGCAGGTCGACTTCAAGGAGTTGCTTCGGATGGAGCCAGACTCCGGGATAACAAACATCCGCAATACGAAGAGCAGCCACTGGAAGCGATGGCTCGAGCCGGACAATCGCTGCCTGGTGCCCTTCACCAGCTTCAGCGAGTACGACACCATCGATGGGAAGAAGGTCCCCGTCTGGTTCTCCCCCGATGAGAGCCGTCCCCTGCTCGCCTTCGGCGGGATCTGGACCAACTGGACGTCTGTGCGAAGGGCAAAGGAAGGCGAGGTCAGGGCCGATGTCTTTGGATTCCTGACCTGCGATCCCAACGCGGAAGTAAGACTCGTTCATCCGAAGGCGATGCCGGTCATCCTCACGACGATCGAAGAGCACGACACCTGGATGCGCGCGCCCTGGGACGAGGCAAAGGCGCTGCAGCGGGCGCTCCCGGACGGCGCGCTGAAGATCGTGGCGACGGGCGAGAAGGAAGACCCAGCCGCGGCGTCCTAGCGTTGTGCACAAGGGCGCGGAACACGTGGACAAGATCGAGTGCCTACGATTTCGAATCCCTGCCCTGTGTTAACCGGCCGGAACAAGGGCGAGAGACGAGGATTCGTCTCGGTGGAGCGAATTCATGCTGATGTTTAGGGAAAGAGGACCTGCGATCCACTCGCTGCGCGGCTGGGCCATTTCGGTCCTCAACGAGGCCGGAGCCATCAGGGAGTGCGGGCAGCACGGCTGGATACAGGATCGCGGCGACCCGCACGCCCATGACCGTGCGTTCGATGTCGCGCGGCAAAATCCACCGGAGGGGTATTCTCCGGAGGCCGCTGCGGTAGCGATCGCCGAAGTCCTGGAATCGATCGGCGATACATGCCCCGAGTGCCCGCCGGAGGAGATCGTCTAAGGTTGCGACAAGCCAGCCTCAAATCTGGACATGACAGCCCGGCACGGTCTTCCCCGCGCGACGGTACGCTCAGTGAGCTCCGGTGCCGACGCGATCGGCCTTGGCTCCGTATAGTTCGCGCGGCGTGTTCTCACGCATGCCCCGGAGCGCCGGACATAGCGCAGTGCGGACAACGCGCCACCCGCCCGCTTTAAATCGGCTTCGTCGTCGATCGCTAGCGCGGCTCGCATCGGGCGTTGAAAGTGCCGGCAATTTGTGAGGCCGAGGAAACGCAGACGCAATTGCGCAAGTCCGCCATCGCGTTAAGTCGAAAGTGGCGACAGCGAGGATCCTGAGAGCGCTAAATCTTGGATGTGCAGACAACGGCTTAGGCGCTCCGTAGCGCCAGTGCTTTTATCTTGCTATTGCTCCCTCTGCTCGTTGCTACTGTAAGCGTCCGGTTCTCGCACGTCTTTCGAGCACACGTTGTCGTTCCATATTGGATTTTCCTGCAGCATGGAGAATCTCGTGGGGCGGAAACAATATGAGAACAGAGCGCGGCGAACCTGGTGGTCGGTGCACATCGAGGCGTGGCGCAAAAGCGGTCTCAGCCGGCGTGCTTACTGCCGCCAACACCGTCTGGATCAGGGCAGTTTTGCACGCTGGCTGAGCGTTCTCGTCGACCTAGAAGCCCTTAGGGTACAAGCCGAATTGAAGCGTGAAGAGCGTCGTTTGCGGCAGCCTCTCAAGCTATCCAGCGACGCACGCAGCCGTGCCGTCCGAGCGTTCTGGGCGATGCATATAGAGGCGATGACGTGGTCCGGGATGAGCGTGCGGGCATACGCCAAGGCCTATGGATTCCCACAGCTGAGCCGCGTCGCGCGGCATTTGCCTCGCCCAATTGGCATGGCGATCCGACCAAGCTTTGCCGGCCGGAGCGTCCTCGATTCCGACCGCATGCGTGGCCAAATCCGTCTTCACGGGTTGAATGCCAACCACATGGGCATTGGCCCCGACATAGAAGATTTGCGCGGCGAGCGCATGGGTGGCCGCCACGATGGCGACGTCTGGCTGCTCACTCAGATTGAGGCGCAGCCCCAAGGTGCGATGCGCGGAGAGGTCGCGAACGAGCGTGTCAGACAGCCTCCGTTCCTCCTCTTCCTCCTCGTTTTCTCCCTCCTCTCCTTTACCATCGCGCGTGGTTTGATCGCCTCCTTCACCCTCCTCGTCCGGTGCCTGGGCGTCGCCTTCCTGCTCGGTTTCGGCATGAGGGTTCTCATCCTCGGGGCGGATAAACCCGCGTTCGATCCTGATGGTGCCGTCGTGATTGAGGATCACGAACGCGCCGCCGCGCGCGACGTCACCGGGATCGTACGCCTGCCGTTTCGCCTCAAACTGCTCGATTTGGTTCTCCAACTCGCCGAACCGCGCGTCCACCTCATCAGGCAGTTCCTCAGCCGTTTGATGCGCTTCGGTCAGCCGATCGAACTCGGATTGAACGGCTTGAAGGGCGATCTGATCGTCCGCGGAAAGGTCGACCGGATGCGGGTAGGCACGGCGCATGCCGTGGGCGTGCGGGAAGTCGAGATGGGGCTCCGTCCACTTCCATCCCTCGGCTGCCCGTAAGGCGTCCGCCTCCCGGCCAAGCCGTGCTGTCACCAAGAGATCGAGCAGCGCCACGTCTTCCAGATAGCCGCTGCGATCCTCGGTAAAGAGGTCGCGCAGGATCGTACCGCCTGCCCCGATATAGGCCTCGAGCCCGACAAACCGCGCGCGGCGATCGGTTGCAGCGACATGGGTTTCGGTGAGCAGACGCCGGATCGTGCTGGCATCACGGTCGTAGGACAGACGCTCATAAACGCCTTCTTGCCGAGCCTGATCGTCAGTGATGGCAAAAGCCATCAACTGGTCAAGGGTCAGATTGCCATCGCGATACAGCTGCACCAATTTGGGGGAAACCGCACCCAACCGGAGGCGTTGCCGCACCACATGCGGCGTCACGCCAAAGCGGGCGGCGATCTCCTCCGCGCCGAAACCCCGCTCGTCCGCGAGCTTCCGGAACGCCTCGAACTGGTCGGCGGGATGCATGTTTTCGCGGGTGACGTTCTCGTCCAGGCTGATTTCGTGGGGATCGTTGGCGGTGTCGATAACGCAGCGCATCGGCTCAGTCTTCTTGATCTCCTTCCGCTTCACCCGCAGCAGCTGTGCAAGCCGCCTGCCCTCGCCGATGGTCACGAGATAGAACCCCGTGGCGGTTCCCGCTCCGTCCAACTCGGGCTCAACCACCAGATTTTGCAGGATGCCCTTGGCGGCAATACTCGCCGCATAACCCTCGATCGCCGCCTCGCTGTGCGGCGTCTTGCGCGCATTGTTCGGGGACTTCTTGAGCTTGTTGAGCGGAATGAAAACCTCCGTCCCGTTCGCGGGAATGATTTCAACTGATTTGGCCGACATGATCATTCTTCCCTTTGCTTCCATGGGTGCAGCGCGCACTCCGCGCCTGCACCCCTGCCCGTCGGCGAGACCGGGGGTAGCAAGCGCCAGGGCGACCCGAGCGGAGGGGGATCGCCCGCCCGCAAGGGCCGCTCGATAGAAGCGGGTCTGCACGAGCGCATGTGAGCTGTTCGAGAAATTGAAGACCTTTTGAAAGCACGGAAGACCGGGGAGACCGCTCGGGTCGGCGCCAGCGCCAGCCGGCGCTTTACCCTGGCGCGCGCGAGGGGCAGCGCCCATTAGGTCTCAAGCGTTAGAACGTTGAGCAAGTCAGCGCAGGCCAAAACAAGAGATCGAAAACAAGAGCAAGAGTGAGCAAATCAAAAGAGGCACCCGCAGGAGGGTCAGCATAGCGCCGACGCGGTACGCGGCGGGACCCGGGACCGAGTGCAGTCGCGAGACCGGTTACCAAGGCACCCGCGCGACGGGCAGTGATAGCGGTGCCGCGCAGCGGCAGCCCTTCGTGCGAGTGCCTCCGGCGAGCGACACATTATATCTGCTTGCGTGAGGGATCGAAGCCGAATGGCCGAGACGCAACGCGCTCGGTTCACGAGAGCCCGATGCGGCGACAGCCGCACGCGCACCCAAATCAGAATCAGTGAGACAGCGGCGGGGAGAGTGAGCCGATCCAGGATCGCCATCTTCGGCGCTCGACGGATTTCGTCGCATCTCAAGACAATGTGAGCCGCCTGATCTGGCTTGATTCTTCTTGCGTGATCGCATTCCCACAAGGCTGCAGCTTGATCTCCGTGCCGGTGCTTGCAGTTGCGCCAGCCAGCGAAAGTGCGATCTTCCAATTACCTCGGCGTGGTGCTGTCACGACTGGATAATTCCGATGGATTCTGTTCGGAGCGGTATTGGCCAGCGCCTGGTGTCGCGTGACCAAGCTGCCTCATACTGTGGTTTGTCAGTCAGCACCTTCTCGAACTGGGTAAAAATCGGAAGACTACCCTCTGCTCTTTCTGGCACGTCGCGATGGGACTTGAAAGCGATCGATCTCGCGTTAGACTCGCTGAGCGGATTACCCATCACTCAAACTCCGGACGTTGCGACATCCGCGCTGGACGAGTGGAGAGCAAAGCGTGCGCGTCAATCTCAAAGGGATTCATAAAGTAAAGGTGACGCTCTCAAGCGGCGAACCAAAGACGTACTATTACGCCTATCGCGGCGGCCCCCAGATCAAGGCAGAACCAGGCACCCCTGATTTCGTCCAGCAATACCAGGAGGCGCATTCGAACTTACGGCAGCCTCGGGCCGGCACCTTCATGTCAGTCATCGCGCGATACAAGGCGGCACCGGAATTCACCAAGATCGCAGCGTCCACCCGCCGTGACTATTTGAGGTACATCAAGCTCATTGAGGATGAATTCGCTGACCTGCCGATCGCCGCTCTCGCCGATCGCAGAATTCGCGGCGACTTCAAAGGCTGGCGCGACAAATTCGCCAACACGCCGCGCAAGGCTGATCTCGCCTGGACGGTGTTGGCGCGCATTCTGTCCTTCGCGAAAGATCGCGGCATTATCACCAGCAATCCTTGCGAGCGTGGTGGTCGGCTCTACGTCGCAGACCGCCGAGACAAGATCTGGACCGAGCAGGACATTGCCGCAGTTCTATCAGTTGCATCTGAAGAGATCAGGTTGGCGCTGATCTTGGCTTTATGGAGCGGTCAACGACAAGGCGACCTTTTGCGCTTACCTTGGTCAGCCTACGAGAGCCCTCATATTCGTCTCCGCCAGTCGAAAGGCGGGCGCCGCGTAGTGATGCCTGCCGGCACTCCCTTGAGAGCTCTGCTCGACACCACGCAGCGTCGGGGACCTCTTATCCTGACGAACACGCTCGGCCGGCCCTGGACTTCCGACGGCTTTCGAACATCGTGGGCAAAGGCCTGCGAACGGGCGGGCATTGGCGACCTGACGTTTCACGATTTGAGGGGCACCGCAGTGGTTCGGCTGGCGATCGCTGGCGCGAGCGTACCGCAGATCGCGGCTGTGACCGGCCACTCGTTAAAGGACGTCGAGGCCATTCTGGACGCGCACTATCTTGGTCGCGACATTCAGCTTGCAGAAGCTGCGGTACTCAAGCTCGAAGCGAGAACAAAACTGTAAAACGACCTGTAAAACGAGGTCGCCTACGATACCAAGCCAGATGCTAAGTGCTTGATTTATATGGTGGGCGCACCAGGGCTCGAACCTGGGACCCGCTGATTAAGAGTTCAAAACTAGCCCTTCGCTACGATTTCTGAATCTGCTCTGCGCTACGACGATCCCTCAGAAGCCCTTTGTTTTATAGGGGTTTGTCGCATAGCTTCGCGGTACGTCGAACCCGAACATCCAAACAACCCGGTTCGCCAAAACCGTTTGAAAACCGTTTTAGTCCACGGCCTCCGCTCCAATGAATGACATTCGTATTCCTCTGAACGACAAGAGCATCGCTCAGTTAGCTACCCCGAAGGAGGGCTGGTATCTAGCCCGCGACACTGAGTTGAAGGGCTTCTTCGTCGTCGTGGGGAAGAGGAAAAGAACCTTCACTGTCCAAGGCGATCTTCGGCAGGGAGGCAAGCGAGCATCGTCCATCAGAGTATCGATCGGCGACACGCGCGAGTTGACCACCCGAGCAGCGCGCGCGATCGCAAAGGAATATCTGGCTCAGATCAGCAGGGGACTGCGCCCGAAAACTGCAAAGCAAGGCGGAGACGCTGGCCTTGGCCAAGTTGGGAACGAGGTGAATACCGAGGTTGCGGCTGTTACCCTCAGGCATGCATGGCAGCGATATCTGGAAGCCCACCTGATCCGAAAGGGTCGTAGTGAAAAGACCATAAGTGGTTATCGCGACCACGTAGAACGTCTCTTTGCGGAGTGGCTTGATACTTCATTGGGCGGACTCGCGGAGGATCCTGCTCGAGTTGCCAAGAAGCACGACGAGATTACAAAGGAGAACGGTCCTTATATCGCGAATGGTTGTATGCGAACGCTACGCGCAATTTACAATCATGCTCGTAAGACTAACAGATCACTGCCACGCGACAATCCGGCGGATGCCGTCGATTGGAATGAGGAGAAACGCCGAGATACTGGCATGGGCATCAGCGACTTGACCGAGTGGTTTCGGGAGTTGGCTGTCCTTGAAAATCCGATCCGCCGTGAATTCCACCTGCTCACGCTGCTCTGTGGTTCTCGAACTACCGCCTTACAGCAAGTGAAGCCAAGTCACATCGACTTTCACAGCCGAACTCTGCATATCGAAAAGCCGAAGGGCGGCAGGAAGCGAGCTTTCGATATCCCGCTCTCCCGCGAAATGATCCTGTGTCTCATTCGGGCAATCCGCTTTGGCCGGCAAATGTATCCGTTGCAGTCGCAGAAATGGGTCTTTCCCGGCGACAGTGAGTCAGGGCACCTTGCTGAAACTAAAGAGGATCGCGATACCCTCTCGAAGTGGGGTAACGATCTTCGCCAAACATTCCGGACTATTGCAACGGCTGCCGGGGTCTCGGAATTTGATGCTAAGCTGCTGATGAACCATTCAATTCCAGGCGTGAACGCCGGCTATGTTACTCGCCACAAACTACTTGAGGATCACCTTCGCAGCCAGCAACAAGCGATCAGCACCGCAGTGTTCTCGGCCCTCGGTAAGTCCCTCACGGAAGACGCCGCTTTGCGAGGCTGGCTCGGCCATGGGGCAAGCCGTCGTGCAACCAGCGAGCTTGGAGTGGAGCCAGGCGCTCAGGGCGAAGAGCAAGGCAAGATGCGGCGTGCAGCTTGATGCATGCACGGGCCAGGGAGCCTAACCGCACTGCCGGACACGGTCGGTCAGCTGAACTCGCCCGTTCCGGCAATTGCCGAGTGACGCAGGGCGATGGCAAAACCAGATCGAAGCAGGCTCAAATCCAAGAGGCGTAACCACCGATACCGACATTCGGTTCAAGTCCCGATCTGAGCGCAGGCGCCCCTGCGTCCCGAACGTAGTGAACATGTTCTAAGTTATTGATTTTCTTGCGATGGCGAGCGCTCCCGTCCCGTTTTGTTCACGCTCGTTTAATTCGTTGCGATTTCGTTGCGGCGTTCCTGAAGAAGAACGGCACTTGAGGCAGAGATCTAGGGGGGCGTGATGGGACTGAGGCGAGGTTCACTGACCAAGCGTCGAAGACAACCGGTTCCGCACCTCGTGTTAGACTGTCCCACTCCGCGGTGATCTGTCGGGGGTTCGAGTCAGTAGACCGCTACCGCCTTTCCCCACACGACTCAAATCTGCGATATTCCCTCCGATGGCCCGCCTAAAGTCGGAAGCTCATCGAACGGTAGGTTCAAGTCGGGGGCACGCAACCAACGATTCTTGCGATTGGTCGAGAGGGCGATTCCCCGCCTGGCTGCGTACATTGACCGTTACCCGCAATTCCGCTCGTACATCTGCCACACCGTTCCCCTAAACGACACATGTGCATCAAGGAAGCGGTGTAGACGAGGGCTGCGAGAACTCTCGGAAGAGGCCCTCGACACTGTCGCTGACGATATCCTTGATGCCCGTCGGGTTGGTGTAAGGAAACCGCGCGTTGATCCAGCCGGACGGTCGCTGCCTTTGCAGCATCGGTGAAGCCCCCGCGGGCAATCTCCTCTGCGGCTATTGCGCGACAAGTCCTCAGATACAGCCGCTCGTCATCGAACATCGGCTCTTTCGGACCCGACGCGCCGTGTCCAGGGTGCACGATGGCGACATTGGGATACATCGCCTCGAGCCGGTCGAGGATGCCAAGCCACGGCCCGGTATGGGCTTCTCTAAGGGGACCGTGGAGCCGGTTGAGAATGGCGTCCCCGGGGAACAGCTCTCGCGTGGCGGGCAGGTAGTAGGCCGTGGTCGCAGGGGCCTCGCCAGCCCCTAATTCGCGCGCGACGATCGTCAATCCGTCGATTTGCAAGGTCGTGTCGCCGTCGAAGGTGATGCCAGGGACCACGAAGTCGCGCGGCGGGATGTCGGGCGCATCGGCCTGCTCGCCCGCGTTCGCACCATAGGTGTCGTAGCGAATCGCATCGGCGGTCACCTTGGACGAATAGACGGGGATGACCTGAGCCCCTGAACTTCCTCCAAAAAGAGGTAGAATCCGTCACCTTGAGGGAGACGGAGATGAAGCAGTCGAGGTTCACGGAAGAACGGATCATTGCGATCCTGCGGGAGCAGGAAGCGGGTTCGAAGACGGGGGATGTCTGCCGCAAGCATGGGATCTCAAGCGCGACGTTCTACAAGTGGAAGGCCAAATATGGCGGCCTGGACGTATCAGACGCTCGGCGCCTCAAGGTGCTTGACGACGAGAATGCGAAGCTGAAGAAGCTGTTGGCCGAGGCGATGCTCGACAACGCCATGCTGAAGGACCTCAATTCAAAAAAATGGTGACGCCCGTCGCAAGGCGGCAGGCTGTGGCTCACCTTCGTTCGAGTTTTGAGGTCAGTCAGCGGCGGGCGTGTGAAGTGATTGGAGCTGATCGGTCCTCGGTGCGTTATCGCAGCCTTCGGCCTGACGACGCGACCATTCGCGTCCGGCTGCGTGAGCTGGCGTCGGTACGCCTGCGCTTTGGCTATCGCCGTCTGCTTCTCATGATCCGCGGCGAAGGCGTGCTGATCAACCACAAGAAGCTGCGGCGGCTGTATGCCGAGGAGCGGCTGCAGGTTCGCCGGCGCGGCGGACGCAAGAGAGCTCTGGGAACACGGGCTCCGATGGCGTTGCCGCAGGGACCGAACCAGCGCTGGTCACTGGATTTCGTCAGCGACACGCTGACCGACAGCCGACGCTTCCGTATCCTGGCTGTCGTGGATGACTTCACCCGGGAATGCATCGCATTGGTCGCCGACACCTCGTTGTCGGGGACCCGGGTGGGTCGTGAGCTCGATGCCGCGATCGCTCAACGAGGCCGCCCGACCATGATCGTCAGCGACAACGGGACCGAACTCACCAGCATGGCCATCCTACACTGGTCGCAGCTCACCCGGATCGAGTGGCACTACATCGCACCGGGCAAGCCGCAGCAGAATGCCTTCGTAGAGAGCTTCAATGGACGACTGCGCGACGAGTTGTTGAACGAGACGTTGTTCTCGTCACTCGAGCATGCTCGAGAACTGCTTGCCGAATGGCAGGATGATTACAACACCGTTCGTCCGCACAGCGGGATCGGCAAACCTGCCGCCATCAACCTATGCCAGACTAACAGCGTCCGAAATGTAACGGGACGGGACGCTGCGCTATGTCGAGGGCTCCGCGCCCCGTCCCGTTGCATCACCGAGCCACACAGGCTCAAATAACCAAAGGATTCTGCCCATCGCTGGATGATCTTTGGGGCTCAGGTCACGCATCCGCAGTGGAAGCTGACACCGACTGGCGAGGCGATGGCCATCTTCGCTGGGACGGAGGCCTATGTCAGCCCCTCCTGGTACGTGACCAAGCACGCGAGAGGCGAGGCCGTACCGACGTGGAACTATATCGCCGTGCATGCCTATGGGCCGGTCGAATTCTTCGATTCTGCCGATCGGCTGCGAAGGTGGTCACGCGGCTGAGCGATGTGCACGAGCGCTCGCGCACAGACCGCTGGGCGGTGTCTGACGCCCCTGGCGATTTCATCAAAACGGAGCTTAAGGGGATTGTCGGTCTGCGATTGCAAATTACACGCCTCAATGGCACGCGGAAGATGAGCCAGAACCGCAACGCGGCGGATCGCGCCGGTGTCATCGAGGGGCTATCGAAGAGCGACCGTGACCAAGACCGTCGTGTGGCTCACCTCATGACGAACCCGGACGACGTATTGTGACGCGGTATCACTGGATTTTCTCCATATCCTCGACTGCTCTCCTTCTGGACAGCGATGCGACGGCGGCGGTCGGTTCCTGCTCGGGCTTTTACAGATCACAGAAACCATACACGACGCCTCGCCTGCGCGTCACCTATTGCGAGCGGCAGCAGCGGCGCGAGGCCCCGAGGCCAGTCCGGAGAAGAAGAGCGGTACACCGGTTGCAATCCGCGGGCTGCTTCGGGGCGCATGACAGGAATGCTCCGATTGAGATCGGATTCAAGGGGGCTGCGCCGGCTCCACTGCTGTCAAAGCAAACCAGTTTAGTACGGAATCTTGCGACTGGCGCTAACTGATCCGCCACACTGAAACTCTGCGCAGCCACGAGCGAAGGTTGCATCTAAAGTAAATCACCGCATTGAAATCGCCCTTCCCACCCAAACAAAGATGCTTTGGAAGGCGGATTGCCGTCATTCTCTCGAACACCGCGTATGCAGCTTTCACCGTGATTCCGACGCCCTGCAAGTCTCAAGAGACTTGCAGGAAGCCTTCAAAGCGTCTTGAAGCTAACACGGTCAGATTGCAGATCTTCTGACAATTCGCGACAATCTGCGCTCGCTCCAACACTCCCCGATGGGCAGTAAGAAAAGCGAATGTCTAAATCCGCGAGGTCTCGCCGCTCGCTCTGTCACGATGATCGGGCTCCCGGAGCGCCCTGCTCGATATCGCACTCGAGCCTAAGACGTTGAAGAGACCTGTTCCCACCGATCGACGACGTCCGGCGCAGCCGGCATGCTGAACTGAAAGACGGCCCCGCGAGGATCATTGGCGCCCGTCCACATCCGGCCCCCGTGCGCCTCAATAATAGAATGGCAAATGGCCAGCCCCATGCCCATGCCTTCGGGCTTGGTGGTGTAAAACGCCTCGAACACGCGGTCAGCACTGTTCGGATCGAGTCCTGGGCCCGTATCCCGAAAAGTGACCACTACGTTGTTCGAGTCATCTGTCCGCGCACTGATCAGTAACTCGCGGTCACTTTCGTTAATCTCGCTCATGGCGTCGATGGCGTTCGTGATCAAATTGAGAATCACCTGCCGGACCTGGACGCGATCTGCCCGGACGAGCGGCAACGCCTCAGTACGTCGCGTTTGCACCCATACATCATTTTTCGTAAGTTCCGCGCGAACTAGGGCCAGCACCTCTAAGATCAATTCGTCAATTGCGAGCAGCTCAGTTTGCATAGGAGCCTTATTCATAAGAGCGCGGATCCGACGGATCACGTTCCCTGCACGCATACTGTCACGGACAATCAAACCGAAGGTGTGCCGAACTTCTTCCAGATTTGGCGGTTGAGCACCGAGCCAATTTAGCCCCGCCCCCGCATTACTTCTGATCGC
Organism: Bradyrhizobium sp. LA2.1; assembly: GCF_040547725.1. Classification (NCBI taxonomy): domain Bacteria; kingdom Pseudomonadati; phylum Pseudomonadota; class Alphaproteobacteria; order Hyphomicrobiales; family Nitrobacteraceae; genus Bradyrhizobium; species Bradyrhizobium sp. LA2.1. The sequence continues at coordinate 131,337 of NZ_JBEPQI010000016.1, forward strand.
GGCAATCGGCTGGTTGACCTCGTGGGCGATTGAGGCGGCCAGCTGTCCCATTGTCGTGATCCGATTGGCGTGTGCCAGCCCCATCAGAGTCTCGCGATATCGTCGTTCGCTTTCACGGGCTTCTGCTTCCGCTCTCTTTCGCTCTGTCAGGTCGAGGACGAAGCCAACACCTTGGTCGTCTCGCGCATCGAATACGGCGAGGCCAATTAGCACCGGCACGCGGCTGCCATCCTTGCGGACATACTCTTTCTCGAACTGCTGAACAGCTCCGGTCCTTTTTGCTTCTCTTCCAGCATTCAGTGTGCGCTCGTGCCATTCTGGCGGTGTAAGGTCGAGACCGTTAACTCGCCTCGCGACGAGATCCTCTCGGTCGTATCCTACCATCGTGAGGAAGGTTTGATTTGCCTCGATGATCTCGCCTCCTTCGCGAATGATAAATATTCCGATGACGTTAGCGTCGAGTAAGCGCCGGATTTTCGACTCCCGTTGCTGAACTTCGCTGTACAACCGGCTGTTTTCCAGCGCTGTTGCAGCTTGCGAGGCAAGCATTTTCAGCACCGAGTTGCGGGCAGCCGAGAATATGCGCGCGGCGAGATTATTCTCCAGATAAAGTACACCGATCAGCTTGCCCTGCGTGATCAGTGGCAGGCAAAGAATAGAACGCGCTTTGCGCTCGCGGATATACGGATCTTCCGCAAATGAAGGCTCGGCGGCAGCGTCTTCGAGAATGACGTTTTCGCGGACGCGTAGGACGAAATGCAGCACGGACTCGGGAAGCGCCATCGGAGTTACGGGCTGTTCATTCACCTTTACAAGCAGCGCATCCGCTACCGTTGTGGCTTCCGCCTCGATCCGTGGCTCGCCTCCATGCAGCAGAATTAACAAACCTCGTTCGGCGCCGGCCTGCTCAATGGCAGTCCGCATAAGCGTGTCGATTAGTTTTTGGAGAACAATCTCGCCGGAAATCGCCTGCGACACTTTTGTCACCGTCGCGAGATCAAGATGCTCAACCGGAGCTCCGATCCTCATTCCATTCATGGCAGGAGTGGTCTCCTCATGGCTGAGATGGGGATACAGCTCGTCGAGCTGACGCACCTTGCCATCTGCTCCCCAACGAAGGTAGCCGCGCCGCGCGTCCTGCAGGTAAACCCGGGAGATTCTGTCAAAACCGCGCGCAGCATAAAAGCGCGCTGCAAGTTCGCAAGCGATTCCCTCGTGGTGGGCGAAACCGTTACGTGCTGCGGTCTGGATTGAGTGTTCATATAGTCGCATTGCGTCTGCATCCCGGTATTCGAGCCTTGCAATTTCGGCGCCGACCAAGGCAGCCCGATTCTCAAAATTTTCAGGACAATTCGTCGCCCATATCTGCAGCTGTCTGTAATGGGCATCAATGATATCCCAATGCTGCTGTTGTTCGCTTTCGCCTAGCTTGTCGCAGTAACATGAGTGAGACAGCGCACCATAGAAGTGAAGCTCCGCGATCAAGGGCTCCGTCGGCATAGTCCATAATTTGGGCTCCGCCTTGGAGCGAGCATCAACAGCCGCAGCATAATCGCCGGCTAGAAATCGCGCCTGAAGTTTGCGGATCCAGTAGACGGTTTCGCTAGGTGACAGCTCCGGACTCCGTGCCAACGATCGCTCGACGTCTAGCTCGTCAAATTGTTGGTCATCGAAGCAACCGAATGAGCGCGTGAGGCCGCGCATGTTTCTAATGATTGCGAGCTGAACGGCTACGCCATCAGCAGCAAACTGAACCTTTCTATTCCGTATCGTAGCAAAACTTTTCTCTACTTCGTTCTGCACCTCTTTCAGGGGATCTCCGGCCATCATCATATTTGAGGTTAGATGAAGCAAGCTGTACGCTTCATAGATGACATCGCCGCTGCTGACCGCAGCTGCGAGCGCTCGCCGAATCAAAACTCGGCCACCTCTTAGGGGCTTCGTCCACGGGATCACGTTGCACCCGAAGGCCAAATAGACGGGAGCCCGAAAGCGGGAGAACTCACCGCGATCAACCAGGTCGCAAGCAAGACGACCAAATTTGTCAGCTGCTTGGTAGTCACCGAAGCGCCCGGCCAAGATTCGGCCTAGCCATGCGTAATGGGCGCAAGAAGCATCAGTGTTGCCGTATTCGAGGCTGATGGTGACAGCTCTGCAGATGACCAAAGCGGATAAATTGGCGTCCGTGAAACCTGCGGGCGGAAGAATCCGCGTCAAGACGGCAAGCGTGGCAAGCGCGGTCTGATCGGTCATTGCAGGCAAACTAGCAAGATCCTCGATTGCGTTGGGCAGCTGCGACCACATCCGCTGATATTCGGCTAATGTTTCCTGGTCCGTCGGATGCTGCGACCACTCGATCCCGACGTCGTGAAGATATTCGAGCCCTGTGAGCACTGCCCGCCCGTGCTGACCGAGCGTCAAGTAAAGATCGACCCGCAAACAGGCGACCGTTGCTCGCTGGGGCCCGTTCAAGGCGCGCTTCGACAGAGCGGACAGGAGACTCTCTGCAACGTCCAGCTGGCCTACCAAGAATTCGCATTCCGCCCGGCTTGTCTCCAGTGCAAACGCGAGTTCGTGGCGCCCTCGCCAAGAGTGCTCCGCGAGCAGCGCAGCACCAACGGTGAAATATGTGAGTGCCGAGGCGTAGGCCGCCGACGCCCTGGCACGCTGCCCTGCGACCAAATTCAGCTCTGCGAGCTGCTCACGCTCCTGACCGGAGGCAATTAGCGCGACACCTCGATTGAGTTGACTGACGATGTCGAAGATTGCCTCTTCGCGTTTGTGCGCAGGGGCGTGTGCCGCCAGCATCCGACCGATCCGCAGATGGGCAGGAGCGCGCGAGGATTCCGGCACCAGCAAGTAGGCCGCCTCTTGAAAGCGATCGTGGAGGAAGCGGTAGGCTGTTCCGTGGCGCGCGATCAGTTCCTGCCGGATCGCCGGCCACAGGGTCGCATGCACCTGCTCCTGCGAAGTTTCGAGCACGATTGCAAGCTCCGCCGTCCCGGCGATGTTGCCGAAACAGGCCAGCTGTTGCAGCGCGTCCTGCGTTTCCTCGGGCAGGCGGATGAGCTTGCCGAGCATCAGATCTACGACGTTCTCGGTGTACGCTTTTGCGTGAATACGCTCGAGATCCCATCGCCAGCGCGCCGACTCGTGATCGAACGTCAACAGATGCTCTTCGGCCAGCTCAGAAAGGAATTGAATGGCGAAGAACGGATTACCCATCGTCTTCTGATGCACCAACTTTGCAAGCGGGGCAGCGCGTTTGGGTCCGCAGCGAAGGGTGTCCGCGACTAACTGCGCGACATCGTCTGCAGTGAGCGGCGAGAGCGTGATCTCCTCGAAATTTACGTCAGCTCTCCTGATGGAGTCCAGCTTGCGTTTGAGTGGATGGCCTGCATCAAGCTCGTTGCTGCGGTAAGCTCCAATGAGCAGCAGGTGCAGATCCGACTGGGTCAGGAGATCCTCGATCAAGTCGAGCGTTGCGGCATCATGCCACTGCAAATCGTCGAGGAAGAGCACCAAAGGATGGGTTCGCCGGGCGAACACGCCAATAAAGCGGCGAAGCACCAGCTGGAAACGAATCTGCGCTTGCCGGGCTGGAAGCTCAGCAACCGCGGGCTGCTCGCCAATGATCAGGCTCAGATCGGGGATCAATTCGACCATCAGTCGTCCATTCGCGCCGAGCGCCTCCCGGAGCGCTTGCCGCCAGGTGGCGAGTTCGCCCTCACTTTTGCTGAGAAGAGCACGGACAAGACTCTGAAACGTGTGCACTAGCGTCACATAAGGAACGTCGCGCTTCAGCTGGTCGAATTTGCCTGACACCAACTGCCCGCGCGAGGGCACCAGCGCTTTGTGTAGCTCCTGGACGAGCGAAGATTTACCGACACCGGAGTAACCAGCGACGAGCACCAACCTCGGCGCGCCGCTCTTCACCGCGCGATCGAAAGAGGCAAGCAAAGCCTCGATCTGAAGGGCTCTGCCATAGAGCTTCTCGGGGATGAGCAACCGATCAGGTGTGTCGTCTGTGCCGAGCTCAAACGGGTCGATGCGACCGTGGTTGGCCCATGCTGCGAGACAGTGTTGCAGATCGTGCTCAAGGCCAGCGGCAGTCTGGTAGCGTTCCTCGGCGGTTTTCGCGAGGAGTTTCATCACAATCTGAGATATCGGCTCGGGGAGGTTTTGCGATTTCTCGACGGGCGGTATTGCTTTTCTTGCAATATGACAATGGATCCACTCCAAGGGATCTGAGCCCGTGAACGGCAGCGCGCCGGTCAGCATCTGGTAGAATGTCACGCCAAGTGAATAGAGATCGCTGCGACAATCGACCGAGCGATTCATTCGTCCGGTCTGTTCGGGCGCCATGTAGGGCAGCGAGCCGGCGATGAACTCGGCAGGCTCAGGCGGCACGCGCTCGCGGGAAAGACGGGAAGCCAGACCAAACCCAGTGAGTCGCGCCTGTTCGTCAGGACAATTGACCAGAATGTGAGCGGGTTTCAGGTCCTTGTGGACCAAGCCGTGCCGGTGAAGCTTGCCCACGGCCCTCGCGATGCCAACAGCGAGGCGCAGGAAGCGCTTGGGCTCCATACGGAGCCCAAGTAAATTTAGCAGTGGCTCGCCGCATGGATCCTCCAGGACCAGCATAGTCCGACCAGCTTCCCGGATGAGTTCCAACGGCCGCACCGCCCATGCCTCGTCTAACTCCTCCCTCAGCTCATACTCATGGGCGAGGCGGTCGAGCGTCGCTGGGTGTTCCGCGATGGGCCGCACAACAAGCACGACAGCCCTGCTGCCGTGGATTTGCAGGCGCCACGCACGGCAGAACGCGCGATCACCGTCCTCCCACAGGGGCTGGATGTCACTGTCGAGATTCGAGCCGAACAAAGTTCGGCTGAGGGGGTCCCGCGGCATTTGCCCGCCCGGTCAATAAGGACTGAGCCAAAACCTGACACATATGGGGCGAGCTTGTGAAGGGAAAACGGCGCGAGTACCGATCAAGGCCGCCAAAGAGTGGACCGCGGCACGCCAAGGTGCGACTTGCCTTCCAACCAAGCCGCGCTAGCGACGGCGCTATTTGTGGCGCGCGTCGCGCGGCTTGGTTGGAAGGGACAGCCCGATCGTGTCGATCCAGCCCAATCCTGCGCGCCGGCCGCCTGCACAGCATCGGCGGCGGGCGCTCCCGACTAGCGCAGTGTGTGGGCGAAGGATTGTATTTGATAGAGCGGCTCGTGGCCCGTTGCCGGACCACCAGCGGCCCACTGCCCAACGTGCAGCAGGGCCCAGATCGCTGCTACCGCTCAAGCAGACAATGACATGTGAAAGCTGATCGGTTTGCCCATGATCGGCACAACGCGCGAGGCCATTGGACGCCGGCTTCTGACGGCTGCATCGGCCTGAGCGTCCGGGGCGCGATGCGCAATGCCATCCCATGAGCCAATTGCGAGATCTCCTGGCGCGAACTGAAGCCCCGAGCGCCACAACTCGCTTCGCACAACGTCGTCCGAGTATGTCTTTCGAGCAAGCGGCCATACCATTGACGCGCTCAGTCTTCAGCACCAAACTAACATGGCATTGGGCCGAGAAACGTGTCTTCACAAGCTTCGAAGCCGTCCCGGTGCGCGCTGTCACGGCGTTAACGTGCGCCCGGTCCGTCCCGGTATTATCTGTGAAATGTTGATTATGCTGTCCCCGCGAAGCGAGCAGCGCGGCGACACTGAGATCGCCGTACCGAGCTAAGGAAGCACAGAGCCTGTGTATCCGTGTATCCGACACGATATTGAAGGACCTCGCCGTACACAATTTTGCACTTGAAGAAGGCCGGCCCTTCGACAACGCCTCTCAGACGCTAGTCACGAGCCTGATTTACGATCGCAGCAGAGACTTAGCTCGAACGAGACGAATCCAATGATGCGGAGGCGCGTTTGGACTTTGAATGATCAATAAACCGCAACGCCTGATCGAGCGACTTGAGCCAAAGAGCTGAAACAGCTTCTTGGTAAGCATGAGCCCCTCGAAATCGGATGTACTAAGGCTCGGAGCGCTCGGTCCATTGCAGCAAATCGAACAGCTGGACCTTTCCGCCGCTTCGATGGCTACCCCCGCGGACATAAGCGCCGGCCGATATCTTTTTCGAGCTGAAACCGCACTGGCGCAGTATCAGCTCAGCCTGTTCCCCTCGAGGCCTGCACCAAGCTGTCGATCTCCGGAGGTCGATGCCGGCCGAGGAATACCGGACGGCAGGGCACGATGCCTCTTTACGCTGACCGACGGAAATGTCGCTTCCCCGGCTGACTATGGTGCGAACCGCTCTGAATGCGATCAGACGATCAGTGAGCTCGGCGATCGCCTCGCTGATATCTGGCATGTCGAACGACCCTTTCTCACAGAAGCCGGTCCCGAGAATTCGCCCACGCTTAACAGCACGGCCGCCAAAGAAGTTTGCTCCACAATCGGTCCGGAAGGATGCTTCTAAGACCCGAGGAGAAGCAAGATGCGAGCTCGAGTCGCTGAACATCAACGCCGCAAGGGCGCTCAGGCTAGAAATCCCGCCGACACGAGCGGTGCTGTTTTCGAGATCGACGTTCACTCCTGGCTCGATTGTTGGAAGGCGCCATGCAGTCATCGACTCTGAACCACAGCATCAAGGGCAGATCTGCAAGCCACTATGAGCGAAACCGCGCCCATAACTATTCTCTTCATTCCTGCTCCCACCCGCGACAAACCCCTGATGCTCAGCGAGCGCCCGTATAGGCCCTCGCTGATCGGAATGCCGCTCGCTGCGGTTCGCAGGAGGGCGATTGCCGGCCGTGCGAAGCCGATAGATCCGAGAGAGTTCTCGCTGCTTGAACCGCTGTTCAAGCAAGGCGTAGGCTACCCCAAAACCAGTGAAGAGAATTGCAATTAAAATGAAGTACAGCGGAACGCCTTCTTTGCCAATTCGATAGATCTACGCCGGCATCGTACAACCTAACGCCACGAACGATTCAACCCCTTCCCGGTCGGCACGAAGTAGCAGGGAGTCACGACCTGCTCGGCCTTGCTGAGCGAGCCTCAGTTTTGCCACGCTGGTTGCTTCATTGGAGGCAGCATCACCGGATGTACTGGCGATGTGGGGCGAACCCGACGCACTTTCTTCTCGACGGAGTGCGGCCTGGGCCGTAGGCCCTTAGCGGATCGATGAGCTACTGGCAGGTCTAACAACAGCTTCAGGTTGACCGTTCGGGGCGCGTTTTGTCGTTCCTATGTAGGTCAAAGAGCGAACCTTCAAGGTGCCCGGCACGGAGTATGATGTCCGCCAATTCTGGTGGAAGAATGATTCTTCGCTGGATCAGCGGTTGTTTGGCTGGTGCAGGAGAGCAAATGCAACTGCCTTTTGGCGAACCGGTCCGCAGCTGGACACCAGATGGAGTGTGTCCCGCCTCTCCTTCAGATTACGCCGCCTCATGTTGGGGTGCGAGCGTCGTGAAGGAAGCAACGACACGAACGCACGTGAGCGCCCCTCCAGCAGCTCGAATTCGAGCATCTTTCCTACAAACATGACGGAAAGGACTTGAATCGCACCTTGCGTCAGGTTGCACGAAGTCGGTGCAAGGTGCTTTCCCCAACCTCGCAAAGAGCAACTCACAGGCGCTCTGACGACGCAACAAGAAGAGTTCGTGGGCTGATGCCGCTGCTACTCGTTCTAATGTCTATTTTCCTTAGTACGGGTGCGATAGTCTACGCCGCTTGCCGATCTCAACGCCGGCGAGATCGGCGCATGCACAGGCACAATCGCGCCAATTCGCTCAGCTCGCCCCCCGCATTCGACTACCAAAGCGACGGGCATTCTGATCCTTCAGCCGCATAATGAGCCGTCCGCTGCAGCCTCACTCGTGAAGGCCAGGCGACACGCGCCGCCGCTAAAGCGAGCGCCACAAGTTCTGGATTCGGTGTTTCTCGATCGGCTGCTGATCGATTTGATCGATGCCGCGGGGCCGATCCAACGCGACGGCGGACAGATGCGAAAGGCAGTTCTCGACCAGTCGGGTGGTTTTTGCTACACTTTCCTGTAATGCGTCACGCTGGCGCGAATGGCTGACCAGTCACATACCTGGAACATTTCAAAGATTTGCACTGCGCAAAAGTCCTCGAAAGCCTATGCGATCAATCAAAGGTCGTAGTGAGGCAGTAAGTCTACTGTAAATCGTACAAGTGAGGCTCTTATCGTGACCGAGCGCTCTGAACCCCGGAAGGAAGCCCCAAATGTCGTCGGGCCTGAGGTGAGGCCGAGCGTCTTCGTCGTCGACGATGACCTCTCAATGCGCGAATCGCTGGTCAACCTATTTCGTTCGATCGGTCTAGATGTCGTTGCTTACGGATCCGCCCGAGAAATGCTCCAGAGCGAGCTCCCTGATGTTCCTAGCTGCCTTGTGCTTGACATCAGGCTGCCGGGATTGAGCGGCCTTGAGCTCCAGAATGAGTTAGACAAACTGAAGATTCACATTCCCATCATTTTCATCACCGCTCATGGCGATATTCCGATGACCGTCAAAGCCATGAAGAGTGGAGCAATCGATTTTCTCAGCAAGCCGTTTCGCGATCAGGAACTACTCGATGGCGTAGTCGCAGCTATCGAACAGGATCGGAAGAGACGAGGTGTAGACAAGGTGGTCAGCAGGCTGCAGTCCTTGTTTGAGGCACTAAGTCCACGAGAGCAGGATGTGTTGAAACTGGTCGCCGCCGGCCTATTGAACAAACAGGTAGCCGCGGAACTCGGGCTCGCCGAGATTACAATCAAGATCTATCGCGGCCACGTGATGAAGAAGATGGGAGCTCGATCGCTAGCCGATTTGATCAGGATGGCTGAGAGGCTGGGAATTGGGACCGACCGTTTCAGGGTACAAACCTAAGTATGATTTTACAATTTCGTCGTACACGTGCACCCTTCTGCTGGCCGTCATGCTTCGGCCAGCGCCTTCGCCCAACTAAGAACAGGTCGTCTTGTCTAGGTATTCAACTGTTTCCGTTGTTGACGACGATCCTTCGATTCGTGCCGCACTGAACAACCTTTTGAAATCGCAGGGCCACATCGTTCATACGTTTGCATCGGCTGAGGAATTTTTGCGGTCGTCTCAATTGAACGACACGTCCTGTGTCATCGCAGACGTGCAGATGCCCATGATGAGCGGCTTTGAACTTTTGGAACAGATGCGAGCCCAGGGCCATGCTGCACCATGCATCTTGATGACTGCCTTCGCAGATGATCGCACGCGAGCCCGCGCGTTGAGCGCGGGCGTAACCGGTTTTTTTGCCAAACCCTTTGCCTACTTGGCGTTGAGCGCCTGCCTCGATGCATCGCTTCGCGAGCATCGGGGTGGAACGAACGCGTGAAAGATGGGAAGCAGTCTGGACCAAGCCGCAGCCGCGCGGCGCTTACGATGTCGATCAATGCGCGATTGCCCGTGCTTACCGCGTGCCAGTGGCGACCATCGCCTTTTGCCGCATTCCTGTCGTTGTTGTTGCACTTTCGGCATCTGGTTAAAGCACTTGCAACGTCGGGCTCCTGACAAGGCGCCTTTGGTATGATCGCGCAATCAGACGAGGCGAGGCCCTCATCGCTTTAACGAAGGAGCGCCCTAGCCGCGAGCGGTAACCGCTTTTACCGCAAAGCCAGCAGCATTCCCTTATCCGGCACAACGTTCATGCCCTATGATGGGTATTTTGGCTCCGCTCACAGTCCGGCGGATTGTATGCGAAAGGTATTAATGGACGAGAGCAGTGGCACTGATCTTCCAGCCGCCATTCTCGTCGAAACCGTGCAAGGAGAGGGAGGCATTAACGTCGCTGGTAAGGAATGGTTGCAGTAAATTGAGGCTTTGGCAAAAGAGGTCGGAGCTATTTTCATAGTTGACGATATCCAAATGGGCTGTGGCCTTACAGGCGAGTTCTTCAGTTTCGAGTTCGCCGCGTTGTCGCCAGACATTGTTGTAATGTCGAAATCGCTGAGTGGGTACGGTTTGCCACTATCGATGCTCCTGATCAAAGAAGCGATTGACGCATGGGAACCAGGCGAGCACACGGGGACGTTTCGAGGAAACAACCTTGCACTCGTTTCTGGCAAAGCGGCTTTGAATCTGTATTGGCGCAACCAGACGTTCTCGCAACAGGTCCGACGCTTGGGCGCATTTATGCGGCGTCGACTCGATGCTATCGCGCACCAGCACGGAAACAAGTTTGCTGTTCGTGGACGGGGCATGATATGCGGATTCGATCGCAAAACGACCGAAATCGCAGAGGCGACGTCACATAGAGCGTTTGAAAAGAGATTGATTATCGAGCGATGCGGACCGACCGATCAGGTTGTAAAGTTCTTGCCTGCACTTACGATCGACCAAGAAACGTTGGGACAAGGCCTAGACATATTCGAGGAGTCATTGACCGAAACGTTGAATTCAGCCCGAGCAAGCTAAACTTGTAGGCACACGAGAGAAACTGTTGCTAGCGACCGCATCGCCGCACAAGTCACTGGCGTGTGTCCTCGCTTGCCGCCGAAATGGTCAGGAGTTTTGAGGCCATGATCATGAAGGTGAAGCCTGAAGGCCAACGCTATCTGTGATCCGCCGAGTCGGCTGATCCACGGAGAACGCCTGCTGCCCTCCTCGGTCCACAACACGTGAGTGCGAGCAGCACCTTTGACCGCAGAAGCTCGCAGTCGCGAGCGACTCTGGTCGAGCTGGCCTATCTAAGTTTCCAGTCTGAGGTCTGCCGAAGGTGAGCTCGCAGCGGAATGGAGTCAAATGGTGTGGTATGGCTTCTTGGTGGCCACGTGCCCAGCCGCACGGGTGCGGACTTTATTAGGACCGTAGATTGTGCAGCAGCGATCCAGCCTGAGCCGTTTACAGCATAGGTGCAGCAACAATCACTCCGGCGGCCGGCTTTACGACGAAAGCCGTCAAGGAACGAGCGGTGGGGATGTCCCGGGTTCGTTGAATTTCTGAAGAGGTCGGCGTTGCCCACCTTGAGCCGGTAGGCTCGGGGTGCTGATTCCAAAGGAGAGCAACACCATGACGAGAGATATCACACCGGCTGGTTGGCCGGCGACCGGCGCTGGGGACGAAGCATTTGCGGAAGTGCAGGCGAGTGCCCGAGTTCAGCTATCAGAAGCCCCTATTTGGCGTGAGCGCCTCGACGGCAAGCGAAGGTGTCGGACCAAATGTCAACTATGCTGGGCCAATCGAAGAAGCCCGACGCATCTGCCGGGTCCGAGATGCGTCGGGCTGAGTGGGAGACTGAGAGCGCGACAGTCCTCCTCCCAGAACCGTGTCTGCAAGTAGTATGCCGTGCCCGTACTGCTACACCAATATATCAAATTAGATATCTGCCCTGCCACAAAGTTCCGCGAGGCATTCAAAGACGCTCGGCCAGCTCCATCTTCAAGGCCTGACTATTCCCGTTCCAAAAACTACCGCCATCACCTTTCGTTTGGATCAAAATTGAGGCAGAAGAAGCGGACAACGGGCCGCCGGCTCATCAACAACAGATATCTAGATGTTTGATGCATTGCTACGCGGGACTGGAACGATCCCCCCGAGTTCGCGCACGACAGAGGCAAACGATCGAGATCTAAGCTTAGATTTCGCGAAAGGTGCGCTCATTGTTTTGGTGATCGTTGGGCACCTGATTCAGTATGTCATCTACCGAGACGACGGGTTTTGGTATTCGCCGTACTACAAATCGATCTATATGTTTCACATGCCACTCTTTATGGCGATAAGCGGATATCTTTCTTCTCGATCGCTGCTGCAAAAGTCGTTCACTCGAGCCGCCAGCGACCGTGCGAAGCAGCTCTTGCTGCCGATGCTGTTTTGGTGGACGTTCATGGAGACAGCTAAGCTGGCGGCATTGTGGCGCGCAACCAGCGTAACGAGCGGACTTTTGGAATTTGTAGACGATTTCGCTGGCACATACTGGTTCATCTGGGCGACGTTTGTTTCCTATCTTCTCCTCAAGATTTCTACCAAGCTCAACCACCAATCGTGGGTCATATCTGGCTTGGCCATACTGGTCGCACTCGCGCCTCTGACATTCTCCATATCACCCCTGATCAGATTCACTTACCCGTTCTTCTGCTTCGGCTTCTTGCTTGCTCAATCGAGAGAACGATGGACGAGTACATCGCGACATCACAAGCCGCTCCTGATCTTATTTCTCTCGATAGTGACTTGCGTATGCTTTCTAGCATGGGACAAGGACACCTATGTCTACAATAATCTTGGGGTAATCCACGATTTTCGGTCGGCTAAAAACGTGCTTCTGATGTTTGTTGGCTCTGCAGCGGCCTCAGCAATCGCTATCGAACTCCTGCTGCAATGCTGGAGCATTGGCCGTTCAAATCGAATGGCCCGCTTTATCGCTGTGGAGTTGGGCCAGACCACGCTGCTGCTCTACCTGGTCCAGGGTACCGTGTTCCGTCTCATGGATTTCGTACAGTTCGGAAACCTTTGGGATCTCACGACCCGGTCGATCATCGCGGGTATGCTCGGGGCAACGATTATTGCGATCGCGCTAACGGTGCGCTCGATTGTTCGCGGCGTTCCATATCTATCGCAACTCGTCCTCGGAATGCCGCCACGCTCAGGTCTTCCGCAAGCAAAACCTGCAATGAACTAGCTGTATGCATTTGTACGGCAGGGTATTGCGATAGCATCGACTTGTGACGCCGCAGGAATAACGTTCGAACCCAGATCCGGCGGCGACGGCGTGCCGCCGGTCGAGCCGGTCATCGGCATAAGAGCAACCCCATCGAAGCGTGCATTGGTGAGGGTTTGCATGGCACCGGCGAACTCAGCCCATTGCGTCCATCCAAATAAGATCGACTGCCCTGAGATTAGCTTCGCTGCACCAATCGTCTAGCCGCCGGGTTTCGACCCAGATCTGGCGATCGAACCTAATCCAATCACACTCGGCGAGATGTTTTTTCGAGTGCCGTACTGAACCCGAGACGTAAGCGCTGTACGCATCCGGTGACGGCCCCCGGTCAGGTCGCCTTGGGCGGATGGCTGATTTGCGCTCAAGCAGCGTGGGCGACGCTCTGGGGGCGCCAATTCCAAGGTAGAAGTTCGTGGATGCGCTTGGCGGGTTGATCCGGCAGGCGGGCCAGCACGTCGGCAAGCCAAGCCTGTGGATCAATGTCGTTGAGCTTGGCGGTGGCGATGAGGGTGTAGATCGCAGCCGCACGCCGGCCGCCCTCATCGGAGCCGGCGAAGGTCCAATTTCTTCTGCCGACGGCGACAGTCCGTAGCTCGCGCTCGGCGGCATTGTTCGACATGCACAGGCGCCCGTCATCAAGGAAGCGAGTAAATGCATCCCAGCGGCTGAGGCAGTAATTGATCGCCTTGGCCGTATCATTGCTCCTGGAGAGCTTGGCGCGCTGTTCGCGCAACCACGCCTGCAGCTCGACGATCAGAAGGCGGCGGCTACGCTCCTGGCGCACGCGCAGGCGCTCCTGCGGAGCAAGACCGTTGATCTCACGTTCGATGGCGAACAGGATATCGATGCGCTTGACCGCTTCGGCCGCAATCGGCGCTTGGCTTAGCCGTGCGAGATCAAAGAACTTGCGCCTGCCATGCGCCCAGCATGCGGCCTCGACGATTTGGCCTCCTTTGCGATTGGGCTCGTAGAGCCTGCTGAACCCGGCGTAGGCGTCGGCCTGCATCAGTCCGGCATAGCCCGCCAGATGCTGTTCCGGATGTTCGCCGCTGCGATCCGGCGAGTAGAAGAACACGGCGCCGGTGGATCTGGCCCGGCAAACGGGCGGTCGTCCCGTACATAGGTCCAAAGCCGGCCGGTTCGCGTCTTGCCCTTGGCCAGGACCGGCACCGTGGTGTCGTCGGCGTGGACGCGCTCGGCCGCAAAGACATGGCTCCGGATCGCACCGACCAGCGGCATCAGGGCTGCCGCGGAGGCACCCACCCAGTCCGCGAGCGTCGATACGTCGAGGTCGATGCCTTCACGTTGGTAGACATCGCTCTGACGATTGAGCGGCAGGTGCAGGCCGTACTTGGCGAACAGGATATGGGCGAGCAGCTTCGGCCCTGCACGCCCCCGCGCAATCGGGTGCGAGGGAGCCGGTGGCTGGGTGATCGCTTCGCAGGCCCGGCAGACGAACTTCTCACGCACATGCTGGATCACCTTCCACTGGCGTGGAACGAGCTCCAGCGTCTCGGTCATGTCCTCGCCGAGCTTGCGCAATCGGTTGTCGCCACAGCATGGGCAGGTCGCCGGCACCGGATAGACAATGCGCTCCCGCAGCAAATGCTCCGGCAGCGGCCGGCGCGCCGGCTTGCGGCGCTCGAACGATGGCACCGTAATCTTGCCGGCTGCCGCCATCTGCACCGCTGTCTCGGCTTGTGCGGCGTTCGCCTCGAGATCGGCGAGCTGCAGCTCGAGCTGGTCCAGCAATGCGCCGCGCTCCGAGGACTGTCCGAACTGCTCGTGCCGCAGCTTCCTGATCGTGAGCTTGAGCTTCTCGATCAGCAATATCTGCGCCTGGGCATCCGCCTCTGCGGCCAGGCGGGCCGTTCGCTCGGCGCGCAGCATCGCCTTCAGCGTGGTCACATCGTCAGGGAAAGAATCATCGGCGCCCATGCCAACCAGAGAATCATAACTTGCCGTCGCTGTCCGAACCGCCGATCGTGGTATCGATTCAAATCCTGGCGATCAGCCGGCCGCCTGCGGCCGCCACGTGTGTTGCGGCATCCGCCAGTCAATGCCCTCCAGAAGATAGCCAAGCTGGGCCGGGGTGATGGTCACCACGCCATCCGCCGGCGACGGCCAGAGGAAACGGCCGCGTTCCAGCCGCTTGGCGTAGAGCGACATGCCCAACCCATCGTGCCAAAGGATCTTGATCAGCTTGCCGCTCTTGCCGCGGAACACATAGAGGTCGCCGCCGTGCGGGTCGCGCATGAAGGCTTCCTGCACCAGCACGGCCAGCGAGTTCATGCCGCGGCGCATGTCGGTGTGGCCAGTCGCAATCCACACCCGCACGCCCGACGGAATGGGGATCATCGCGGCCGCCCATCTGCCAGCGCCGCGACCGCGACCTTCAGCGTCGCCGCATCGACCGTGCCCGTGATCCGCATCCGAGTTCCGGCCGCAAACTCGATCTCGATCGTTCCGCCGTCGGCCGACCGGACTGGACCAGGCATCGCTTCCGCGACCACCATCGCCGGTACGAAGCCGGTTTGATCGGCGGCTTCCTTCGACTCGGGGCGAAACGACCGCCGCCATCGCAGCAGCAATGAGCGCGAAACGCCATACCGCCGCGCAGTCGCCGCGACTTGCCGCGGCGCCTGCAAGCTCTCCAGGACGATCTTGAGCTTCTCGTCCTCGGACCAACGCCGCCGCCGGCCGGTGTCCACTACTTCGAGCCGTTCGATTTGGGCACTGCGCCTATCACTGTCCATAAGGACAGTTCTCAACACCGCGCCTCACTTGGCAAGGCGGCCTTCAGCGGACGGATACGTTCGAACCCGATAAGCCAGCGATCCATTTCGAGGACGCGCCTCTAACACTTACCCTGCTTGCGGCGCATTCGAGCGAGGAGCACGTGGTTTAAGGGCCCGGGTCGACCTCTCCACGAGCAGCTCATCCGACTTTTTTCTGCCGAGGGGCTGCAAATCAAATGTGATAATGAGGTAGAACGCAGTTGATCCGTCAGCTCAGGCTGGTGTCCCAGAAAGCTTGCTCAAGAACCGGGACTTTGTCGCGGGCATCGATAAGAGAAGGGCGCTCGGGACCAGCAAACCGCCAGTTTCAACGGCTCCGGCATCTGCTCAGGCGGCTTGTTCACGCACATGCGGGCTTTGCCCGGTCATAGCACCGCCAGTCCAAAGACATGCTTGCGAGCGCGGAAAAGACCGCGGCGGAATGGTCGCCGAACCGAGCCCCGACCTTCTGAGCCATATCGTCGGCGCGCTAGACGCACCATTGTTGTTGATTCCGTGACCACTCGCGAGCAATGAACCGCCAGATGCTTTTCTCTACTGAATTCGTCGTCCGGGGCATATGGCGACAGTGATCGCCGCGATAATCTTCTTCAGGTCCCATATAGCACTGGCCTCATTCATGCAGCGTTTTTTTGTGAACTCAAACAGCACAGAGTCAACATGCGCGCCTTCACTTTTGCTTGCCAGATACCAACTTGATTGTCGAAAAATGGATCAATGATGATAAGTACTGCGCGACAGAGAAGGAATTTCAATGCTTTGTTTGCCCGGCTTGCTCGCGGTTGCACTGGATGAACAGCAAGACTGGAACACTCCTAGGCAAGGACACGAAATGAGGGAAACTCGCTGGCTCACTGCGCGAGTTGATCACGCGGTCACTGTGGAACGCTTCTCGGCCAAACGGTTCTGCTTACCTCCGATCCGCGCCGCAGTTTCATTAGTCGCACCCACGCAATAGAGAAACGCCTGACGAAGGCTGAACGAAGTCTCCCGGACTACAAACTTTCGTATAGTGCTTCAAAACCCTTTCGATGTGGAAGGTTTACCTCTGTACAGTTGAGCGATTGATGCAATGCCTATACAGAGTCCAGAACTCGGCAGTTCGAGAGCGTGACGCTTCCGCATTCGAAAAGGCCAGACGCGATTGACGTCGTCGATCGGGGACCAACATTAGCCTGTGCAGAGCAACGATTTGTCAAACCAAGAGAGCAAACGGCGGGTCGCTCTAGTTACCGGCGTGACTGGACAGGACGGCGCTTATCTGGCCGAATATCTGCTGTCGCTGGGCTATGTCGTGCACGGCATCAAGCGGCGCTCGTCCTCGTTCAACACCGCGCGGGTCGATCATCTCTACCAGGACCCGCATGTCGGCAACGTGCCGTTCCTGATGCACTATGGCGACATGACGGACTCGACCAACCTGATCCGTCTGGTGCAGCAGATCCGGCCGACCGAGATCTACAATCTTGCCGCCCAAAGCCACGTCGCGGTAAGCTTCGAAAGTCCGGAATACACCGCCAATGCCGACGGCATCGGCGTGCTGCGGCTGCTGGAAGCGATCCGCATCCTCGGCATGGAGAAGGAGACGCGGTTCTACCAGGCCTCGACCTCCGAGCTCTATGGCCTGGTGCAGGAGGTCCCGCAGAAGGAGACGACGCCGTTCTATCCGCGCTCGCCCTACGGCGTCGCCAAGCTTTACGGCTACTGGATCACGGTGAACTACCGCGAAGCCTACGGCATGTTCGCGTCCAACGGCATCCTGTTCAACCACGAGAGCCCGATCCGTGGCGAGACCTTTGTGACCCGCAAGATCACCCGCGGCGTCGCGCGTATCGAGGTCGGGCTGGAAGAGACGCTCTATCTCGGCAATCTCGAAGCCAAGCGCGACTGGGGCCATGCCAGGGACTATGTCGAGGGCATGCACAAGATCCTGCAGGCCGACAAGCCCGATGACTTCGTGCTCGCCACCGGCGAGACGCGCTCGGTGCGCGAGATGGTCGAGCTGTCGTTCGCGCATGTCGGCCGCCGCATCGCATGGCGCGGCAAGGGCGTCGAGGAGACCGGCGTCGATGAGAAGAGCGGCAAGACGGTCGTGAAGATCGATCCGACCTATTTCCGCCCCACCGAGGTCGATCTCCTCGTCGGTGACGCCAGCAAGGCGCGCGAGGTGCTTGGCTGGAAGCCGAAGCGGAGCTTTGCAGAGCTCGTTGCGGAGATGATGGCGAGCGATCTGGCGGACGCAAAACGGGAAGCGGCGAGTGGCATACGCACCGTTTGAGCTGACAGGCAAAAGCGTCTACGTCGCCGGCCATCACGGCATGGTCGGCAGCGCGATTGCGCGCCGGCTCGAACGGGAGGACGTCAAGCTCGTCACCGTGGACCGGCGCGAGGTCGATCTCTGCAACCAGGCCGCTGTGTTCGACTGGTTCGCGAAGACGCGGCCGCAAGTGATCTTCCTCGCCGCGGCCAAGGTCGGCGGCATCGTCGCCAACAACACGCTGCGCGCGGAGTTCATCTACGACAACATCACGATCGCGGCCAACGTGATCCAGGCCGCGCATCAGAACGGCGCCGAGAAGCTGATGTTTCTGGGGTCGTCCTGCATCTATCCGAAACTGGCACCACAGCCGCTGCGCGAAGATTCGGTGCTCACGGGTCCGCTGGAGCCGACCAACGAGCCATACGCGATCGCCAAGATCGCCGGGATCAAGATGGCGGAGGCCTATCGCAACCAGTACGGGTGCGACTTCATCAGCGTGATGCCGACCAATCTCTACGGCCCCGGCGACAATTATCATCCCGAATTGAGCCATGTCGTTGCCGCGCTGATCCGCCGCTTCCACGAGGCGAAGGTTGCTGGCGCAAAGAGTGTCGCCGTGTGGGGCACCGGCACGCCGCGGCGCGAGTTCCTCTATGTCGACGACATGGCGGATGCCTGCGTGCACCTGATGAAGAGCTATTCGAGCACGGAGCTGATCAATATCGGCACCGGCCAGGACATCACCATCGCCGAGTTCGCGCGGGTCGTGGCCGAGGTCGTCGGCTACAGCGGCGAGATCGCCTTCGACAGCTCGCGCCCCGACGGCACGCCACGCAAGCTGCTCGACGTCAGCCGCCTCGCAAGCCTCGGCTGGCGCGCGAGGACTTGGCTTGTAGATGGAATGCGACAGACCTACCAGGACTTCTTGGCGGTATCGGGTACATCGGACAAAACGAGAGACTCATGCAGCTGCTAACTGCTGACGGCGCTCATTGTGCGATTGCCGGAAAGTTGCGTTAGGATCTTCCGGCGGATTCGACAGGGCTCCACGTGTTGCTTGGAGCTCGCGCACCTCGGGGTGCCGCGTGCCCGATGGAGGGCAGGAACGGCTAGACTGGCCGATAACTATAGCGAGCGAATTGGTCAGGCGCGCCTTGCGGGACGCTCTGTTTTGAACTTGAGGTAAACTGATTAAATGTGCGGAATTGTCGGCATCTTGGGGCGCGGTCCGGTCGCGGATCGCCTCATCGATTCACTGAAGCGACTGGAATATCGCGGCTACGACTCAGCGGGCATTGGAACGCTCCAAGGAAACCAAATCGAGCTTCGACGCGCCGAGGGCAAGCTGAGGAACCTTGAGGCACGCGTTCGCTGCCATCCGCTCTCAGGCCATGTCGGGATTGGGCACACGCGCTGGGCTACTCATGGCAAGCCGACGGAGCACAATGCTCATCCGCATGCAACAGGCAATGTTGCAGTCGTCCATAACGGCATAATCGAGAATTTCCGCGAGCTGCGCGCGGAGCTAAAACGGCATGGCGCCTGTTTCGCCTCTGAAACAGACACCGAGGTGGTGACGCATCTCATCGACTTTTATCTGAAAGACGGCTGCTCGCCGCAGGAGGCAGTAAAAGCGTCGCTGCCGCGGCTAGTCGGCGCGTTTGCGCTTGCAATCCTGTTCAAGGGTCAACACGATCTCATGATCGGTGCGCGCAAGGGCTCACCACTCGCGATCGGGCATGGCGAAGGCGAAATGTATCTCGGATCGGATGCTATCGCGCTCGCGCCCCTTACCGGCTTGATCACCTACCTTGAGGACGGCGATTGGGCTGTGCTCAACCGCAACTTCAGCGTGGTCTACGACGCACAAGGCACAGTTGTCCGCCGGGAGGTGATGAAATCTGGCGCGTCGTCGGTTCTCGTCGAGAAAGCAAACTACCGCCACTTCATGGCGAAGGAAATCCACGAACAGCCAGAGGTGATCGGGCAGACGCTGGCGCATTACGTCGATATCGCCACCGAGAGCGTGGCACTGCCGCAGGAGCTTCCGTTCGACTTCAACGAGATCGGACATATCTCGATCACGGCTTGTGGTACGGCAGGCTACGCCGGCCATATCGCCAAATACTGGTTCGAGCGGCTGGCTCGTATTCCAGTGGAGCTCGATGTCGCCTCCGAATTTCGCTATCGTGAGGCGCCGATGCGCAAGGGAAATCTTGCTATCTTCATCTCGCAGTCCGGCGAGACGGCCGATACGCTGGCCGCGCTCCGCTATGCCAAATCGCAAGGCCTGCATACCCTCTCGATCGTGAACGTACTGAGTTCGACCATTGCGCGCGAAAGCGGGACAGTGTTGCAGACACTCGCCGGACCTGAAATCGGCGTTGCCTCGACCAAGGCGTTCACATGCCAGCTGGTCGTCCTGGCGGCGCTTGCGGTTGCTGCTGGCAAGGCGCGCGGTGAATTGCCGGAGAGCGACGAGGTCGATCTCGTGCGAGCGCTGATCGAAATTCCGCGGCTAGTTACAGCGGCGCTTGCCAGCGAGCCGCAGATCGAGAAGCTCGCACGCGACATCGCCAAATCGCGTGACGTGCTATATCTCGGTCGCGGCACGTCGTTTCCACTGGCCCTGGAGGGGGCGCTGAAGCTGAAGGAGATCTCCTATATTCACGCCGAGGGCTATGCGGCCGGTGAGCTCAAGCACGGCCCGATCGCCTTGATCGACGAGAGCGTTCCCGTAATCGTCATTGCTCCCTGCGACCGGGTGTTCGAAAAGACCATCTCGAACATGCAGGAGGTTGCCGCACGCGGCGGCAAGATTATCTTGATAACGGACGCTCGGGGAGCCGCAGAGGTATCCATGGATTCACTCGCGACGATTGTGCTGCCGGAGATGGGTACGACATTTACGTCGATTGTCTATGCGATTCCGGTGCAGCTTCTGGCCTACCACACGGCCATCCTGATGGGCACGGACGTCGACCAACCCCGAAATCTCGCGAAATCGGTAACCGTCGAATGAGGCAAGGTGACGTGACCTGGATTTGTCGTGGTCAGATTCCGAATGCGCACAAGCCTCTGTCAGATCGAATTACGATGTGCTGCCCGGCTCCTGGCGCGATGCGACCGCATGGCTTGTGCCGGTTCATGGCCCGGCGTTGAGGTTGGCGGCGTATCCGTCTACCTCTCCGAGATTGCTACTACGGGCAACCGCGGCTTCTACACATCGTTTCGGTCCTCGAGCCAGCAGGTTGCGATCTTTGTCGCGGCTCTTATCGGATATTTTTTGAGCGAAGCTCATTGCCTCCACAGTTGCGAACCGGCGCATTGTCATTCTCGGCCGGTTGGGTGGGTCTTCATGACCAGAAACTCTGGAGTTTCCTCCAGCGTCCGGCGCAGGAAGAAGATAAGCGGAACGATCAAGCAGCCAAGGAAGAATGGGATCCGCCAGCCCCAGGCAGCAACCATTTCGGCCGGAAGTCATGATGATCGCGTATTGCAGCTGTCCTCGCAGAACACGCTCTTGGTGACGCTTTTGGTCGCGGTGACGAACTTCATCTGGAACCCAATTGGCGGCGCGATTTCTGACAGAATCGGTCGGAAGCCGGTCTTGGTGACCATTGCCGGCCTTGCCTTGGTGACTGTATATCCGGCGTTGTCTTGGCTTGTGACCGACCCGAGCTTTGGCAAGATGCTGGCAGTGGAGATGATGTTATCGTTCTACTTTGGCACCTATAGCGGCGCCATGTTGGGCGCTTTGGTCGAAATCGTGCCGAAGCACGTTCGCACAACCTGCTTTTCTTGGCCTTCGCACTCGCCGCAGCTCTCTTTGGCACCTTTACGCCGCTTGCATCGACTTGGCTGATCGATCGGACCGACGACAAGGCTTCGCCGGGTTTCTGGTTGATGTTTGCAGCTTTCCTCGGCATTATCGCCGCACTCACGATTTATCCAGGAAACACCAAGAGAGTTGCGAAGCTGTCGCGACCCCAGCGGTCTAACCGGGCCTTAAGCCCGCAATTTACCCCCGCATTAGCAGCGCGCCCACGGGGACCTTCACGTCCAAGACTGAACTGAACGGGGTGCGTGGCGGTCCTTGCGGTGATCTCACGGTGGTCCGCGTGCCACTCTGCGGGTCACGGTTCTTCGCATGCAAGATCGAGCAGTATCGGGACGAGCCGTCGCTGATGTTGACCGGGAATGGCTGAGCACTACCGCCACGCTCGATTCGTTCTGTAGTCGAGCGGCGCGATGATAACGCTCGCACTTTGCGGTTACTTCAAACACGGCAGAGCTCCCGCGAGGGAGATACATCCCTCGCGCGAGCCCACGTGCGCTGTCAAGCAAACTGAACGGGGCACGTCTTGAGGCTGCATGAATTCCCCAGGTGGACCTAGTGTATCGCAGCTCGCCAAACCTAGCGAGCGGTTGAAAAGATTGAATCGTGCCTGGTGCACCGAGCGACGGGCCAATGCATGACCACGGCCCAGGCCATCGATGCCTCCGATCGATCAGCCGCGACTTCACGCACCGCTAGTTTGCGCGGATGAGGTACCGCGCGCAAGCTGTGCGAGCTCCGTCTCGAGCGTAGGGTTGCGCTTGAACATGGCGTCGATCAACGCTTGCGCCGGCTGCTCGGCCGCTTCCACCCACGTGGCCTTCTCCGCTCGTGCGGAGGGCGCGAAGACACGCTTGACGACGGTCGGCGACCCCCTCAGACCGCATTTGGCCATGTCATCCACGCGGGCAGTTTGAGCGCTCCATTTTACGATTGAGGCACGGGCCGCACGCAAGGCATCGATCATTGCACCGCGACGAATTTGATTGCTTGCCTCTAACATGCTGACGAGACAAGGAAGCTTGGAACGCAGCATCTGGACTCCTCCTTCGCAGCGCCGTTCCGCATCGATCGTGCGTACTTTGAAGTCTAACGCTTTGATTGTGAAAACATATGTAAGCTGCTGGACCCCGAGCCTCTTCGCAATGCCAGGTCCCACCTGCGCCGTATCGCCATCGATAGTCTGCTTGCCGGTGAATATGACGTCTGGTGGGCCATATTCCTTGCCGATATTGCGAATCGCGCACGCCAGCGCGTAACTCGTCGCCAGCGTGTCGGAGCCCGCGAAACTACGATCAGTGAGCAGGACAGCACGATCGGCACCAAATGTCAGCGCCTTTCGGAGAGATTCTTCGGCCGATGGCGGCCCCATTGTGAGAACAGTGATTTCGCCGCCGAACTTGTCTCGTAGCTCGAGCGCAGCTTCCAGTGCGAACAGATCATATGGGTTGATGATTGTCGGCACGCCCTGACGCATGATCGTATTCGTGACAGGATGCACGCGGATTTGTGCGGAGTCGGGCACCTGTTTGATGCAGACGATGCTGTGCATATGCTTCTCCTAAGATGTTGAGCAGGCTCCCCACGAATAGCAACTGTCATACCACCCCAGGCATTTCGCCCATGAGACGAATGCAACGGCTGGAGACTGACGGTGAGACCGTTGTCGGGACTGCGACGGGCTGCGCAAAGCGGACGTGATCTCTCTCTGATCTGAGTCGCGGCAGAAACGGCGCGGCCGCGATCTTGCGCTAGTTCGACACCTAATCACTTCTCATCGGGCGAATACATTGCAAGCCGATGACTAGCACGCGGCTGACGCGAAGAGGGCTTACGCTCCCGGCATGGCCACCCCCAAGCAGAGCACATCGGTTTCGTATCCGCTTCATGGACCAGAGTACCGCCTCTTGCGCACGCTCTCCTACCGCGCCCGACGATCGAGAGAGACGCTAGCCGACTTTTTATTCAGAAGCGCTTGATCTCGATACCGTGCCTTCTCAAGGCATAGCCAATCTGGCGCGGCGTCAGTCCAAGCAGGCGCGCCGCCTTGGCCTGTACCCACCCCGACCTTTCCATCGCCGCGATTACGCGCTCGCGATCTGTGACCTTGGCGGCACCTATGCTAGGTCGGCCGGGTGGCTCTAGCGGCGTCAGTTCGCTACCGACCGGCTGAACGTGTGCCACAGCTTGTGTCGGCGGCATGCTCAGCCTCGCGGGAAGTGAGATTATCGGGCTCTGCTGTCGCGCCACTTGCTCCGGCCCGGGCTTCCATAGCGTGGCGGACAGGCATTGCCCGTGCCAGCAGGCAAAATCGTCTCTTGCGATCGACGATCCGTGCGCCAGGGTCGCGGTCCGCTGCACACAGTTCTCCAGCTCGCGGACATTACCGGGAAATCCGCAATTCATAAGAACGTCAATCGCACTTGAATCGACGACCAGAGCACGGCCGTTCTCATTGTTGAAGTTCTTCAAGAATCGAGCGGCGAGAAGCGGAATATCAGTGCGTCGTTCGCGCAGCGGCGGCAGTAGCAGCGGAACCACGCTAATGCGATAATAGAGATCGGCACGAAAGTCCTTCCTTGCCACCGCCTCTTCAAGATTCTTATTCGTGGCTGCAATCACGCGGACGTCGACTTTGATCGTCTGATTGCCGCCCACCCGCTCGAACTCCTGCTCCTGAAGCACGCGCAGGAGTTTCGCCTGAAACGAAGCCGAGATCTCGCCAATCTCATCCAGAAACAACGTTCCCTTGTCGGCGAGTTCGAAGCGACCCTTGCGCGCGTTGAATGCGCCCGTAAACGCCCCCTTCTCGTGACCGAACAATTCGGATTCCAGCACCGTCTCGGTGAGGGCTGCGCAATTGAGTTTGATAAAGGGGCGTTTGGCGCGGCCTGAACGCTCGTGAATAGCCTTCGCGACCAGCTCTTTGCCGGTACCCGATTCGCCACGCAACAGAACGGTGCTATTCGATTTTGCGATCAGCTCGATCTTCTCAAGCATCGCGCGCAGCGCCGGACTGTCGCCGATAATTCCCTCGACTTGGACCTTCTTACGCTCCCGCCCATGAGGCATGAGCTCGGACGACAGCTGCTTCTGCATCCGGAACTCCTCATCCATAAGCCGCCCGCGGTCGCGCACAAAGGTGCAATGCAGCTTCGCCGTCTGGCCCAGAAGGCTTGCGACCATCGTCAGCAGGCCGAGGTCGTCCTCGAGCTGCGCATGCGTCCCGTTGTCTGCGATGCGGTCGATGCTCAGCGCACCCACAACTTTCTCGTCAATCTCTATGGGAACGCCGATGAACGCAACACACGTATTACCGGCTGCGTCTAGCATCTCGACGTCCGAAGGACTGAAGATCGAATGCAGCGCTACGTTATCGACGACGAGGGGCCGCCCCGTCGCCACAATTTGATCGATTGCTCCTTGCGGCAAGCGGCCCCCGCAACGCGCGTCGCGCCCTTCGCTCCGGACGTCATCTACGATGATCTGGGGCACCCCGTCATGTTCGAACAGACATACGATGCCGCGCCGCATCTGCATGAGCGAGGGCAGACGCTCGATGACGCTCGCCAGTTTGGCTTCGAGCCGGCATAGGCCGGTGAGCGTGTGCGCTATTTCAACGATCGTGCTTAGCGATTTCTCTTGCGACGGCAGAATAGAAGCGGAAGGGTCCGCGTCGGAGGTTGAGTTTGGTCTTTCGCGCAGGGAAACGCTGTCCAGCATAATGACTTCTCCGTTCCTATCTTGATCCCCCCCATCACCTCGATCGGACTTGTTAGACTCGTGTTGCATGCCTGCCTCGATCTGACAACCAGTTCTCAGGGCGGGGGCGAGAGATGACGCCTCTTCATGGCACCCCGGCAGCACTTACAGTGACTAGATCTTCCGCCTTATTCTTTCCAACTCACTGCGCGGATCAGCCCCGGCCAACATGGCTTCCATCGATGAAGCTCAGTTAGCCGGGTTCGCCAGGGACGGATTCACTCACAAGTGTTGCCCGCCATTGATCGGCACTTCGGCGCCAGTGACATAACTTGCCGCATCTGAACATAGGAAGAAAATGACCTTTGCGACCTCTTCGGGTGTACCCACCCGGCGTAGTGGGATCATTGGCACAAGATGCGCTTCCGTGTCAGGCGACAAAATGTCCGTCTTGATTTCGCCGGGCGCGATTGCATTGACGCGAATGCCATGTGAGGCGTAATCGTGCGCCATTTCGCGCGTGAGACAAGCGAGCGCAGCTTTCGACGTGGCATATGCCGTGCCTGCAAATGGATGCACCCGCGCTCCGGCGATCGAAGTCACATTGACGATCGAGCCTGAAGCCGCTTTTAGCTCATCGAACAGACCTTGAGCGAGCAGGATCGGCGCCACCAGATTGAGGTGGAACACGCTCATCCAGGTATCGACTGAGGTCGCCAGCGACGTAAGCCGGGCACCGTTTGGCGCTTTTGGTGAGTTTCCGGCATTGTTTATCAGTCCCTGCAGCGGTGCGCCGGCAAGGCGCTCCTTTATCTGGGCAATCACGCGCGGTAGCGTCCGATGATCGCTTAGGTCGACTTCGATATAGCTATCCCCCTCTGAGTCCCATGGGCAGCGCACCGCGTCGAATGGTTGGCGCGCGCAAGAAATGATGCGCCAACCGGCTTCCGAGAACAATCTTCCGGTGGCGCGACCGATACCGCGCGATGCCCCGGTCAATACCAGCGTCTTCCGCTCACGCAGCGGACGGCCCGCTCCATCGGCGTGAATTGGACCACGCGGGTCCGTTTCCGACGATTTAGCTGCGACCGCATTGTCATCCGATAGACCTAGATTCACACGCGACTCCCTTCCGCTCCCTCGGCTGTGCACCTGGTGCAGGATCCGGGCCAGAGCGACGCAGGGCACAGGTGGCGCGCTTTTAGGACGCAAATGGCAGGTTCCGAACATCGACCTGTTTGCTTTTCGACACCGGCAACGCCGCAGCAATGGCTGTCGTCGAGCTCCCGCGTTCTGCCCACTGCGTGCGCCACGCCTTCGAGCCGAGAGGCTGGGGTTTCCATGGCGAGCTCACTGCGTCACCACTCCACGAGTGGTCTGTGGCTCATGCGCGCTGACGAGATAGATTAGCTGCCTTTGGCGGAGATCAGGATTCAATGGCCGGTTCGTCCAAGTTTGTCTTCGTCTGGTTACGCGCGGCCGCACATACGGCTCTTGAGCAATATCGATGGGCCACCGGCCGCGCGGTTCATCAGACCTCCGTTCGAAAGGACTCTGCGAGCGAGCATGAACAAGACCGTCGTCCAGAAAACGAGCTGACTGCAAAAGGGTTGCCCAGCAAAGGCAATCCATCTACCGGCTGCGCCTCCTTGCTGCTGGGACATTCTGACGTGACTGTCTGTTACGTCAGATTTCCTCGGCGACCCGGACTGCCATTGCCGTGCTTTTCACCGTCTGGCCAGCGATGGCGGATTTGGCCGGAGGATGACAGAACCATAACCTTTCTGCGCGGCCTTCGACTTACACCGGAGGGCCCGAAGCATTGCGGGGCAAGGCCGCCGGCGCCCGCTGGCATTGGCCTTACGCTTCTGAGTCGTTCGCCCTCCCACCGCACCGCATCCGTGGTAGTGCGCCGGTCAGCCGTCGCTTGCGGGACGGAAATCGCCATCCAACGTTCCTGCGACACGTTGCGAAACTCGACGGTTTCGAAGCAAGCAGCATCAGACCGATGATCTAGCCCGCCATTGTTCAGGCCCACATTCTGGCGCTTCAGCAAGCCGCGAAATGCTCGTTTGGATTATCGATCATGGTCAAGCGCTTCGGATTGCTCTGGTCGAATTCAATAATCCGTGGCACGAGCAGACGGGCATAGCGCGTGAAGGCGCTGGTGGGGGGAAAGCGGATCACGGTAGCGCAGCGCGCAAGAAGATACATGTCGATGAGAGCGGAAGCTCCACCTTCAATTCCCATTTCCGCACTATGCAACGGCCCTGCCCGATCGGCCTGGAAACGTTTTGGTACGGCGAAGACATCGGGAAACAGACCCGATAGGCGATCGAGCACCTGTGCACTGTCCGTGCACAGAAAGACCTTTACGGGCTTTGGATATGGCAAGGCTTTGGCTTTACGGATTGCCATGCAGACCTGACTAAGGGCGAGCTCCGAATCAGCCCAGTACGGCGCATGCTCCATGATATCTTCGCCATTGCCGTGCCGAACATGAACGCCAATGATGCTATGGCCGCTAAAATGTTTCTCATACAAGTCGTCGATCCGCGCTTGTATCTCAGACCTGAGCTTGATGTTCCGAAAGATCAGTCGTTCGGCTTCCTCGCCACAACGCCACATCAGGCAGGCGTCACAGACAATGGTGTTGGCTTCGTTATCTTCTCTTGCTTGGAACAGCTCGGTCAGTTCGTCACGTTCTCGGAAGATCTGCTCATCCGGACGATTAATGCAGTCGACCGATGGCCTATTCCACCACCGCGGGAAGAACGGTCCGGGAAACGAGAGCTGGTTGATCCGGTCATCGCAAATCACCGGTACCCCAGCGATGTCCTCAACCGGCTCGAAGAACACCGGAAAGGCGTTGCTGAACGGTCGGTCGATGTAGCAGGAACCGCGCCAGTCAACGACGAGCGTCCGCCCGGTCCGCTGCGCGTACGACCAGGCTGACGCCAGCGACCAGAGGCAGTCACCAAAGCCGGTACGCCTCCGAGAAATAACAAAGCGTTCCTTGGTCAAGTCATCAAACCCTTCTCGTTGCGCAAGATCAGTTTTGTGTGGCGCCACCTACTCATCTGCGATTCCGATCCACGCCAATGGACGGCTGGTCACCTGGGCGCAAGGCAATCAACCTGCAAGCCCTCCTCCACGGCACCGCGATTGGCAGGTCATGCAAGAGGCCTCCAAAGAGCCCTCTTCCGCATTGCTCACCTTCTACGATCACGCAGTCTTTGACGGATGCAGCCGAATACGGCGCAGATCCCAGAGCCCGCGCAGTTCGTTCACGAGAGCTTCTCGCCTAGTCCTGTCAGAGGTGACCCTGGCGAGAAGATCGGCAAGAACAGCTTCCTTCTCAATTTGCATCAGCATGTCGAACAGGTCATGCGAGATGCGCACGCTGTCCTGGCTGGAGTGACCCATGCGGATCTCGCAGACTGTCTCCTGGCGTTCTCGGCCCGCATGAGCGCGAACTCGGTAAAGAGATACATGGGGCGGCAGTGATACAGCGAGTGCTGTCCAGCTTTCGAGCATTGTTGCCCGCTTCTTGACGAGGAATGAACCGACCACAAGGCCATCAAGCTCGGTCGACAAAAACGCCGTAATCGCATCGGCAACGGAATCTACGATCGGTTCGGCATTGTTGTTGAACGACGTATTAAGCAAAATCGGGACGCCTGTCCGGCTCTTGAACGCGTTGATGAGTTCCCAATAGGAGGCATTGTTCGTGCGGGAAACCGTTTGCAGCCGAGCCGTACCATCAATATGCGTGATCGCGCCCAGCAAAGCACGCTTGGATTCACGCACGCGAACGACGAAATTCATGAAGGGGTATTCTGCGCGACCATCCGGCAGCTCAAAGAACGCGCCCGCATCCTCCTCCAGAACCGATGGCGCAAATGGTCGATAACTCTCGCGCTTCTTGACCATCGCATTGATCCGGTCCTTGTTCGCCGCGGGCCTCGGGTCCGCAAGAATACTGCGGTTGCCGAGCGCACGAGGGCCGAACTCCGACCGGCCCTGTACCCACCCGATCACGGCGCCATCAGCCATCCACTCGGCTGCTCTGGTTGCGACGTCAGCGGTCCGCTCAATCTCGAGGTGTCCGGCCCATCCCTTCAGTTCCTGTTCGATGCTGTCGTCGCTGCCGACATCTGGCCCCCAATAAACCGACTGTAATCGCTCGCGGGGCGCAGGTTGCCCGGCCTCGTTCGACACCATCAGTGCCGCGCCCAATGCGCATCCGGCGTCATGCGCGGCCGGCTGCACGAAGATGTCTTCGAACAGGCCTGAATACAGGAGTTTTCCGTTCAGCGTGCAGTTGTGGGCTACCCCGCCAGCGAGGCACAACCGTTTCATTCCGGTCGACTCACGGTAATGCCGAAGAATGTGAAACACGATCCGCTCCAGCGCCTCCTGCAACGATGCGCTCACGTCTCGATGCTGTTGGGTGAACGGCATTCCCTTTCGCCGGATCTCGATACTGCGCAGCAATGCCGGGCCGATACGTTCGAGGTGAACGCGGTAGCCACCGTTTGCGGAGAGCTCATAAAATTGCGAAAAGAGCTCGCGATAGCGTGCGGGATCTCCGTAAGGAGCCAGTCCCATAACCTTATACTCGTCGAACAGGCCGTAGCCGAGATATCGGATCGTCTCCAGATAGAACAGTCCGAGAGAGTTATTCTCTGGAAACGTCATAAGCTCGGTCATTTCGCTGCCTGACCCGACAGCCAAGAGACCCGACAGGAAGTCGCCACAACCGTCGATCGCGAGGACCAGACTTTCTTCAAAACCCGACATGGCCAGAGCGCTCACGGCGTGGGCCTGATGGTGGCCTACGAATGACACCCGGGAAGGATCCACTTGGGTACCGAACTCCGTGGCTAGAAGGTGCCGTAGCAGCAGATTCGCGTCTAGGGGAATTGAGATTTCCGGTTGTGAGATGAACAACCGTTCGAGCATTGCATTGCAATAGGCTTCAGTAGCGTAGAACGCAATACGATCGACGTCGCGAAGCTCCACACCCGCGGCTGCAAGACAGTATTCGATCGCACTGCTCGGGAGCTTGTTTGAATGTTTGATCCGGTTGAGGCGCTCCTCTTCCACGGCAGCGATCACGCGCCCGTCCTTGACAAGTACCGCGGCGCCGTCGTGCAGAAACGTGTCCGGTAGTCCAAGGGGGTTTTCATAGACCTTGTCGAGGCCGCCACTCAATCCTAGACACAGCATCTTGTTCTCCGTTAATCCTGAGAGGCCTGTCGGCCTATTTCGTATCGCTTGCTTTGGGAGTAGGCCGCACGTCCCCGCGGGGCCGATCAGGCATCGCTAGCTGACGAGACGCATTTAAGCGTCGCACGCGATTGGAAGTTCGCTACGCCCGATATCTCCTCTCGCACACGCGATGCTTCGCTTTAGGTCTTGTTCGTCTCACCGCATCAAGCGCTGCCGAAGCAGCACGGCCGAGACGAGGAAGGGAAATGCTGCGAAGATGCAAAGTGCGCCCACATGCAATCCGACGCTCTCGACCGGCCGACCGAGCATTGCTGGACGAATGAGATCGACCGAATGAGTCAGCGGCAATAAGGCCGCGATGCGTTGAAATGAACCGGGCAACTGGCTCATTGGGAAGATCGTCCCGCTCAAATACATCATGGGCGTGAGAATGAGCGACTGGTAGAAGATGAAGTAGTCGTGGCTCGGTGCAAGTGCTGAAACGACCATTGCAAGGCTCGCGAAAGTAACGCCAGTGAGGGCGATGGCTGGTAACGCATAGGGGATGGATGACCACTCTGCGTAACCCAGCGCGACGGCGACAATCGTGATCGCCGTCCCGGCGAGCAAGGCCTTGCTCGCTGCCCATGCCACTTCACCAAGAACAATGTCGCCGAGCGTAAGGGGCGTACAGAGCATTGCCTCCCACGTGCAATTTGTCTGCATGCGAGCGTAAGCCGCATAGATCGTTTCGAAGGTTGCGGAGACCATCGCGCTTGTGGCGACCATGCCAGCCGCCAGAAACGATATGTATGAGGTCCCCTCAACGCCACCTATGATCATTCCAAGGCCAAAACCGAGACCGAACAGAGAGCTCATCGGCTCGGCCAGATTCCCAAGAACCGATGCCAGAGCGACTTTCCGCCAGACCAGAAAATTGCGGCGCCATACCGCGATCCAGTTCCATGGATTAGCAGGGAGCGCCGGCGCAAAGCGTTGCCACATCGTTCAGTCCTTTATCTCTCGCCCGGTTAGCCGCAAGAAGACATCCTCCAGATTTGGAGGACGCTGCAGAAGGCGGAGATCCGTGCGGTTGGCAAGCCGGAGGCGCACCTGCTCTGGATCCGTGACATAGCAGAAGAGCGTCTCCCCGCTCACCTCAGCGCGCTGCACTTGGGGTCTGACCAGCGGCAGCAGTTCATGCGGATTACCGCCGTAAATCTCGATCACGTGGCAGCCGATCTGCTGCTCGATCAGCGCGTGAGGCGCACCTTCGGCGATCTTGCGGCCGTGCTCAAGCACGCACAGGCGGTCGCACAATCGCTCCGCCTCTTCCATGAAGTGGGTGGTGAGAAGGATCGTTTTGCCGCGCCCTAATAGCGAGCGCAAGCGTTCCCAGATCAGGTGACGGCCGTGCGGATCGAGGCCCGTCGTCGGCTCATCAAGCACCAGGAGCTGCGGGTCGTTAATGAGGGCCCGCGCCAGCGTCAGGCGTCGCTTCATGCCGCCGGACAGTTCGGCGACGCGGGCATCCGCCTTGTTCTCCAGGCGCGCGAATTCGAGTAGGGACGGCGTGACCGCTTTCACCTCAGCCGCGCTCATGGCGAAGTAGCGCCCGAAAACGAGCAAGTTTTCGCGCACCGTAAGCTGAAGATCAAGGTTATCGAACTGTGGGACAACCCCGATCCCCCGCCGCGCCAAGCGCGCCCGTGCCGGCACTGGCTCCCCGAGCACGCATATCTTACCTGCGTCGGGCGACGCAACACCCAGGATCAAACGCGCAAGCGTGCTTTTACCCGCGCCGTTTGGTCCCAGCAGACCGAAGCACTCTCCCGGCGCGACCGTAAACGAGAGAGCGTCCACGACGAGCCTGTCGTCGTAGAACTTGCTCACCTGGAAAAGGTCGACTGCCGCGGCTGACATTTGTTTACGCCATCGCGACGGACGTTGTTCGCGCCGCTTTCTCGCTCGCGCGCTTTTTTGTCCAAAGCAGGCCGTCACACCATACGTGATCGACGCGTCCCCACTGGCACGCGGCGGCAGCATCCGGGAAAAAGCCGCGTCCATGCAGATTGGCGCTGGTATTGCAAAGCAGCGGAATGGCTGTGAGCTTCTCGTACTCGACGAGAAGCTCGGCCACTTTATGCTGAGAGGTTCTGGAAACGGTCTGTAGACGAGCAGATCCATCGAGATGCACGACGGCGGGAATTTTCTCGCGCCATTCCGGTCGGGTCTGGTGATCGAACAGCATGTACGGATCGGGTATCCCAGGGCTAAAAATCTCCGCCGCACGATCCTCCAGGCATATCGGCGCTACCGGCCTGAAATGCTCACGAAGTTTGATGTCGTTGAGATGATCTTTCATTCCTTCCCAGCTTGCAGCCGCGAGAATGCTTCTGCCACCCAAGGCTCGTGGTCCGAGCTCGGCACGCCCGGCAAGGAAGATCACGGGCTTGTCGCAAGCGAGGATTGCCGCAAGTTCGCCCATAGTGCAGGGCGCGCCCTCCCATTCGGGCGGGACTTCGCTGGGACGAAGGGCCGGTCCACTGTAGACCGACCATTCCAGAGCTCTAAAGCCTTGCTGTGCCGCCAGTGCAGAGCAAGCAGCACCAATGGCTGAGCCGCTGTCGTTCGGAAAGGGCGGCACCCACACGATATCGAACAGGCCTGTCGCACGAAATGCACTATTCCACTTAATATTCAGGCCACAGCCGCCGGCTATGCAGAGGTTACGCGCCCCCGCAAGATCCGAATGCCGCTCCACAACATCAGCAATGGTGCGAACCAGCAGACGCTCTAGGAAGACGTGAAATGACGCAAGGACGTCTTCGGCTTGCTTTCCCTTCAATCGCACTGCGCACGCATCGAAGAAGTCGTGCAGAGCTTCAAGTGGCGATTGTGAGCTGTTGATCTCTTCAGGCTCAGGACAAGCGCCCTCAGCATCCGCGGCAAAGTGCGCCTCATAAAGTTCCTGAAACGTCTTAATACTGTCCTCGTCGGGGGATCCCAGGGCGATATAGGCCATCAGCTTGCCGGCAATACCGAGATCCCAGCTGGTCCGGTCTGCCCGCCTGTAAGGTCCAAAGTGATGTCCTGCCGTCGCATAGGCGTGACCTATCATCGGAAACAGGCACTCGATGAACCGGATGCCGTGAGGCTCGACATAGTAGAGGCGTGGAAACATGCAGCCGTCCCACACCAAGCAAAAAGCAGATTGTGCGGATTTGGCAAACGAGCTGGCGCAGTATGCGGATGCTACGTGCCCGGTGACATGGGGATAGCTTTGATAGGGATATAGCTTCCCGTCAAGCATGAGGCCGATGCGATCGCGGGACGTCAGGGGGCTATCGCCTTGCCGTTCGACATACGGCGCGCCCTTGAGCTTGATCGTCGTCGTCCCACTAAGGACTTCAAACTGGGACTCGAACTCTCCATCCCAGCCATCAATGACGAACTGATCAACATCGTTCGGATCCAGCCCGTGCTCCGCCAAGGCGCTAACAACCGCATCCAGGTTTTCAATGGTTTGATAACGCGGATTGTTGTTCAGCTTCTCCTGTTCGATACAAAACACCACCCGGCCGTCCTCGATCAGAGCGACTGCCCCGTCATGCGTCAACTTGATACCGCAGATACGCATAGTGGCTCCTTTTCAAGCTCGGCCGTTGGGAGGGATCGAAGTTCGCTCCGGATTGCGAAAGCGGACCAACAAGCAGTCTTCGTCAGTCGACTGCCCCTGGCACTGCACGCGTTCGACCTCAATGAGCGCTTCAGTCAAAATCGTGATGACTGTCTCGGCGCCAGCGACATGCCCCCATCGCCTGCAGGTCGCATCACGTGCAGATCCGAAGACCAGATGCCCACGTGGAGCAAGCATCTTCACCATCTTGTCGATTGCGGTACGCATCCGTGTCATGTCTTCGAGATAGTAGAGAACTTCGGCCACCACGATCAGATCGAACAGCTCTTCGGTCGAGAACTGCAGAATATCGGTCGCCGCCCAGCTGATATGTGACCACCTCTTGGTCCGCTGGACCGCTCGACCGATCGCTCGCGGCATAACATCGATGACTGTGAGCCGTTTGCAGTGAGGAGCAAGCTTGTCTGTGAATGCACCGGCCGCGCACCCGATCTCGAGGCCGGCTGAGACGGCGCCGTTCGACAGCGATAGCCGTAGCAACTGGGTGTGACGCTCACGTTCGAACGGATTGTCGTCAAGCCGCCACGGGTCATCGTTTGCCAGCTCCCGTTCCAGCGACTGATATGTCTTGTCCACGCTCACCACTGAATCCCCCTACAAAGCTGCTCAGTCAGTCTCGGCCACAATGCCACCAGGCGCGATCAGCTGCGAGGGAGCGCGCGAAAGACCTGCCCCGCGAATTGAGCCAGGCGTTTCCGATGCCGGGTTAAGGCTTGGTCCAGTTGTCGCGTCTGCGATCGAGACCTTCGATTCATCGACGTCTGACGATTTCGCTACTTTGCGCGAGAGCCAGTCGCTGTTGCTCAAGGTACAGAGCGCATAGGCTTTCATCGGGAGCAGGAGGAAGATGTTGATCGGTGTGTGCAGCGAGAAGCCGATAAATCGAAGCTCACGGGCACGAAGGG
Source organism: Bradyrhizobium sp. LA2.1 (assembly GCF_040547725.1). Classification (NCBI taxonomy): domain Bacteria; kingdom Pseudomonadati; phylum Pseudomonadota; class Alphaproteobacteria; order Hyphomicrobiales; family Nitrobacteraceae; genus Bradyrhizobium; species Bradyrhizobium sp. LA2.1. Next base: position 166,441 of record NZ_JBEPQI010000016.1, read on the forward strand.
CCGCTACGCTGCATCGAATCATGGTCATCGCGCCGATGGTCAGACCGGTCCACCAGGGCACGGTGCCGGTGAGCGCGAGCTGAGCGAGCGCGGCAATCGTTGAGATGGCGAGCAGCAGCGGCCCGAGGTTCTGTCCGAGCACGTCGAGCGTAAGGTACCAGTCCAGGCTGGGCAACAGGTGCAAACCGAGCAGCGTGTCGCGGTAAGTGCTCCGCGCCCAGCGGAGCTGTTGCCGCAGATATGGCAAGAGCCTGTCCGGGACCACCGTGGCGGCGATGGCGTCCGGAACGTACTCGGTTCGAAACCCTGCCTTGAGCATGAGGATCGTCAGATGGCGGTCCTCACCGAAGTCGCTCGGCTTTCCCCGGAAGAACTGCGTCTCGTACTGGTCGAGCAGCAAGAGCAGCGCGGAGCGGCGGTACATGGCACACGGCCCGCAGCAGCACATGACGGCGCCAAAGCGCGTCTGCGCCGCGCGCTCTTCGTTGCAAGCCAACCAGTACTCCATGTCGATCAATCGGGTCAGCCAGCTGTCGCTCCGGTTGCTGGCCGTCAATTGCCCCATGGCCGCGCCGATGGCTGGATCCTGCATCTTGCCTACGAGCTTGCTGACCACGTCACTGGCGATTTCCGTGTCGGAATCGACGTTGAGCACGAGATCGCCGAACGACCGGCGTATCGCTGCGATCTGCGCCTTGCGCTTTCCAACGTTGCTTGGCAGCAGAATGACCGTGAACCTCGGGTCATACGCGTAGCTCCCATGGACCGGGGCCACTGCACCGACATTTGCAGAGCCGTCATCGACCACATAGACTTGCAATCGGCCTGGGTAATCCTGGCTTGCGAGAGATTTCAGGCAGGCCGCCAGCATCCCCGGATCCTCGTTGAAGCAGGGCACGATGACATCCACGCTGGGCAGAGCTTCGGTGTCGACGAGGTCGTACGGCGGCAGTGAGGCGTCGGTTCGCAGCGCATAAAGCGCCTGCGCGCTCTTATGGACGCTGGAGAGCAACGCGTAGGAGGCAACAGCAGCGGTGCTGATGGTGGCAAGCAGGCTCATGGGAATTGATCTATTCAGTGAGTTTGAGGAAGCGACCGGATTGCAAATCCAAGGTCATGCAGTGCTGGAATAAGCTGGGCGAGCGCCGTCACAGTCTGGTCGCGCCGCCCAGAGTGAGGGGAGCGTTCCAACTCGTCGGGAGGGCACCCGTCGTGCAGGAGCACGATTGCCCCCGGCCGGACTGAGGCCAGCACCGCGGCAACAATCGCCTCGCCGCCAGGACGAGACCAGTCTTGCGGGTCCACTGACCAGTGCAGGGCTGCCAGTTCGGCCTTCGCCGACGCGGCGAGGGCCTCCTTGGTCCAACTCCCATACGGCGCACGCATGTGCCGCACAGAAGCTCGGGGGCAGGCCATCCCGATGACCTTGTTCGTCGTGAGGATCTCATATTCCACCTCATCCGGCATGCATTTGGATAAATCCGGGTGCGTCATTGTGTGGTTTGCGAGTTCGTGCCCTTCTGCAATGATGCGCTGGATCAGCTCCGGCTGGCCCGCTGCATATGCACCAATCACGCAGAAAGTGGCGGGGGCCCGATGCTGCGCCAGCACATCCAGGATAGCCGGCGTGCAATGCGGGTTGGGACCATCATCAAACGTCAGATAGACACAGCGCTCTCCGCCCAAGTCGGCGCAGTCGCTCCGCGCTTCAGTCTCGTTGGCTGCGGTGGTCACAGTTCTGGCCCGTTCCGTTCAATCATCTCACCGGCCGGCCATTCGCTCATTGGCCTCGCAATCGGCAGAACGAGGCCGACCACGTCCTCCACGCGCGTCGGAGGCACAGTGAGATAGATATCCGGACGAGCTGACCGGACACGGAGCCCTGGCAGAACAGTCGCCAATCCCTGTCGCCCGAGCAGCCTGGTAATATGTTTCTGCAGGGCGGATCGGACCGTGCCAAAGCCGAACGGCACCCCAAGGTCTCGCAACACGGGATACATCACGCGGATGGAGTGGCTGATGCCGAGCCCCTCGAGATCCGGGCGTACCCCGTACAATCCGAGTTCAGCCACAAGCAGGTCGACCTCACCCACTTTTATGAAGCGGCGCAGTGCGCCGATGTGAATCGCGATGCCACGATCATCGTAGCCGATCGCCCGAATCTCAGGCCTTGCGCCGGCCCAGCTTCGATGACCTTCAAAGGGTTTTGCATTGAATGCCCCGGTCGGACCATAGGTCTTCCGGAAGAAGTCGGACAATTCAATATGGTCAGCAAGTTGAAGCTCATTCTCCCAGCACAGCCTCCAACGAACTGGAGGGCGCGCCGAAACACCTCGTGTGGATCCGGGCGCGATCATGTCCATAGAGAGTAATTCCTGTTCATTATCTGGCTCCTGACGCAGGCCAACAGTTCGCTGCGCTCGAAAGGCTTGCTCAAGAACTGGAGTCCAGCTTGGAGGGGTCGACTCATATCGTCTTCGGAGTTGTCTGTGAGCACAACGGTGGGAATCACGCCTCCGGATCCAGCCAGATGATGGAAAAGCTCACAGCCACTCATCACGCTCGACTGCATGTCCGCGATCAAGCACGACGTGATCAAACGGCGGCCCGATTTCAAGAACTCGTCTGCGCTCTCGAAGGGTTCGGGTACGTAGCCCGCGGAAAACACCACATCTGTCAGAGCTTCACGCACTGACCGATTTGCATTCACAATGGATACGACGTCGAGCGTGTGCGCAACTCGCATCAGATTCGCCAAGGACGCCTTCGCTTGCATGTTCCGCACGATTTCTCCGCAGCAACGACGCAATCGGATGCGACCAAACCTCGTTTGGTACCCGCAACCGAAGGGGTCCAACTGGAGGGAAATATACGACCAGCTTGAGCCTTGGCTCAATTCTACGGCGGTACACGGCCGGTATAGAATGGGTTGGCGAAGCCATACGAAGGTTTGCTCGTCCTAAACGCCGACGCGCATTTGCGGATCCCCCACCGTGCTAGCTCGCCGAGATATGACTTGCGCAACACGCACGAAACTGCGACCGCACGCTCCAGATGTCTTGATCGATCCCTGGCGCTGGGCTGAGACGCGCTACGATATGTAACCATTCTGATAGATCTGACATCTCGCTAAACTATCCTTTGCTATTCTCATTCGGTACAAGTGGTAAAATCGATTGTATCGATAGAACACATTCATACCGTGGATCACTCAAGATTATGCGTTTCAAGGGACTCGATCTGAATCTCCTCGTCGCGTTCGACGCCCTGGTGACGCAAGGCAATCTCACTGCGGCGGCAAGAAGCATCAACCTCAGTCAACCTGCCATGAGTGCTGCCGTCGCGCGGCTTCGCACTTACTTTCGCGATGAGCTATTCACGATGAGGGGCCGGAAGCTTGTCCCAACACCGCGGGCTCAAGCGCTCGCTGCCCCGATTCGCGAGGCTCTCGCTCACATTCAGCTCTCGATCATTTCTCCGGACGGCTTCACTCCGTCTCAATCGAATCGGCGATTCAGGATTATCCTGTCCGACTTCATGACTGTCGTGTTTCTTCGACCTATCGTGGACCGCGTCGCGCGGGAAGCTCCGACAATCAATTTCGAGTTGCTGCCGCCGGTGGAGGAACCCGATGAACTTCTCCGGCGCGGTGAGGTCGATTTTCTCATGTATCCCGAGATGTTCATGTCGAGTGCGCATCCCAAGGCGGCTCTGTTCGAGGACACTTTCGCTTGCGTGGGCTGCCCGATGAACAAGCAGCTGGCGCCGCGACTTACGCTCGAGATGTACACGTCGATCGGGCACGTGGAAGCCCAGTTCGGGCGCACCCTGAGGCCCCTCTTCCAGGAATGGCTCTTGCTCGAGCATGGTTTCAAGATACGCACCGAGGTCGCGGTGCAGGGTTTTGGTATGATTCCGCCTATGTTATTGGGCACCAACCGTATAGCGAGCATGCCCTCAAGACTGGTCAGCCATTTCGCAAACACGATGCCCCTGCGGGTCATCGAACCTCCGCTGCGACTTCTCACATTCACCGAGGCCGTCCAATGGCCGGCCATTCATAATACTGATCCTGCAAGCATTTGGATGCGCAACATGTTCTTGCAACAGGCATCCTTGATGGTCTCTCGGACCGAGACCAACCAACGTCACGGCCTATTCTAGGATTGTTCGGCCGAACCAGATCTACGCCAACCTCGAAGCTCCAGAGCTCGCTGGTGTTCGGCCTTTCGACCTTGGCCCGCTTGAGCGTAGTTTGATCGCGTCGACGGCGCCGTGGATCCCGCGCTGCGGTGACGATCGTGCCAGGAACAACCTGGATCCACTCGCCATGAGCTCGCGACATTGTCCCGCTGCGCGCGTGCTTGGAGGATGAGTTTTTATGATGAGAGGACGGCAACTGTGCCAATGTATGGCGCACGGAAGCGCTCGCCGCTCCCATTTGCCAAGCCCTGCTCCACCTGCAGCTCTTGATCATCTCGGGCGACATGATCAATCCAGCCACATCGGATCGTGGGACATCCTTTGGGATCTGGCGACAGTCGTGTTACTTTCGAAAGTGTCGTGGCGGGTGGCGCGCGGGATGCCGCCGCCGTCAGTTCCGAGTTACGGCCCCTTACCGCTGACCCGGAAGAGCTACTTCGGTGCGATAACATGATTTGCCTATCTTACCCCGAAGCATCTATGTCCAGCGCACGCACACCAAAGCGATCCTGTTCGAGAATGAAAGTGAGTGAGCTTCCGGACGAGCAAGCCATTGCCCGCGACAGCTGGACGGCGCTGCGCAACACTGATCCAGCTCACGTGTGGATATGCGAGCTATTGCTGTAGGAGCTATGACACGTCCTTGTTTTCCCAAGGCGGTGGCTGCGCGGCGCCGGCGCTCGTTGACCCGTTTTGAACGCCTCCACGTTCAACGGATACTCGAGCGTCCTTCGAGGCTCGGTCCTCAATCGCGAGTAACGTTTCGCCAGCCGCGCAAAGTGCGCTTGCGTTGAGAAACATGCCGGGAATGGTTTTGCGGCGCGCCTTATCCGACGCCTTGCGTCGCAGACTTGCCCGTTGAAGAGCAGCCATCATCTTGGCGCATTCCCAAACCCGATGTTGCCACGCGCGAACAACTCCATCGCGCCCACAAAGCCATCTCAACAGGACTAGCAGCGTGTCGAAAACGGTGTTAGGCGCCGATCGGGCGGCCACGCCACGATGTGGTGGTAGGAATACTCTGCGTGATTGACCAATCAATTTGGCTCGACGATAGATCACAGCAAGGATTGCGACTGAAAGAGGCCATCTGATCAGATCAGTACTGTGTCCGGCCGCAATTCCTTAAACTGTGTCGCAAGAGCAAGCGGGGCTGCATGTACCTGCTTTCGCTTCGCGTGGCAATCAGATAGCAGATGGCCACTGCTGCGGCAGCGTCCAGCAAAAATTGCACGGTTTCGGTTAGGCAGCGTTGGACAAAAGGGAAGCAAACGCCGTGTTGCACAGCGGCACCACACGAACGCACCTGTCACATTCTTTCGACCAAGTCGCCGCTCCGTCTACTTTTTGCCCCACCACAGCCAAACGGCTTCGTCACGTGCAGCGAAGGTGCGGCAAATCAAAGGAGCTTACTGTTGGAGAAGCCAAGCGGAGTCTACGACCCCGAGGATCTCGCGAGCTTGGGAAACCTTTTTGATCGAGCAATCGCGTCTTTACCGACATGCATGCGAACCAGCGAGAATCGCGTGGCGATCGCCAGACTTGTGATGCAACGCGCAGCGAGGGACGAATTGGCGTCGCTGGCGCACTTGATGCTTGCGCTTGTCTCGGCTGGTTGATCAACAGCTTGCGCTCAGTGCTCCTGGGGTTCGCAGCAAGAGACCATCATCTAGATCATTGAAATAACTTGATTCTCACGTGACGTCAGGTTGTAGGCTTGCAAATTGAGGACCATGACAAACGCCACACCACGACGGCGCCGATGGCGCATTGGAGAACTTGCAGAGGCGACCGGCGTAACGGTACGCACTCTGCATCACTACGAACATACCGGGTTGTTGACGGCCGCCGAACGTACCGATGGCGGTCACCGCATGTACGATCGTGAAAGCCAACAACGCGTCTCTCAGATACGGGCGCTACGTGAGCTCGGCTTCTCGCTTCCTGAGATCCGCAAAGCCATCGAGGGACGGACGTCTCTCACGGACTTAGTGCGCAACCATCTGGAGCGAATTGAAGTTCAAGTCGCGCGGGCGACATTATTACGGGATCGATTGCGCAATATGACGACGCAAGGTGAGACCGAAGTTAGTGTCGACGAGCTGCCGGCCACGTTAGATGCAATGTCGCGGATTGAGGAGCGTACCCCCTCGACCATCTGCACGTGCGCCTCTAACGCCAGCCGCGAAGATCGGTGGCGGAAGATTCGGGACGAGCTACGAAGCTGCATGGTTCGGGGCGAGCCGCCATGCAGTGAGCGACCAAATGCGGTCGCGCGTCAGGCCCGTTCGCTGCTGACTGAGATCGCAGGAGTTGACTCGACTGTCTCGATGATACTGAAGGTGCTGACGCGATTGACCGAACCACACAATCTCGCCGGCTGGGATGCGAGCCTCATGCGATACCTGGATCTCGCCCTCGCCGCGCTGGAGAACCGGCTCGGAAAGAGTTGACGCGCCGGCTGCTCGGACTCGGTTGCTCGAATGTCTGTAACTGAATGAGCTGATGCTGATCCTTGTCTGACTGAGGATCGTTGGCCCGCAGCAATTCGCCTGCGAATGTGCATCGTCGGCACTCTTTGGGGACTTTCGCTCTGCCAAGCTCGACGAGCACGCTTCGAAGTACTTGATTCGTACGTAGCGTCAAATTGTACCTTCTAAAAGCATCGACGCAGCGGCGGGGCGAGCGACAGAGCGCCGGTTAGCCCAATGGAGACTCCAATGATCTGCATCACTTTCGGAAGTTCCCGGTGAGAGCGCTGGGCGAGAACAAGTCAGTGGATGAAGTCTTTGGCCATTGCCGGTGACTCCGCAAACGGCACGCTCTTTACCTTCATGCCGGAATCGACGAAGAATGCTGCAGGGGCAGCCGCTGTCGCCAAGCTCAAGGGTGCAAGCCAATCTGCCGCAGGTTGCACGCTACGCTTATGCCGTAGTTCAAGGATGGGCAAGCTCCGTCAGACGGGCGGGCACCTTCGATGCCAGGCGGGTCGCTGCGGCCGAACCTCGGGCTCAATCGAAAGGGCTATTGCCACGGTTCGATTCGACTCAAAGGGAGACAATGCCGCTCCTGGTCCATCGTTTACCACTGGCGCGACAATACCGTCGAAGCGGTCGCCCAGACCTGACCGCACGCACTAACATCGCACGGAGCGTTGAATGATGAACCATCGGCGGCCTGGCGATTACGCGCTGGTAACGTGCGTCGCAGTCGCCGCAGTCGCGGCATTTCTCGCCCTCGCGGCAATGCTATCACGGCTGTCGTGCACGCCCGAACGGCCGCCCGAAGAGTACGTTCCCATTCGTCTGGTACCACTGGAGTGAGCATCACTTCCACAATCGTAAGGCCGACGAACATCGGCGGCTTCTTCCACTTAGTGAAACTGACGCGCACCTCGCTCTCGGGAGTGAGCTGCCACGTCTTTAGAAGGAACGTAACTTTTGGCAAGATTTCTGTCTGCGGATTACGCGAGTTCAAGCCATTAGCAGCGCTGTTCGGCCGAGTGGACGTGGCGTTCCCTCCCCGAGCTATCGCCCAAAGTTGGTGACGGCGGGAATCGGAAAGGCGGCATATCGTGGGGGTGCTTGACGCCTCCACTTCTCCACCGAAGGAGCGATATGCCGTGTCCAACGATAACGTCATCCATCTGATTCAGCCAGGAATCTTCGACGATCAACTCACAGAAGTCTTGCGCAATGGAGCGCGTGCCCTGCTGGCCCAGGCGGTCGAGGCCGAGGTTGCAGACTTTCTCGGCCAGCATGCCGATTTGAAGACCCGGGACGGCCACCAGCGCGTCGTCCGCCACGGTCACCTGCCGGAGCGCGAGGTGATGACCGGCATCGGTCCGGTCGCCGTCCGCCAGCCGCGTGTACGCGATCGCGAAGCGGACGCCGCCGATCCTGGCCGCATCCGGTTCTCGCCGTCGATCCTGCCGCCCTACATGCGCCGGTCGAAGTCGATCGAGACGCTGCTGCCGATCCTTTACCTGAAGGGTATCTCGACCGGCGACTTCTCTGAGGCGCTGGCTGCGCTGCTCTGCTCGGCAAGGATGCTGCCGGGTTGTCGGCATCCGCCATCGGTCGCCTGAAGGATGGCTGGCTCGACGAGCACGCCGCGTGGCAGAGGCGCGATCTGTCGGCGAAGCGCTACGTCTACATCTGGGCCGATGGCATCCATCTCCAAGCGCGCCTCGAAGACGAAAAGCAGTGCATCCTGGTGCTGATCGGCGCGACGCCGGAAGGCCGCAAGGAACTGGTCGGCTTCACCGATGGCGCCCGCGAGAGCGCGCAGGACTGGCGCGATCTGCTGCTTGACCTGAAGCGGCGCGGGCTCGACGTGGCGCCGCGGCTCGTCATCGCCGATGGCGCACTCGGGTTCTGGAAGGCCGCCGCCGAGGTCTGGCCGAAAACGCGCGAGCAGCGCTGCTGGGTGCACAAGACCGCCAACGTGCTCGCCAAGTTGCCGAAGAGCCAGCAGCCGAAGGCCAAACGCGCGTTGCAGGAGATCTGGATGGCCGAAACCAAGGCCGCCGCCGAACTGGCGTTCGACGCCTTCATCGAGAGCTACGCGCTGAAGTACGAGAAGGCCGCCGATTGCCTGAGCAAGGATCGAGACACGCTACTGGCGTTCTACGACTTCCCGGCCGAGCACTGGAAACACTTGCGGACGACCAACCCCATCGAAAGCACCTTCGCCACCGTTCGCCACCGCACCATCCGATCGAAGGGCTGCCTGTCCAACAAGACGGCACTCGCGATGGTCTTCAAACTGCTCGAGGCCGCGCAGAGAAGCTGGCGTCGTCTCGATGGCCACAACCAGTTGCCAAAACTCGTTGTCGGTGTGACATTCAATGATGGGATCGAGGTCATCGCCAAGCCGACCGACCGTCAGCCCATAACCGCCGCCGCCTGACCGGCTCCGGCCGTCACCAAAATTTGGCGATAGCTCTCCCTCCCCTCGTGAAACAGGTATTCGCTGGGATAACGCCGTGCGCCCGCCTGATCCGCGCTGATCGCTGCCGGACTCTGATCCGGTGCGGCGCTTAGATCTGAGCCCGCCTATGGCAGCCCACCCTCACATTGATGCACGCCTTGCGCTTTCCGGCTCCGAACACAGCGAGCGCATCACGTAGGCTCGATGAAGTCCGTCAGCTGCTCTCGTCGACAAAAGGGAGAACGTCAAATTGGATGCAAAACTGAAAACTATGCTTTCCTCGCTCTCGCCGGTGGCTCGCGAATTGGATGCTCTGCCGTCCGGGCGGCCCACCCCCGACAATACTTGCGTGAAACTAAATACGAATGAGAATCCATTTCCTTTGCCCGCCATCGTGATGCGAAGCGCAATTGCAGCTCTTGAGGTGCAATATCGCTATCCGGAAGACGACAATATCAGCTTGAGACAAGCGGCCGCAGCGGCCTACGGGATTGCCACTGATCGCGTGATGGCTGGCAATGGATCGTCTGAACTCCCCAGTCTCATTTACAGAGCCTTTCTTGCCCCGGGCGACGGCATCGCGATGATGTCGCCCGGCTTCTCGTTCAATCGCAAGCTTGCCATGCTGCAAGGGGCCCGGTTCATTGAAATTCCCTGGCCTGAACCCGACTGCTTGCCGATGGACGAGCTGCTTTTCGGTCCGCCTAAACATGCTAAGTTCATTCTGCTGGCCAATCCGAACAATCCGACCGGAACCTTTGTTCCGCTCGCTGAGATCGAGCGCCTCGTTATACGGTCTGACCGATTGATCGTTTTGGACGAAGCTTATGTCGATTTCGCACCTGAGAACGGCCTACGCCTCATTGAGCGCCATTCGAATCTTCTGGTCCTGCGCACGCTTTCCAAGAGTCATTCCGCCGCTGGGATTCGCGTCAGCTTCGGTTTCGGCCATCCCGAGCTGATTGGGCGGCTTCGCAACATCCAGAATGTTTTCAACATGAATGTGGTCGCTCATGCCGTAGGCATGAGCGACCTTGCGCATCGCGACGCCTACGAGGAGAACCATCGCCACGTCAGGTTTGAGCGTCAGCGCGTAGCGGCCGCCCTCTCAGAATTTGGGTTCTCCGTAACGCCTTCCCACGCGAACTTCCTCCTCGCCCGTGTGCCGGTAGGCCAGGGTGGCAGATGGTGGCAGGCGGTGTTGCAAGACCAGAGCGTCCTCGTTGCCTTCTTTACGGATGCCGGCCTGCAAAGAGTGCATTCGCGTTAGCATCGGTACGAAACGTCAGATGGATGCGTTCCTTGCGGCTGTCGGCAGCATTCTTAAGAAGGTGGGACGCCGTGGCTAGTGATTCCCTTCCACTCAGGTCCCTGCACATGGAAATGATCTGCGCGTTCAAGTTGCCGCTCTTCCTAAGCTCAACCCGACCGGCCAATGGAGAATCAAGAGATGATCGAGGTCGACGTGGCACGACCAACACACCATCGCCGCATCGGGAGGCTCGATGTCGATGCACCCAGGCAATCACAAAACGCGTGGGCGCCCCGAGCACCTGGATATCGGATGGCCCACATTTGCATAGCCGGGATCACTCAGTCGATTTGGCCTCGTCAACAGAGCGATCCGAGTGAGAAAGCGGAAGAGAACGGACGCCTGGCAGAAGCCCAACTCCGAGGCCGCTGCATGTATTGTGGCAAATGGAAAGCGGCGCATCCCCTCCATGTCAGTTTTGCACGTGAGCCACCGCACGCCATCGCGTTACGGCTTGGAGCAGAGGATAAATGCCTTGCTCGCAAATCGCACACTTGCGAGTTCCGCTGAGCATATCTTGAACGTCCGTCTCACGCCCGCTGGGGCGTAGCAGCCGACATTTATCCCAGTCATTCGCCTGTTCGGGGTCGCCTCGCGCGCCGGCCAAATGCGCACAGGTCTAATTTCGCTGGGATAGTCCCAGATACTGGTTTGAGAAGGAGATGACCAATGATGTCACCAAGACTGATGTCAGTCCTCGGGTCGATGGTAGCGGCCGAGCGTATGTTTTGGAAATTTCGAGAATTGATCGATGGCGATAGCGCGATCGCACCTGAAATTCGAGAGACGCTTCATGTAATGTTTGATGCAAAGCTTCTTTCCGCAAAAGATAAGATTATGAGCGACGCGCGCGCTGCGATCGACGCAACTCCTGATTTGCCGCAGGCGGTCCGAGATCGAGCATACAGGTCGCTCTCCTTTGCAATGAAAATGTTCATGACCAACGAACCGCGCCGCCCTCAGGATCCTTTTAACGAAGTTGGTATCTGCAGCCCTCATCCCAAGATGCCTTGATGCATGACCCGCTCAAGCGATCGGCGCCTCACTGCCGCCGTACGAGCCGGCCGACAACGGTGCTTTGCCCAGCGTGGATGTCATCGTGCCCTGCTTCAACGAGGGACCCGCGTGCACTGGCGGCTTGCCTGAGGTCTCTCGCAAGCCAGGGCTTCCAGCAGTTCTGATCCGCCGCCGCTCCGAGTTCCCGCACGCCGTGGTTCCTAATGCGGCATTCGGCCTTGCTCAAGCAAGGCAATTGCCGATCTGCCACAAGAGGGCGAACGCCGAGCGCCGTCAGTTCGTCGAGCACAGAATCGGGAGGCGACGTGGAGGGCACGCGCGTGCTCGCGTGCAGTCAGTCCCAACAGCGCGGTGCAACGTGTGACTGCTGGCCGATTTCACCCGAGACACTGACGGTGAAGACTGCGAGCCGGCCGTTCACGGATGATGATCGAATCGGCGGCCGTGTATTCGCAACCGGCCCTGGACCTTTCAACGGACATTTGTGTGATCTTAGCATGCGCGGAAGCATTGCCGGACCGAATTCTAATCAGCGCAGGTGCACACCGCGGAGAAGACATGTCTGGCACGCGAGCCAGCGCTTGAACTGAATGCGACGGCGAGCACGATTGCGACAGCATCGACAAGAGCACCTTTCACTCTCCTGCGGCAGCTACGCCGCTTCCATGCCCGTGGCGACCTGCACTGGGCCAGAAGGAAGATCCAGAGCCACCGCACCACTTCGAATTTCATCTCGCGCAGGATCAGCGCCGCATTTGACCGTGACAAATGTTTCCTGGCCGAATCCAAATCCCTGAACTGAGAGGCTTCGAAGGTTAGGCGCCCTTCTAGAACTCGATCCGCGATAGTCAGTACAGCGGATGCATCATGAAACCTGACGAGCGCGTCGCCGAGGTACTTGAGAATAGCACGTGTTTTGATGATGAGGCATGGGAGTTGTGGGCGCAGTGCCTCTCACCCACTGAGCGGCTGGCGTATATTCGGAAGCATCGCTCTCAGTTCCCGTTCGCAGATTACGATGAAGTGATAGCTGTTGTACGAGGTCGGCCGGTTGCTCATCGGAGCTCCTTCAATGGCGTCACAGGATAAGAGCAAGGACCTGGCAAAGCGCTTTGCTCTTCTCGGTTGCGGTGTGGCTGGGCGCCATATGGCTTGCGGTGCGCTTCATCCGCTGAGATCAGCCGCCCGCTTTTCGCCCAGGCCTATGCAATCTGGTTCGCACGCGAAGGTGCATTGCGAGGCGTGATTCGCAACGCCGCAACCTGACGCAGGGTTCGGTTCAAGCATTCCTTTCGGCCCAAATGTTGCGATGCAGTTACAGCTATTCGTGCGGATGTTGTTAAGACGCGCGAGGCTCGGGGGCACTCAAGACATGAGAGTAGAAATGAAGAACTTGTTGCTTGCGACTGCAAGCATTGTGGCGCTCGGCGCGGTGGCGCCCGCATTCGGCGCGGATCTTGCTGCGCAGCCCGTCCAGCCTCTCTATGCCAAAGCCCCGCAGCCTGTTGCGGCTACGATCTACGAGTGGAGCGGCTACTACGTCGGTTTGAACGGCGGCTTGGGCTCAAGCTCGAATTGCTGGGACTTCAATGGCGGCACGCCTGAGGGCTGCCATGACGCGACCGGCGGTACCGTGGGTGGCCAGATCGGCTATCGAGGGCAGATCGGCCAGATCGTGCTTGGTGTTGAAGGCCAGGGGAACTGGGCTGATTTGAGCGGGTCGAATGACAGCGTCGCGTTTGCGGATAACAACCAGACCAAGATTGATGCGTTCGGCCTGGTAACGGGGCAGATAGGTTATGCCTTCGACAACGTACTGCTTTACGCCAAAGGCGGCGCCGCAGTGACGAGCAACACGTATCAGATTAGCTCGACCCTCACCGGCGCGCAGCTTGGGAGCAGCCAGCACGTTCTTCGGGGGGGCGCTTTGGGAGCCGGCATCGATTACGGCTTCGCACCGAGCTGGTCGGTCAGCCTCGAGTACGACCACCTATTCATGCAGCCCGCAACGGTGCACTTCCCCGCGCCCGCAGGCGGAATCGATCGCATCCGCCAGGATTTCGATCTTGTGACTGCACGGCTCAACTATAAGTTCGGCGGGCCCTTTCTTCTGAAACATTGATCAGCAGTACGAACGGCGGTATCGAAAGCCCCGGCCCAAGGCCGGGGCTTGCTTTTGCAAGGGCGGGCTTGCTCGATCAAGCAATACCGTTATCGCAGGCGACTAGGTGGTCGCAATCCAGGCCCAAAAACCGCTCCGATCTTGGTCGAGCGGCGGCATCCACAACGAAGCACGCTTGCGAAGATCACTGTCATCGCGCGCGCGTCATCGATGCGCCGAATAGTCTGCCGTCATGCCCAGTCCACGTCGGATTTAGGCGATCGTGCGAACTTCTCCCGCCTCGAAAACACGACCAACCCTCGGCGGGATGCGCATCTATGCCCCCCAAGACGATCGGGATGACAGGCTTGTCAGCTATTCGCCGCAACAGCATCTTCTCCACCTTGGGCTGAACGTGTCCTCGCTGATTTTGTCATGTTGCCACGCTGATCAGATCGCTCGCTCGTGACTTCGGCATAGGTCGGTACGGGCCAGCGGCGCCGAAACGTCAGATATGACCGAGGCGAATCGCCTTGGCAAGGCGATGGGTACGGCTGTTCGTCTCTAGCTTTCGCATCGCGTTCTTCAGGTGAAAGTTCACCGTATTCTCGCTGACTCTCAGGATGACTCCGATTTCCCAGGATGATTTCCCCTCTCCCACCCAGCGGAGGCAATCCTTTTCTCGTTCGGATAGGACCACTTGCATATGGCATTTGCCCTTCGATGACGGCGCGATTTCTGTGAATGCATGATGAAACTGCCAAGCCAATGCGTTGAAACGACTGAGGCGATACTGAGGGTCAACATCGTCGAACCTGGATGCAAAGGATACGAGGGATAGCTGTCCAAATGGTCCGAACAGTGGTACGGTTACGCCGCGCTTCAGACCGGCCTCTTTGGCCTCGTTCAACACACGCTTGGAAGTGCTCGACCGAACGCGACAGTCATACTTCTCGTCATGAGCTGCAATCGATTGGCTGAGATCGGATAGCTGCTCGATAGAGAACATTGTGCATGCGCTTCTTCGGGAGGAGGCGGACCTCAAGCATCCAGCAAATGTCGTACCAGCTGGCGCGCCAGGAGCGCTGCCGCAAAGCAGGAGTGCTGGAGAACTGGCCGCACCACGTTCACTGCTAGAATTCGGACATTCGTCGCAAGAGAGACAACCTTGTTGGGGCTAGCTGAAGAATATATGCTGCATCGACAAGTACGCGAACGATCGTTTACGCGTTGGCCAGCCTCCCGCCTCTGCTCCGGGGGTCAGCCGAGCTAGCGTAGACCCGGCGCCCGCGTCATCAAGCGAACGGCGAAAGCATTTGAAAGCTGTCATCGCAGCAGGTCATTCCGAGCGCAGGCGGCGGGTGCCTCCAAAGAGCAGTTCATCCCTACCCTATCACTGCAACTCGCCATAGAGTTTCAATCGCGCCCGTGGAATTTCGAGATCTATGCTGGGCTATCCCTGCGTCCCAGCACCGAAGCCTCCGCCAAGCGGCAGACCGCACTCAGAATCAAGCAGTCAACGCTCAGCCGCTGCCTACGCAATCTCGAACACAAGCTCGGCAGCACGCTCCTCCGAGCGCACCAACGGCGGCACGCGACCGACGATCCAATGTCAGGAATTCCTCGGTGCCGCCCGACGCATCGTAGCTGATAGTGAGGCAATGGCGGCACGCCTCAAGATTAGCTCGCGTGGCGAGAGCGGCGATTGGTCATTGGCATTCACACCTCCTCTCAACGGGCTACCCTCCTCGAGCAACGGAACCGCTTCCCCGACGTCGAAAGGCATCTGGTCGACGGATCGAGCGACCATCTAACTTTGACCTCGCCAGCTCCGCCATGACCTAGCCTTCCTGGCTGGGCCGACCCCAAGATGGAGTGACAGGTCTGGACTGCCCGCTTAAGTGAGACACGTTCGAGGATGATGTGTGGCAGCACAATCGCCCCTCTGCCGGCGCTCGTACTCGCATTGCCACGCGGTCTACAGTCCTGAGACCACGGCAGGCGACAGGTTGGGACTGTTTGCCCCGCAACGCCGCCACAGCGCCTCCCGGAGTGATGCCGGCCTGGATCGTCCGCCGGGCCATGACATGCCGGACGACACGGGCGCGAACGTCTCAAGTCCTTCAGCGTGGCAAGAAATGTCTCAACTTCGATCTCAATACCGTGTGCCAGAAGCTGCTGCGCACGACACGCACCCTAACATTATGAGTTCGAACTGAGCTGCTGCCGGTTTGATGGACACCCGGTTAAGCTAATCCCACCTTACGTTCGAACTCAACTGGGCTGACGCATCCGATCGTCGAATGACGCCGGATGCGGTTGTAGAACCGCTCGATGTAGTCGAACACATCCGCTCTGGCCTCGTTCCTGGTGCGATAGGTTTTGCGCTCGATGCGCTCGGTCTTCAACGACGAGAAGAAGCTTTCCATCGCCGCATTGTCCCAAACGTTGCCGGATCGGCTCATGCTGCAGACGATGCCGCTGTCGGCCATCAGGCGCTGGAACTGTTCGCTGGCGTATTGGCTGCCGCGATCGGAGTGATGCATCAGGGCGTCCGGCTTGCCGCGTCGCCAGACGGCCATCAGCAGGGCGTCTGCAACCAACTGGGCCGTCATACTGGCGCGCATCGACCAGCCGACCACCCGGCGCGAGAACAGATCAATCACGGCGGACACGTAGAGCCAGCCTTCAGCGGTCCAGATGTAGGTGAAGTCGGCGATCCACTTCTGGTTCGGCCGCTCGGCCGCAAACTGACGGTCCAGAAGGTTCGCCGGCACGTTCGCTACCTGGCGATCGCCTTCATCCTTGGGCAGACGCCGGCGCCGTGGCCTCGCCCGCAAGGCTTGCAGGCGCATCAGCCGCTCGATCCGGTGCAAACCGCATTCGACGCCGTCTGCCAAAAGGTCTCTCCAGACCCGCCGTGCGCCGTAGGTCCGGTCGCTGGCAACAAAGCTTGCCTTCACCTGCTGGCCGACTGCCTCGTCGCTCCGGGATCTGACGCTGGGGGACCGATTCAGCCAGGCATGGAAGCCCGACCGGGATACGCCCATTGCTTCGCATAGCCATGCCACCGGCCAGATGTTCCGGTGCTTCGCGATGAAGACGAACTTCATGTCGCTTCCTTCGCGAAGTAGGCAGCGGCCTTTTTTAGGATGTCCCGCTCCGCCTTCAACTTGGTGACCTCGCGCCGCAGCCGCTCGATCTCCAATTGCTCAGGCTTCATTTGCCCGTGGCCGGGGAAGGCCTGCACAGGGTCGGAGCCGAACTCCTTCACCCATTTGCGCAGCACGTTCTCATGAACGCCCAGGTCGCGGCCTGCTTGCGCCACCCACACCCCGCGTTCCCTGACAAGCCTGACCGCTTCGATCTTAAACTCTCGACTGAACTTCCGTCTCTGCATGACCTACCTCCGGCTCGATAAAACACCCAATCTCGGTGTCCATCAAACCGGCAGCAGCTCAAACATCGTGAGAGGCATTTCGTGCAGCTCCCCTTCCTACTCCAACGTGATGCGCAACTTCGGGAGGACTCCGCGACCTTAAGCCAAGCCGATGCAGCGTATCGAGGGCGTCCAGGACGCCACCTTCTTCCCGTCGCAGCCAGCATGGATTTGTCGCGTCTACAACAATGAGCCTGTCTTGGGAGGTTGCCCACGTTCGCTGCTGTCGCATCCAGTTGGACACTGGAGATGGCTGTCTTTTCCATCCGCACGCCACACGCGTCCTTCGGCCATACCGCACCGTTAGTCGGCTCATGGAGCAAGTGCCCGCACTCCTTCACTAAGCGCACAGCGCACTCCTCAAGCCCGCCTCAATGGGTTGCGGCTAAGCGCTAACGACAAAGCCCATCATCGGGAGCGATAAGAGGAATGCCGTCCAGAGTCCTATGCGCAGCGACTGCCGTAACAAACCCAGATGATCCGCCCCAAATTCTTGTGCGATAAAGGGCGCGACGGCCGCCAGCAGAGTGACCCAAAGCCGAGGCTGAAGACATAGACTCTGCCGGCCAACTCTGCCGCGGCGATCGCCTCAATCCCGATGCGTTCAACAAAACCATGATCGGTCGTCATCATCGCGGTTGCCCAACCTGAGTCAGAACCATCGGCCACGCAAGCTTCGCGGTCTAACAAATGAGGTAGGCACATCCCACGCGGCGTCCCGGCGACATCATGATCAGTAGACAATCTCGGCCGTAAGACGAGGCTCTTCGCCTCATCAGCTGCCGCACCAACCATCGAAAACCGTACGTGAAGTTATCGGACAGATCCTCCACGCATTCGCGCACAAAGACGTTCACTCTACGGGGACTTATACTGCTCATGTAGGGCCCTCGCTGAACCACCCACCAAGCCGATCGCGCGCGAGGAGCTCACCTATTGATTTATGGCATCTAGGCCAAGCAGCATAACGCCTCATCTTCGAGCGAATGCGAAACGCGGTTCTGGGTGGCGGTCCGCATCATCTTCTTCCTCCTCGTGCGACCGATGCTCGATTCTAGAGGCTGATGGCGAAGAGCCGACACAATTTGTTGGGCCGCTCTAGGTAAATTCTAGGGCGCGCGTGGTCAAGCAAGACCTAGTCACTGTGAGCAAAATGGCACGCCTATTGCTTTGAGGTAAACGAAAGAAGTGTAGCGAAGGCAGAGGGAGCCTTTCAATCACTTGCCGACAACTGTTTGGCGAGTGATTCGGATGAATGTGCGGCTTCAGGACAACTTTTTTGACAGGCAGATCACAGCAACTGCGCGGTCCCGGCGCTTTTCTCGGCCTGACATGGGGGAGAATCGAGTTGCTTGTCTACCAACGTGAGCTAAATGTGGCAACGACTGGGGTTTTGCGGCTGGCGCGGGGATGCCACTCGCCAAGTCAATCCGTTGCCGATGCTTACCGGAGGCAGCGTCCACTCTGGTAAAATCGGTAGGGACCGGACTCGAATTTATGCGTGATATGCCGGTATTCCACCGCAGCGCGCTAACGAGTATGGAGCTACCTGATGGTCGCGCCCTTCGAAGCTATGACACACAAACTAGATGAGGGCCGCAGACCATCGGTCGTCTTTGTTGGCAGGAATAGCCGTGGCAACTGGGTCGCCCGCGAGCAGAGCCGGTATTTTTGGAGGCCTCTTCCTCACCCGCGCCCAAGCGCTCAAATACGCCTTGGCGGAAAATAACCATCATCCAGAAGCCATTGTCGAGATTTCAATCGAAATGGATCTGGATATCCCCGGAGAGCGGACGGAGGCGGTTTCATATGCCCCCCCAATTGGTCGCGATTCGAGATTGTCTTCCCAGTAGACGGAGATCGTCAACAGGGATCACCTCACGTAAATTGCATATTGCGAACAGGCTGACAGTGTCTCGTGTCTTCACGCGCCGTCGCCCCTACCGCAAGAACGATCAGGCCTTTGTCGAGAAGAAAGATGCCGCCGTCCGTCGCCTGATGGGCTACGGCCGCTTCGATGGCGTCGAGACGGCGCGCCCGATGGGCCGCCTCTATGCGGCGGCACGGCTCTACGTCAACTTCTTCCAGCCGTCGTTCAAGCTGAAGGAGAAGCGCCGCGGTGGGGCTAAAGTGATCAAACGCTATCATCTCCCATCAGCGCCCTATGAGCGTGCAGTGGCGCATCCCAAGGTGACCGCGGCCGTGAAGAAGCGGCTGCGTGATCAGTATCGCTCGCTCGATCCAGTCGCGCTGTTGGCCGAGATTCGAGCGACCCAGGACGAACTCGGCAATGACGTCGATCATCGTGCCGGACAGGCGCGCGGCCTGCAACCCCCAGCACGAGCACCGCGCCCGCGACCGCAGCCACTTTTGCGAAGACGCTCGGCAAGACGACGACGTCCGGCGAGTCGCGTGCCACGCACCGGCGCACCCGTCGGCCCTATAAAACCAGGGTTCGCATGCCCTCCAAGCTCGACCCGCATATTGCTGCGATCGAGGGCTGGCTCGCGACGCAACCGCAGCTAACTGCACTCGCCATCGTCGGCCGGCTCAGCGAGAAACACCCCGAGGAGTTCGGGACGAAACAGCATTCGATCGTGCAGCGTCTGCTGAGGGCGCTTAGACGGAAGACGGCCTAGCAGTTGGTCGCGGAGGAGCCGCTCGGCCAGACCGCCACGATGGCGCCGCAACCGCACGGACAGAGCCTGCTCGCAGGCTCGATGATCCGTTCCACCCGAGGCAGATGGGCAGGCAAGCAGCCGCGATTGCGATGAGAACCTTGATCCGGCGCGCTCCGCGATCGGCCCTGGATCACAGCCTCGGCTCTCTCCTGCGCCGCGTCCAGGATGCCTTGCGCGATCTCCACGTCTTCCAGCGGCAACTGATACTGATTTGGCCGCAGCTTCTCGGACTTCGCGCCGAATTTCTCGCGTCGCAATTCCCCGAGAATGACCTCCAGCCGACGTCGCGCTTCCTCCGATGCCGCCAGTGCCTCCTGATGCTCGCTCAAGGCTGAGTGCGTTTGCGCCAAAATCGCCTTCAGGCGTTCGTTCTCCGCGCGCAGCGCCGCAATGCTCATGCGCCATTTCGAGCACATCACCACTGCGCGTGCCACGTTCAAAATAGCTCCCGAGTCAATCTGCCGCAGTTATCCGGCCGCCTGCGGACGCCGCGCTTCTTGCGGGCGCACCAACCTCCAATCCAGCCCTTTGAACAGGGCTGCGAACCTCGCTGGCGATATGCGCATCACGCCGTCTGCGATCGTTGGCCAAACGAACCTGCAGCCTTCGAGGCGCTTATGAACTAACACGAGGCCCGTTCGATCCCAGACCACAATCTTGATCCGGTCCGCTCGTTTCGATCGGAACACGAAGGCTGCGCCGCTGAACGGGTCGAGGCGAAGCATCTCCTGCACCTTTGCCGCAAGTCCATCGTGGCCACAGCGGAAGTCGATCGGCCGCGTCGCGATGTAAATCTTCAGATCGGCACCGGCTGCGATCATCGTGACGCTCGCATTGCGCGGATCACCCGCGGTGCGAGGCGTCGCAGCCGACATTCGCGCCGCTGGTCGTGGAAAGCGCCTTGGAGGAGGGTCACGTTCCGGCGATAGCGCTTGAGATCGCGATCGGCGATGTGGTGCTGCGGACCGACACAGCCATAGATGGCGAGCAGCTGTCCCGCCGCTCCGTGCTTGCGCGCCACCTCGGACACCTGGGCACCGGGTGGCAGACTCTCGGCGACGATCCGAGCTCTCTCAGCCTCCGAACGCACGCGGCGTCCCGACGGTCCTTCAAGGACCTCCAGCCGGCTCACCGGCCTTACCGATGAGCCGTCCAAATGGACGTCCTTTTTGCTGTCCAATCGACAGTCGGTCGATCCACAGCCGGCCATCCGGATTGAGCATCACCTCGACGATTGCCGGATCTTCTAAATACCCTGCGATGGCGGGCCCGAACGCGTACGCAGCATACCGCGCAAGTTCGCCTCTGAATCAGAATGGATCGCAACGATTTGCCCCAAGCTGCTGAGGCCGCTTCGGTGCCCTCATCTGAAGGCAAATAAAAGATAGATCGCGTGTCACCGCAACAGAGGGAATATGCCGTTCGTAGTGTAGCGTAGAGAAAGGAAAATGTGAAAAGAGCGCCGGCTTGACGCGCCGACCCCTCGAGGGCGAGGCGAGAAATCAGTAATGAGCAATGGTCTGGAGCTTACTATTTTTACGCCCCTCCCGGTCGCGGTGTTTACTCGGGCTCCATTGCTTCTCCTGAACCACTGTCGCTCCCTCGCGTGGGCACGATTGAGGTCCCACTTTTTGAGGAAGCTCAAACCGGGGCTAATGAACCACATCAGCCGGCGGGCTGCCGCAGGCACCAATGCCGACACTGGTCGGGTGCACTACCGTGAGCCTAGTGACCCTGCACCATTCCCCCTGGGATCAGGGGGCCCAGTACTGCACGACGATTGCCAACGCAGAATGCAGGCATTCAAAGGTGATTTCTAGTCCGCAATGGCCGAGCTAAAATCGCAGATCTACTTGAGCTGCGCGTGTAGCGAGACATGGTCGAGTTCACCTTCCCACCACGACACAAATACCGCGGCAATACCGTTCCCGATGATGTTGGTAAGCGCGCGCACCTCGCTCATGAACTTGTCGATCGAGAATACGATGGCAATGCCCGGGACGAGGTCAGGACTGACCACGGTCAAGGTTGCGGCCAGGGTGACGAACCCAGCACCGGTAACACCACTTGCGCCCTTCGAGGTGAGCATCGCCACAACGAGTATCGTGAGCTGCTGGCTGAAGTCGAGATCGACCCCGAGCGCCTGCGCGATGAACAAGGTCGCCAACGTCATGTAAATGTTGGTCCCATCCAAATTGAAAGAGTATCCTGTCGGCACCACCAGGCCCACGACCGGCTTGGAACAGCCCAGCCGTTCGAGTTTTTCCATCAACTGCGGCAGCGCGCTTTCGGATGACGACGTTCCGAGCACGATCAACAGCTCATCCTTGATGTAGATGATGAACTTTAGAATAGAAAAACCGACCAAGCGCGCGACCAGGCCGAGCCCAATGATCACGAAGAGCCCGGCTGTCACATAGAACAGCGCAACCAAGCCGATGAGTTTACCGAGCGCGGACGGTCCGAATTCGCCGATAGTGTAGGCCATGGCGCCGAACGCCCCGATTGGCGCTGCCTTCATTACGATCCTAATGACACCAAACACCGCGTGTGCAGCATCGTCGACCAGGCTGCGCATCCGCTCACCCCGCTCGCCAAGCGCCATCAGCGAGAATCCGAATAGGATGGCAAACAGCAGCACCTGAAGCACGTCGCCTTGGGCCAGAGCGCCAACTACGCTATCCGGAATAATATTGAGGAGGAAATCGACGGCCTTCTGCCCTTCCGCTCTTTTGACGTAGTTGGCTACCGCCGCGGCATCAACCCTGGGAGCGAGCCCATGGCCTACCTGAACGAGATTGCCCATCACGAGACCCAAGATCAGCGCGAAGCTTGACACGATCTCGAAGTAAAGCAGCGCCTTGACGCCGACACGGCCGACCTTTCGTGCATCCTGCACATGCGCAATTCCGGACACAACAGTGCAGAAGATGATCGGCGCGATCACCATTTTGATCAGCTTGATGAATCCGTCACCAAGCGCCTTGACCCAGCTGCTCGTCCCCACAGCAGGCCACAGCCAGCCAACGAGAACGCCAATCAGGATCGCGATGACTACCTGGATATAAAGAACATTGTACCAGCGGCCAGATGGCTGGAGCAGGGCGGCGGCTTTGACAGAGCGGCGCTGACGGTGATTGTACATCACGCTCGACCCGGCGCCGTGGTACCAAAGAGTGGTGACAATGAAGGCTCGGCCCCGCTCAGTGTGCCCTTAGCGCGGCGCGCACAGGGCACTGACCGCTTTAAACAGCCCGGTCCGTTCCCGCGGTTTGCCGCCTCTCCCGATTCGGCTTGCCACCAACGCGAAACGAAGTTCTGAATCTCGCCTGAAACCAGCGGTAAAAGCTTGAGAAAGCTTGCTTGAGAGTTGGAATGCATCAGCGTCACCATTTCTATCTTTTTACTCCAAGAACCCACCAGCACCTTATAAGGCGCCACAACTCTAGCACCGAGCACCACTCTTCACCTGAACAGGCATTCTCGGCGCTATCGCGCCGGAGCGCGACGTACCTTTAAGAAACATTCACCCTAAAGAACTTGTGGTGGTGCAGCTCGCCTGCGTTCACCCGATTACTCGTCCTATCCTCACTTCAGGTGAATGCCCCGCTATCCTTAAAGACATCGACTTGGATCGCAAAAGCACAACGGCCGAGAAGACATGACAATCAAAATTGCTCACGCTGCCCTTGGCGATCTCGGTTGCGGCTTTTCAGACGCTGCGTTTTTTCCGTTTCGAACAACACTCCTCCTGAAAGAGCTTCTTACTCCTGTAGCTCGCCAAAGCCTTGAGTGAGCAGCTGCACCAGCTTCCGCTTGGTTAGATCTGGCATAGGCGCTGCATCCAGCCATTTCAGCGCCACCTCGACCAATTCGATCGCCCGATCCCTTTTACCGGTCTCGCAATAGTACTGAGCGACCGCCCCGTACGAGAGGAACTTCGCGTTCTCACTGCCTTGGGGCGGATTCGCCGCCAGGATGTGTTCGGAGAGGTCCTTGCCCATGGCAAAGCGCTCGGCATGTGGAAAACCCGAGTAGTCTTTCGCAGGGTCGAAGAGTTGGCGGATGGCCACGCGCATCCGATGCACGCATTTCTGCTCGATCGCATCGCGAACCAATTGGCGCAATACGACCAGGCCGGCGCGCATGTCGCGTATCTTGTGAAGCAACAATTCCGCATGAAGCTCATGGAGGCCGACATGGTCCGGCATCGCGGCGAGTGCCTCTTCAACTACTGAAAGAGCTGCCGCCCAATCCTCAGTATTCAGGGCGGCCCGAAGCCTGGCAAAGATCGGCTCCATCAGCTCTCGTTCGCGCTTTTCGCGTCGAGCTCTGTTTATCCTCTCCGCATCTAGGGCTTTGGCTTCGTCGCTCACTGCCCAGGAGCTGTTCAGAATTTTCGGCAGCACGTTCTCGAGTTCCGTCGGATGGCCGATAAAGGCCAAGCGGCCCTCACGATCGACCACGAATGACGAGGGAATGCCGAAAGAAACGCTGGGATCCATCCAAAGCTTGTTCATTTCGCCGGCGTAGTCGAATGCGATCGGGAAGTTCAGATTTGGCAAGTTCTTCGTCAACCAATCGTCCAAGCTGGCTCGCGCTTCATCTGCCGACGACGCTTGTTCCTCAGCCGCGATGCCTACCACCTCAACTCCGTTACTCCTGTATTTGCGTTGCAGGGTCACCAAACCCGGCATCGAGGCGATACATGGTGGACACCACGTCGCCCAAAAGTCGATGATGTATACCTTCCCAGGTTCGAACTTTGTAACGGGCTGGCCACGTAGCCAGTCCTCAACTTTGATGGAGGGAGCCGGCGAACCGACTGTCAGCACATTCTCCTCACCGACTTGACTTGCGCTCTCAGTCAGACTGGTCATTGCTCAAACTCCCTTTACCTGGCTCTGCGGAGAACAACAGCAAGCCGCATGCCAGCCAGCACTCATTGATAATGCGCATTTTCCTATCATTCCTGTCGAACCTGCGACGCATGTTGCATATCCGACCAGCTGTTTGGAGCTTCTCAGCCAATCTGTCGGCCGCCGTGCGGACGTTCTTGACGCCTGTAGGCCGAGAGCCGGAGGTCAGGCGGAAGGCCGAGTTCACCACTCCACATCTTGAACGGTTTCCAGGATGACCATTTCGGCGCTCCGGATCACGACGTGAACTGACCTGCTTTGGCCCGTCGAGTTGCGCTTGACGGCGATCTCACTCTCCAATTCAACTCTTTGAGCCAAGGGCCAATGAACCAGACCGGGGCGACCAGCTGCAGCACAACTTGATACCGAACGCCGTCTGATGCGCGCGATTGAGGGGTAGTGTCCGTCCTTTGCCGGCCATTGCTCGAGAATTAACCCCGTCCCGTACTCGACGAGGAAAGCCGACCCGAAATGCAGAACGTTGAGCACACCGTTTCTTGCGCGCGATCATTCGGGCGGAAAGTAATCTCTGATGATCGCATAGCTGAGGACGATTGGCTGATCCGACCACCGTCACAACGATCCACGGCAGCGACAGGAATGGCCGATACAATATCAGCGCGAGTCCGGCTGCAATGAACAGAGCAGCTATGATTGCGAGCAGCTTTTGCATGTTCTTGCCAAGCCGGCGCAGCGAATCGGCGAGCGCGCCGAGCAGCAATGCGGCAACGCTTAGGGCGATCGCCATGACGAGACTGCAGGGCCCACGCGACCCGCTACATGTTGAAGAGATCGGCGCAATGTCCAGAGCCGCCCATCCGCATAGACGATCTTCAGGCTGACTGTCCCTGGGGCTCTTCGCAGTTGCCTCTTGCTGTGGAACCACAACTAGATCGAAGCGCCCGGGAAGGCACTGGATGCGGCAAGCACCTGAAATAGACCGCGCGAGCCTATCCATTTAAGCAATGCCTCGGCTGGTGCGGTTGCCGTTACCGCGCCCAGTGCACCCAGCATGATCATATAGCCGTGATGAGCGCCACGCGCTCTCTCGGAAACCAGAGCACGAGGTCGCCGACGGACGAGCGACTTCGCGGACCGTGCGTGCACCCTTACTTGAAATCGAGAAAGTTACCGATCCAAAGAAGAGGCGCAGGTGCAATCTAAATGGCGCCTTCGCGCCGCCACATCGCGAAGGACCCCCGCGCACGCACCGGCCTTATTTCTGTGGGGTGATGGGCCTCATATGAGGCGCACCAGCTCGTGCGCGCGTGACCGAATACACCTGCGCCTCACCGATTTCCGGCATGCATCACCAGCGTGCGATATGACTAACAACCGTTCGCCTGCCGCGCGTTGAGCGCGGCTCGCGGCCGTTGAAAAGTATCTGCTTGCCTTGTGCGACCACTCGCTTGTCGGGAGGCCTCAGGGAGACTGCCGGCCGCACTGGCAGGCGGCGTGATCCCGTTGTTTCGCGAGAACGACGCAACCTGCCAATGCCCTGCGCGAGCCTTCAACCAAATTTGAATAGCACACCGTAACCGCCGCGTGGGTAGCTCCACTCGATATCACCTCCTTCTTCGCAGATCACCCTGCACGTGCCGCACTCCATACACCCGTCGACCGTCACCTCAACATGACCTTTATCGCTGAGCTCGTAGCACCGTGCAGGGCATGCCTTCAGCATCGATAAGAGCCGCGAAGATGGTGTGCTGTGCGGCCGGACCTTGATATGGGCGCGGCCGGAATCCACGAGATAGCGGTTGTAGAATAGTTTGTCCTCGACACGTCGGGAGGGCTCGCTCGACATTCTTTCTGGCTCCGTCGTTGGTCGTAGTCTTTGGTTTGTGATCACCGCCAGGCCCGGGCAATGCGCAGGGCATCGCTGAACAGTCCACTCCACGATCGCGCCTTGATGAACGAGCTCAGTATGAGCTTCTCTTTCTCAAGCTTTGGTGTGCCGTCCACGCGCACGTAATCCTGCATCGCCTTGGAGAAGAGCTGCGGATATGTGAGAAAGAGGTTCTGCGAGTGGGTATGCATCAGTGCCGGCATATCCTTGTACTTCTTCAGGTCCTTAATCACGAAGGAATCATTCAGTAGTTTTTTGTAAAGCGAGAGATTTTTGGCCGTCATCGGATCATTTCGCGATTTGACAAGGCAGATCGCTTCCGCGGCGATACGGCCTGACGTCATCGCCAGATTGGACCCCTCCCGATGGATGGCGTTGTTGAGCTGGGCGGCGTCTCCGACAACGACCCAGCCCTCACCACAAAGCTGCGGGATGGCCTTGTATCCACCTTCGGGGATCAAATGCGCGGAATATTCCTTTACTTCCGAACCCTCGATCAACGGCGCGACGGACGGGTGACGCTTGAAGCTCTCGAGCAGGCCGTAAGGCGTCTCGCCGGTACGCTGGAAGTCGGCAACAAGACAGCCGATGCCGAGCGAGATGCATTCCTTGTTGGAATAGATGAAGCCCATACCGGTCATGCCGCGGGAAATGGTTCCGGCGGCTTCGATGACGAGCCCCTCGTCGCCTTTGAGATTGAAGCGAGCATCGATTGTCTCACGCGACAGGAAATGCATCTCCTTGACCGCGAGCGCGAGCTTGTCCGGTTTCGGCCGCCCTCTTAAGCCCGCACCCGTCCCGAGCACTCCGTTTACCCCCTCGGCCAGCACGACGACATCTGCATGGATTTCACCCCCATCTCGGTCAGTGCGCACCCCGACGACCCTCCCATGGGAATCCTGGAGGAGCTCGGTCACTGTGGTCTCGCACAGCACCGTAGCGCCGGCCTCGCGGACCTTCTGCGAGAACCATTTATCGAACTGCGCGCGGATGATGGTGTAGCGGTTCGGCTTCTCCTCGTTGAAATCATCGGAGCGATAGTGAATCCCCGTATGCGAACGCTCGTCCACGATCCAGAAGCGTTGCTCGACGAGATGCCGCTCAAGCGGCGCATCTTCTCGGAAATTTGGGATTAGCTTCTCCAGCATATCGGCATAGAGGATGGCGCCTTGCACGTTCTTCGACCCCGAATACTCGCCGCGCTCCAGCTGCAGCACTTTCAGGCCCCGCTCGGCCATGGTAAGCGCTGCCGCATTCCCGCCCATGCCTGCACCGACGACGATCGCGTCGAATCTTTCCTCGATCATGAACAAGCTCCCCTAGCCAGCGATGCGGTCGTGCGAGTGCGGCGACAGCTGCGCGCGGAATGCAGAGGTCAATGCGGGCAACAGTCGAATAGCGTCGGCGACGATGCCGATATGGGCGAAGTCGAAGATCGGAGCGTTCTTGTCCGTGTTGATCGCAACGATGAGGTCGCCCCCCTCCACGCCAACGCGATGCTGGATCGCGCCGGAAATACCTGCCGCGATATAGAGCTTTGGCCGAATGGTTTTCCCGGTCTGGCCGATTTGTCGGTCCGAGGTGACCCAGCCCTTCTGGACCAGCGGCCGCGAGCAGCCATATTCGGCGCCAAGCACGTCCGCGAGCTGCTGTACCAGTTGGAAGTTCTCAGGCGATCCCAGACCGAGCCCTCCAGCGACGACCACGTCGGCATAGGCAAGGTTGGACTTTGTAGAATCGCGGTCCGGGAGGAACGACAGCACTTTTGTGACGATATCTTCTTCTGCAAGCCCGAGCGGATGCGAGATGACACGCCAGACGGCGCCGGTCACGCGCTTCGGCATCGGCATCACGCGCGGACGGACGGTTGCCATCTGTGGACGATAGTTCAGTGTGTAGATCGTGCACAATAGTGAGCCGCCAAACGTCGGCCGGGTCGCTGCAAGCGAGCCGTCGGCATCGACATCGAGCTCGGTGCAGTCGGCAGTTAGGCCGGTGAGCAGTGTGGTGGCCACTGAGCCGGCGAGATCGCGGCCCAGTGTAGTTGCCCCTAGCAGTAGGATTTCCGGCTTGTACGTACTGACCAGCTCTGACAGGGCCTTGGTGTAGGATTCATTGCGATAATCGGCCAAGAGATCATCCGCGACGATATAGGCGACGTCGGCGCCGTAGCAGAAGGATTCGGCGATCGCCTGCTGCGTTGTCTCACCCACCGGGCCGATGACAACCGCGGCGAGGTCAACGTTGAGCTTGTCGGCGAGCCGGCGGCCGGCACCCATCAGCTCCCAGGAGACGGGGTGCACTATCCCGCGTTCCTGCTCGATGAAGACCCAGACGTGCCTATGCGCCTTGAATCGTTCGGGCAACTCCCTCTTGGTCGCCGCGCGACCACCACCCGCGGCCGGAGCGGCGCTTTTGGGCGCGGTGCTCATCATCTGTACTCCCATCCGTGTTCAGTAGCGGCTCGCCAGCGAAGGGTGCTCCGCCTGTTTGATTTCGCGCGTGAAGATTGCTTCAGTTAAGAGTTCGGCCGCGTGCCCGCCGCCATTTTTCAACACCGCCTGGCAGCAGCGCGGGGCCGAGGCACCCATTGCTGGACCTTTGTCGACGAGCCCCGAAGCACGCGCTTCGGGTTCTTGCCGGGTTCGGCATTCTGGGGCCACCATTTGGCAATGGTACTAGTGAGGCACGCAACCGCGCGGTAGTCACTCGATCCGATCGATTGGTCCCCCTCATCTTCGAGATGCAACCAAGTTGGAACAGATCGAGGACCTGCCAGGGGTGCGGCTGGTGCCATTGTCGGCTGCGAGCTTGCCGGTGAAAACGCGATCCATTACTCCGAATGCCCTCGCAATATTTCCGATTGCAGCGACACGTCCGCAACTCTTGGCGAAGGCACGAGGGTTGGCGGTGAAGCCGCCCATCAACGGCACCGTGAGACCGGCGCTGGAGAGCAAGGGCTCCCCCCCGCGAAACCTCGGCCATTGATCGGCCAATGGGAGTGATTTCGTCGACGAATCTTTGGCGCGGATCAAGCGCAGCTTTCAATTCAGCCAGGCCGGAATATGCAAACGTCACTTTGGCGTCGCGACGCATCATGATGCCGACACGCAGCGCGCGCGAAACTGCGCGGCGTCCAAAATAAACTCGATGCGGACCAAGATGTGCATTCGCTTCCCCACACTAGCTGAGCATATCTCAGCAATTGTCGTACCAATTGCGCAGACGATAAAAATTGACCGCCAATACAGACTCTTACTGAAGGAAATCGGATTGGCAGCCTCTCACGAGGATCGGAACATTCGATAGCCGCGCTGCACCCGTGTCCGGAATGCGACAGACGACATTCATCCGAATCTTGCTGCGCTTTCCTCGTCAAATATGCGCTCCCCGGCTGCCGGCGTACCATTGCAGGAGCTAGGTGCACCATGAGCACCAGCTTGAATCGATGGAAATATCAGGGCTGAGCCGTGATTACCTTCAGGAGCCGAGTGTCCAAGCTGCGGATCCGCGAGGCCGTAACTGCAACTTTCATTTGAATTCGACGCCCTGGGAGGGTGGCCGGTTCTCTGAACCTTCACGCTCCAGAGCACGAGATACAAACTCAATTCACTCGAAGGAACTGAGCTGCACCAATGCTGGCTGCTTGTTCGATTGTGGTGCGGCCGCATTTTTCAAGACTTTGAACACGCGCTGTTCGATCGGGGAGGACGTGACGAAATCGGCATAGGCGCGCTCAAGCGTGGCCTTGCAACGCGAGGCGATGTCAGGATCGGATGCACCGGTAAACTCCTCGCCGGCGAGATATTCACCCATGCGACGCAGAATATGAAGCCGCGCCACGTCGATGATTTTCGCATCGTACTCGACGCCGAGCACTGCAAAAAACTCCTCTGCCGCGGAGGCCTTGTTCAATTGCGAAAGGATCCCGTCCATCGTCATTCTCAACCTCCATCTAGATCCGCGAACAGAAACCGTCCTGGCTGAATGTTCCAACCTGATCGCGCGAAGCGCATGGCTGACCACCTGGTCGCCCTCGGTTGAAGAGCGAGCTCTCGCGAATGTCGCGCCAGATCGCCACCACCGTTTCCTGGGAAACCGGGCCTTTGTGCTCGACGGCATGCTTACGGACGCGCGCGAGAATGGTCCCGGCTTGGTCGGCAGTGACCGAAAGCTGCAATGCTCGCCGATCACAATGCGGTGGGAGCGGCCGAGCAACCCCGGGTCCAACGCTTGGTAGGCGGGCCGGTCTTTTAAGAGCCCATCGAGGTCAAGACATGCCCGCCGACGAGCGCTTGTTGAGCGGAATGGTGGGCACGCTGCGGCTGCACCGGCGGCCGCGACTTTTTCCAGTTCGGAGAGCAGCACGCCGGTATCACGGCCGTAGATCTGGCTGAGTGCGACGGCAACTTCCTCCAGCGGCCCATTGCCGGCTCGCTCTCCCAATCCAATGACCGTCAGAGGGGCGTGCGTCGCACCGGCCTTGATCGCCGCCAGCGTATCAGCCGTCGCCGGGGCAAGATCGTCTTGGCCGTGGAATTCGAACTCGAGATCGGTGCTGGCGCGCAGTGCGGCCATGAGCGTTAAGGATGCGTCAGGATTGAGCAGGCTCAGCGTATCTGAGAGACGAAAGCGCCGCGCGCTGGCCGCCTTGGCGCTTGCGATCAGCTCGATCAGGAAGTTGAGATCGGCACGCGAGGAGTCTTCGCCACCCAGCGCTACATCCAGTCCCTTGTCGCGAGCGTGGGCCACGACGCGCTTCATCCGCTCCAGTGCGGCCAAACGGCCGCCACCGAGTTTCGCGCAATCTGCACGTCGGACGAGGGAATCGATAGGATTACCATCGAAATACCGGCCACGATGATGCAAACGGCAGCATCGCGCCAAACTCAAACGTTCGCGTATGAGTGAGGCGTAGCTCCGCTTCAGCAGATTGCCAGCAGGAATAGCGCTGCGGTTTGTCGTCCAATGATGGATTGGATTGAGAGATCAGGTTTTTCGCGTAGTTGGAGGCGGTATGTGCGCGACGTGTGCACCGGGAGCCACGCGGACGAACGCGTCCGCGCCCAGGCGTCGCGTGGCTAGGCAAGGTCAGTTCGTTTGAAGAGAAAGCCTAGCGCAACGAGAGCCGCGCCATGTCCCCGCATCACAGTTGCTGCCGCGGATAGCAGCGCACGCGCTCCGGGTATGTGGCGACGTTGGTGATCCGCAGGGCTTGGGGTATGTCCTCGCTCCATAGCGGTGTGTTCATGTTGGCGCCGCCGGCGTTGTTCGGGCTTCGCGTGGCGTTGCCGGCGAGGTTCTGCGCCGTGACGCGGTTCACTTGCGAATGTCCGCCATAGTTCCGGTTCGCCGGATGACCGTCGACGCCGAGCAGGTAGCCATTGACCCGCGCCGCGGACGAGCGGTCCTATCTCCGCATCGACGTCCGCGGGTTTTATCCGGCACCAGCCGATGATCCTGGCCCCAAGGCCCGCTTCGGCGACCGCTCGGATCGCGGCAATCTCTTCCTGACCCATCGCCGGCGTGCCGGCCTCGATCTCCGTGACTCCGGCCGCGGCCAGCGCACGCGCGATCGAGACCTTGTCCGGTGCCGTGAAGGCCACGCCGGGTGTCTGTTCGCCGTCGCGCAGCGTGGTGTCATTAAGGACTATGGACCTCGACCGATCTTTGTCGGGCCCGGTGATTGCGGCAGCGAACGCCATCAGCGGCTCCGTATGTTTATTCCGTAAGCTGTTCAGCAATTGCTGTGCCAACCCGCTCGAATTCCCGAGAACCTGTGAATGACGTCGAATTTCAGATTAGTCGGGTGTGTCGCAAATCCGACAGGGTGGAAACGGCGGAGCGCCAGGTTCGGGGCGCTTGCGACCGAGCTGAAGGCAAGCGCCGAGCTTAGAAGCATGTTAGCCGGGCAACGGTTCGGGCCTGACCTCAAGCTGCAGCAGTTCGGGGAAGGCGCGTGCATTCCGGCGCTTATCGAAGAAGATTCTTGAGCCATCGGGTCGTCCAACCACAAGTCGGCGTTCGTAAAAAGTTCAGCGGGGCGCGATGGAGAGGGCGGATGTTGGCCTCGATCGCGCGTCAACATAGAACATCTTGGCGTAAATGTGACGGTCGCATCCGCCAGTTATCAAGCCCGATATCGGCGCCGCCGCGTCCTGCTTAGGCCGCCTGCGCGAAGTTGTTTAGCCGGTGTCTTTTCAAACCCTCACTCTGGTCATGTGACAGTTGGCCGAAAGCTGTCCGATACACCGGGGCTCGCGCCGAGGAGCGGGCATCCATTGTGAGCTCAGCCATGCGAACTTGGGATGGCATGGACGGGGTCATCGAGACGACGCAGATGATCCCGCCGGCGTCCGGCCATCCGGCTCTCCCCGCTCTCCTCGCCGAAGCAAAGATCAAAATCATTGCATTCCGTGCAGACCGGCGCGGTACACATCACCAGACCGTCATCTTCGCATAGCGTGCGATAGAAGAAGCGCTTCCAGCGCATGTTCTTGGTGTTGCGAGCCGCCAGCGGCCCGAAATGGCGCATCAGGAGGCGGGACAATTCGTCCCGCTCCCGCAGACCGAGATCTTCCCACAGGTGATTAGGCTCCATGGCGCGCCGCGCGATCATCGTCGCGAGCCAGCCGCCGACCTCGCCATGGGTGGAACGTTGCGCTAGCAGGAGGTCTCGCACCATAATCGTCTCGTCAGGAGCCGGTAACGCGGACTGTTCGCGCCAGGTACAACTCCTGACCGGCGTGGATGGAAAGTACTGCACCAAGAGCGCATCGAGCTCCTGGTTAGTCAAGCCAGCCCGTTCGGGCAGTTGGCCGCCATCCATAGCGGATGCGGCGAGAACGCAAGCGAGCACATGGCGATCGAAATCCTCATCGTCGCTGATGTCGACTTCTGTTGGATGGCGCCCGGTCAGAAGCCCGTAGAGCTCACTTGCATCGCGCGGCTCGCGGACGTGAGCTGCTGATACAGGAGATGACATCGTATTGGCCAATTCGCTTTGTGTGCCAATCATGAAGGTCCCCCAGCTTCTGAGTGGACGATGTCGGCCTTCCCCGGTCGAGAAGGCCGACAACATGAACTATGCCGAAGCAGCGGCGAGCTCGGCGGCGGTCTTGCCGACCAGGCTCTCGTCGACAGGCTTGATGATGCCGTGCTCCATGAGCATATCCTCGAGCTCTTCCATGCTGATTGGCGTCGGGATGGCGCCTTGTCCCGCATTATTGTGGATCTTGCTCGCGAGATTGCGATAGTGATCCGCCTGCTTGGACTCTGGCGCGTATTCCAGCACAGTCATGCGGCGCAGCTCCGCGTGCTGCACGACGTTGTCGCGTGGCACGAAGTAGATCAGCCGGCTGCCGAGCTTCTTGGCAAGAGCATCTGCCAGCTCCAGCTCCTTGTCGGTCTGGCGCTCGTTGCAGATCAGGCCGCCGAGGCGCACGCCGCCGGAATTCGCATACTTCAGAATACCCTTCGAGATGTTGTTGGCGGCATACATCGCCATCATCTCGCCGGACATCACGATGTAGATTTCCTGTGCCTTATTTTCACGGATAGGCATCGCGAAGCCGCCGCAGACGACGTCGCCCAGCACGTCGTAAGAGACGTAGTCGATGTCCTCATAGGCGCCATTCTCCTCCAGAAAGTTGATCGATGTGATCACGCCTCTTCCGGCGCACCCGACCCCCGGCTCTGGACCGCCGGACTCGACGCATCGAATGTCCTTGTAGCCGAGCTTGATGACGTCCTCGATTTCGAGGTCCTCAACGCTGCCGGCATCCGCCGCCAAGCTCAGAATGGTGTCCTGCGCTTTGGCGTGCAGGATGAGGCGGGTCGAGTCCGCTTTGGGATCACAGCCGACGATGAGAATCCTTTGGCCCAGCTCAGCAAGAGCCGCCAGCGTATTTTGCGACGTTGTCGATTTACCGATGCCACCCTTGCCATAAAACGCGATTTGTCTCAGCGAAGACATGTTGCTCTCCATCAACCGATTGCCAATTTTGCGCGCCGAACGCGCGAGGCTGTTTCTCTCTCAGAAACGTGGGCACACGGGTTTCGGGAAGGAGGCCATCGCTCGCCATCGGCGTCGGCGTGCCCTCAGCCCTCACTCCTTGTTGCTGCATCCAGGTAGCAACTGGCGTGCCATTCGTTCGCACGCGCGTTAAGCATCTGACTAGGCTTGACTAATAGCGCAGCGTCCGAGACCGGAAGCTGTGGCGGACCCGACAGAGGCAAGGGCTCTGACAGAAACCCGACAAAGCCTGGCGCGTGGATTCGTGCAGATGGGGTTCGAGGACACCGCCATCATCAAAGGCGAATGTTCCACGACCGGCATGATGGGTACTTGCCGTCAGATGGGTGGCATATCGCTTGCTTTGCCAATCGCGGAACGCTGTTTCCGTGTGACGCGATGTTGTGAGGACAATATGCCTGGAATTGGAAGTAAGTTGCCGCCGTTCGACATCACAGGCGTGAAGCCCGGCTTTCACCTGCCAGAGGAGAACGGGCAGAGCGCCTTCGAGACGCTGACTGACAGGAGTTTCCCGGAAAATGGAAAGTCATCTACTTTTTCCCGAAGGATTTCACATTCGTCTGCCCAACCGAAATCGGTGAGTTTGCTCGCCTGTCCAAGCATTTCGCCGATCGCGATGCAATCGTGCTTGGTGGCTCGACCGATAACGAGCTTTGCAAGCTCGCCTGGCGGCGTGAGCACAAGGATCTGCACCGTCTATCGATCTGGCAGTTTGCCGACACCAAGGGCGCACTGGTCGATGGCCTTGGAGTGCGATCGCGTGATGGCATCGCGCATCGCTACACGTTCATCGTCGATCCTGAGAACACGATCCAGCATGTCTATGCGACAAGCCTCATGTCGGCCGCAGCCCGACGGACACGTTACGCGTTCTGGATGCGATACAGACTGATTAGCTCTGCCCTTGCAACCGCGAAATCGGCGGCGACACGCTTAAAATTGCCTGAGGCAACATATCGAAAGTGCAGCAAGGAGCAGCTCCCGAATTCGAAGGACGTCAGATTCAATCGTTTTTGGATACAGACGATCTTACCGCAAATGCGCGCCTGCTGCTAGCGAGTACGGCACGCAATTCAATTCTCATTGCCGCCATGCCGTCTGCCGCGGCCGCCGCGCTGTCCGCGCGCGGCAGTCGCTGCGGCGAAATCGACAGTCTCGATGATGACGATGAACAAGGTTCACCACCGCTCTTGCTCACCTCATAACAAATCCCGCATACAAGAGGATGCCGGCGCGTCTCCGCATGAACATACAAAATACTTGTACGCTTCTGCGCCTACTCGACGCACATCTCCTGCCGGTTCCTTTATATTGTCGCCGTAGGCCGGACCGCGGCTATTCCCTTCTTTCTGCGCCTTGCCGGCACGTCGCAGCCCGTATTTGGGCTCGGCAGATCTATATTCAGCGATGTAAGCCGCACTATGTGACGAACGAGCCGGGCTTATCAGTCCCTGATTAAAACCATGACACTCGACGAGTTTTAGGCCAAGTGAGCCGGTCTATCAGGAAATCGGTCAGCTCGTTCATCGCGCGAGCTGACCCTCGGGCGCAGAACCTGAAACGATCGGATGGCCCGGCGGTCGTAAGCCGCCTGGCCGTCTCGATCACCACGCCGGTCAATTTCCGAACCTTGACGCGTATCTCAGCGCTGGTGACCCAAGCCAATCCCCAAGGTATGTGCTTTCTGTCTTAGAGAGCCCTCGGATCGCTTCATAAGCTTTGAAACCCTAGCTACAGGGGTGCGGGCCTTTGAGTGCGCTTTGAGCAGCTTGACGTCATCCTTACTATACTCTTTGCGCTTGGTGCTTTTTGCCACGTGTTCTCCGATTCCGCTTTGCACATTTGCCTGTAGCGTCTTGTTTTGGCGAAGACGCAACTGCTTTCCACTACCATATCAATGGTCATCGACAACTATTCAAGCGGATTTTTCTCTTGTAGATAAGAACCGGGACTACACGCGAATTTGTCCGCTGTCCTCTCGATCTATATCCGCGTGACAAACCTGATTCTCGACGTGCACGTCAGCGCCTTCAACATGGAAGCAAGCCATAGAGAAGGGACACTCGATGCGTCTTCGTAAAACAATCCCTTCTTGCTTGAACGCGCCGACTTCACTCACCAGTTTCGTAGTATGATATTTCCAAGCCCCAATACTATTGATGGAGTAGAGCGGATTGGCCGGGACAGTCGCACTGCCTCACTTGCGCGCGCATCATCAACCGGCCTTCACAGCGAGTGCACGGCGGCGGACTTAATGACGAGTACTCACAAAGGCAAATCTTGCGAAGCCTGAGCGTTACTCCTCGTCAGCAGATCGAGCACGGCTCGCTGATCCAATTTAATCTACCGCAGTATCCTTGGTTTAATAAGCCACGTTGACGTTCCCAGGCCATTCCGTCCTCAGCGAACAGTTCTGCGAGACCATCGCCGGTCCCCCGTCTCATGGACCCGATGAACGAGTGAGCGATCTGCTCGTGATATTTCCCGGGCCGGGCACTACGGCATGGCAAGCAAGCCGCGGGCCTAGCCGTCCTGTGTGAGCTTGGCACCGGCAGGCGATTGCTTGATCGACTTGCCAGAGCGCTTGGCCAGCACAATGCCGGCGCGCTGCGGCTCATTCGTGAGCTGTAACAGTGACCTCCACCGTCGAGCAGATGCAGGTCGAACTTCCAACCCGGCGGAACGGATTCTGCGTCATGTCGGACGACTCGCAACAAATCCAGGCAAGATGTGGAACTTTCTGCCGGAGCGTCAGGCAGGGCTCAGAGGCTGTATCAATAGCGGCGAGCGTCTACTCGATCTCCGTCAAGGCGCCTTCGAGCACCATCTCCACATCTATTGCCAGAACATCTCCACATCTATTGCCAGAACAAACGTTCAGGGTCGGCGTTCAGAACCGCTGTCGCCAGGCCAAGCCGTTGATGGGTTGAATGCCACTCCCAAACGCCCGTGCGGTGATCTTTGCGGAGCAGCTGCCATGCCGCCCCAGTCCTATCGTGGTGCAGCAGCGCGACGTCGACGAGGCCGCCCTCCGCATTGATATTGCCTGAGCAGCACGGGCTCTCGACCAGATAGCCGCCAGCAACCGCTGTCACCTTTGGCGAGACATATCGGTAGTGCTCGCGCTTCTTCAGCGCGCGCACGATCCGCCACCGGTCGAGCTCGTTGGGATGCGCAGGAAATCCGGAATGATGTCGCCTGATGATTGCGGCGCTCATTGCGCGATATCCTAGACTGCAGAGATTTCTGCCTCGAGGCAGCCAACCACCAACTGCTTGCCGAAGTCGACCATATAAATGGGTAGGTTCGCTTCCGTATGGCGACCGACCTGGACGATCTCACCAATGTACCCGACGCTGACCAGACACTCTTCCGCCGACGCGTCGGGAAAGGAACCGTCGTTGAGCAGATCGATTGCGGCCTTGACACGTTGGCCTGACCGGCATTTTGGCAATCTTGGTTCGATCATCGGGGTGCCGCTCCTGGCAAGAACGGCTCCTCGCCTTCGCGGTTTCGCGTGACTAGATCGAGTTCCTTGCATTTCATGCCGACGCGATTGCCGGAGTTGAGGAATTCGACTCCATAGATATAAAATTGTTGCAGGAATGTGCCGATCGAGATGACATAGCCAAGCTCGCCTTTCTTGACCAGAACCTCACCGATCTCCTTGCCCACATAGGTGCCGTCGTTGCGGATAGTGCGGTTGGCCCGCACGTTGTCACCATAATCAAAGAATGGGGCGTCCGTCAGCTCGACGATGTCACTATCACGGGCGATGTTGCTCATGCTGCCGTCCCTGTTCCATAGTTCAACTGTACCGCGCCCGGCCTTACGGACCGCCCTATCATGATGCTCGATCAACCCCCGCCATTCCCGCACGGCGGCGCTTGCGATCACGGATCGCATGAGCCTGTCGGGATCCCGGTGCAGCAACATCAACGCCCGCAACCTAAACTCCAGATGCTCCAGATAACTATCGTGAGCCCATGGTTGATGTTGAAGAAGCCACCGACGCGGCACGCGCGTCTGTCATCGAGGGAGGCGTGCTTGAGCCGGCGGCGAGCCGCGTGCTCCAGCGCGGGATGCGCACAGCCGACAGAGTCGACCTGATTACCCCGGCAACCCAGGGCATTGTGGACGTCATCACTCACGGTCCCGCCCATACGCTCGAGCGTGCCCAACAACACCTTGGTGCCAGCCTTGTCCGCGGGACAAAGCCCCAGCTGTCTCCCGACAGCTGCCGTCCATCCCGAGTTGCCCGAGACGCATCTGCAAGTCGGCAATATGCGTTGAGCGAGAACAGGAAGACCCACACGAGGTGCTCTCATAACAGCCGAACTCCGGCTTGGTGGCGCCGACCGCACCGGTGGCAGGAAATTCGATTCCGCATCACGTGATCGGGTGCGAACGCCTTGGCATGGCGCAGGTGTACTTTCTGCACCTTCATCGAGGTGAAACCCTGCCGCCCTGGGATGATGCTCGGCCGGCTCGACACCGTGCGACCAAGACAGGACTCGGTGAGGAGGCCCTCGTTTTCTCTCGGACGACCGACTGAAGAAGGCCTCGGGCATGAATGTCGACTGATCAATGATGGCCGCAGGTGACTGGATTGATATCGCGGAAGACGGGTCCTGCGCTCTTCGTGGGCCCATAGGCGAAATCGATCCTCGACGCTCAAGACAGCGGCCTTTGGGCCGACAAGAATAGCTCGACGCGCTCCCACCGACGTGCGCGTCGCCAGAATATGGTTTGGCAACTGGCGAAAAGGTTGGCGACCAGGGCGAGCCGTCCACCCGGTCTGAGAAGGCGAAAGCCGCGGCCGGCGCCTCGTCAAGGCGGGCATCATCCGCCCGAGTTTCTGAACCGTTAGTGTCGTAGTGACATCCATCGTGGCCCTCAAGCAGGCTCCTGGTGACGCGGCAGCGCCGTGTCGAGCACGCATGTGTTGTCAACCGGGCAAACCGCCACGCATTGCGGCTCATCAAAGTAGGCGGCGCACTCGGTGCATTTCTCAGGATCGATCAGGAAAACGCCGGCTCGTTCGGAAATAGCGAGATTCGGGCATTGCGTTTCGCACGCCGAACAGCCCGTGCATTGCGAGGCGATGATCTTGAACGGCATTGTCTGACCCCATCCTCAGGCGGCGGAAATCAGCGTATTGTGGCGGGCCGCCGCATCGACCCGCTCAACGTGCTTGATCTTCCCCTCATTGACTTTATCGAGATAGAGTTTGAACCAGGCGATCGCCGAGCCATCGATGAACTCGCCGGCATACTGATCGACCGGCTCGATTCCGGCCTTGATCAATTCGGCCTTCGGGCAGCCGCCGATCTTTGACACGAACACGGCATGGCAATCGTTGATGGCGCCGATGGCGACTTCGAGCTTGCTGTCCTCGCCATGGCCGCCCTGGCAATAGGGATGAATAGGACGATGGCCAACGAATTTTGCGCCTGAAGTCGAGAGCTCGTAGATCTGGAACTCCTTGGCATGACCGAAGTGCTGGTTGATCAATCCCGAGCCCTTGGTTGCAACCGCCACCAGCACCTTGATTTCGCTGGACGCGCTGGCGAGCTCCGCAAGCTGCTCCTGCTTGGCCGCAAGCCTTGCAATGCGCGCCTTCTCGACTTTGGCCTGATACTCCTTTCGGGCCTGTTCATCATATTTGAAGTCCATGGCCATGATCTGTTCAATGGTGAATTCGCCGCCGCGGTCCTCCCCGAGCAGTCCGACGGCGTCGGCGCGGCACTGGCGACAGTGACGCATCATGTTCATCTCGCTTTCGCAGCTATCCTGCAATGCTGTCACTTCCTGTGCCGTCGGGGCGCGTTGCCCGCTGCGACCGAACACGGTGCCGTGCTCGGGTGACGAAATCAGCGGCATCACGTTATGCAGGAAGGCGCCGCGGGACTTCACGGCTTTGTTAACCTCAACCAGATGCTGATCGTTAATCCCGGGAATCATCACCGAGTTGACTTTGCACAGGATGCCGCGCGCGGTGAGCATCTCCAGGCCCTGGAGCTGCCGATTGCTGAGGATGCTTGCAGCTTCAATGCCGGTGTAGCGCTTGTGGCGGTAAAAGATCCAGGGATAGATCTTTGCGCCAATATCGGGATCGATCATGTTGATCGTGATCGTCACGTGATCGACCTTAAGTCTTGCAATCGTGTCGACATGATCAGCTAGTGCCAGACCGTTCGTCGAGAGGCACAGCTTGATGTCTGGCGCGAATTTATTGACGAGCTCGAACGTCTTGAATGTCTTGTCCGAATTCGCCAAGGGGTCGCCAGGGCCAGCAACGCCGACCACGCTCATCTGAGGGATGGCGGAAGCGACCGCCAGCACCTTCTTGGCGGCCTGCTCCGGCGTCAACTTCTCGCTGACAACGCCGGGGCGCGATTCGTTGGCGCAATCGTACTTACGATTGCAGTAATTGCACTGGATATTGCAGGCCGGTGCGACCGCGACATGGATCCGGGCATAATGGTGGTGCGCCTCCTCGCTGTAGCAGGGATGGTTCTTCACCTTTTCCCAGACCTCCTTCCGCACATTGCCGATGCCGGCCTGAGATCCGCACCTGCCCTTGCCGCTGCC
Organism: Bradyrhizobium sp. LA2.1; assembly: GCF_040547725.1. NCBI lineage: Bacteria > Pseudomonadati > Pseudomonadota > Alphaproteobacteria > Hyphomicrobiales > Nitrobacteraceae > Bradyrhizobium > Bradyrhizobium sp. LA2.1. Next base: position 207,523 of record NZ_JBEPQI010000016.1, read on the forward strand.
ATCGACCGTACCGCAGCTGTTGTGCTTAGTCATGACTTGCATGGTCTCGCTGATCTCGCCGCCGCCACAGGATACCTGGTGTTGCGCTGAAGTACTCATTCTTCCAATTCTCTTCGCAAGCCGAATCCTTCCAGCAAGCATCCCCAGAGTCGTTTCTGAAAAGCCAAGAGCAACTGGCGTGCCATACCTGCCACAAACGTATTTTGTGGTTCGCTTCAAGCAGTTAGGTACCGCCTGCTCGAATGTCAGTTTTATCAACTCATGTTGGAAAGCTGACAGAATTGCGATCACAAGAGCGCCGGCAGCGCTATTGTGACGGCGGGTACGCGGGTTCATCTATGCCCTTGGGCAAAGAGCATGGCGGCTGGTCGTTGAAAGTTGATCTTGTCGCCGAAATGTGACGCGTATGCAAAGCACAATCCGCCAAAGACGTTCGGGAGCTTTGAAGGACAACTTGAACCGGCGATCCTTCTTAGCATTACAGTTGTCTTTTTGATTTGACATGAGCGCGTTGAGCGGCAGCCTGATGAGCTCTGCGCCAGAAAGACCATGCGATGATGCGTGCGG